>CAIMTB010000145.1 GCA_903844265.1 uncultured Verrucomicrobiota bacterium
CAGAGATATCCACGGCCACAAGCCCCGCACCACCCGCCGCGATGTAGGCCCAGTGATCCACGAAGTCGAGGTCGCTCACCGCGTAGGCAGGATCAGCTCCGGTCGGGATGAGATATCGCCCCTGAAGCTCGGGAGCAGGCCTTCCCTGGGAATCCTTCCCCACGGCCACCACCTCCAACCCCGCGACCCCGCCACCCTGAATGCCAACGATCGACCGCCCGCCCCTGAAGGCCACGGTCACAGCCGGACCGGCAGGAGGATAACCAGTCACTGGAACGGGCTTCGCCGGATCCGCCAGATCAAACACCTTCAGGCCCGCCTGTCCGTCGGCAAGGCAAAGGACGGAATCCTCCGCAGCGACCGCCACCGCCCTGCCGGAGCTCGAGATCCGACCAATGACATCCGAGCTCGCGATGGAGTTCACGTCCCTGAGCAGAAGCACGCGGGCACCTCCCACCCTGTCGACAATGCACGCCAGCAACCCGGAGGCGTCCACCGCGCGCGAGTCCCCTCCCGTGGTGATACTCTGGCGCACGAGAGGCAGGTCTGGATTGCTCGCATCCACCAGCACACCTCCCCCGGCCCCGTCCGCCACCAGCAGGTGGCCCAACCCATCGAGGACCGCAACCCCGTGGGGCACATCCGCCAGCTTCGCCAGATGCGATCGTAGCCGCGGCGCCCGCGGATTCACCATGTCCAGCACGCTGAAACCGCCGGAGGAATCCACGCCGTAAACCAACCCAGAATTCACCGCAACATCCTCGAAAGCCCCAAGGCTGCTGAACGAGGAAAGGATGAGGGGAGCGGCGGGGTTGAGCACGCTGACAACGAGCAAGCCGCTCGCTGCAGCCACGTAGGCCGTGCCATCCCGCACGTGGACTCGCCGAACCCCAACGCCAAGATCCCTCCGCGCGGTCAGCACCGGCGAGGCTAGGGTGGATAGATTCACGACAACCAGGGAGCCGTCAGAATCCAGCGCGTAGGCGAAATCACCCTCAACAGCCACATCCACCAGCGTGCCACCCGTCGAGAACCGCCCGGAAATCGTAGGGAGACTAGGCACGCGAAGGTCCAGGAACGTCAACCCGGCCGTACCGTCCGCCACCACACCGGTACTGCCGTCAACGGCAACGCTCAGGGCTTGGCCGGGCGTATCGGCAACTGCGACCACGGCCACACGGGCGGGATCGCGCAGGTCAATCACATGCACCCCGGACACCCCTCCCGCAACCAAGGCATAGCTGCCTCCGGGAGTTCCAAGATTCGTCGCCAAACAGACCGACTCACCGACAGTAAGTCGAGGCGCATCCGGCCAACGACCCACAAGCACAGGTGCGCCGCCGTGTGCCCCAAAGGCACTCCACAAGACCGCGCACAGTAGGATCTGACTGAACCGCGTCATCGGTGTACCTCGATGACCAGTGATTCCATTCGGTCGGGACATGTGAAGAGACAGGCCAGTGATTGCCCGCAGACTGTGCATGACCGCATGTATCTCCACGCTCGATTCAAACACGAAGAGGCAGCGAAAGCGCACGTCGGTCCAGCTCAATTTCACCCTGGGCCGACCACCCGTCAACCAGCGTGATGCTTACAAACGGGTGCCCCGGTGGCCCGCCAACCCATGAGCCGCAGACGCCCCAGGTCCCTCGCCCGCCCACAGCGGGAGAGGGTGGCCGTAGGCCGGGTGAGGGATTGGGCCGGCGGTTCATGGTCCCAATGCGTGTCCAAATTTTGGAAAACCCTCCTACCCATGAACCACGCACGATCGGACGCGATTCCGGTATGGGTGCGGTGGCTTGCCACCGCTTTTCTTCGGCCCCTGGCCGGTGGTTCTGCTCGCACGCTCGAAAGCGGTGGCAAGCCCTCCCTCTGGCCGACCGAAGTGCCTTCCAAACACATGGAGAACCTCGAAGAGGTTCCGTCCCTTAGCCCAGGGTAGCCCGCGCCGCGGGCTACCCTGGGAAATCCGATCCCCAATA
>CAIMTB010000146.1 GCA_903844265.1 uncultured Verrucomicrobiota bacterium
CAAGGAACTCGCCCGCCAGACGGCGGACGCCACCGAGGACATCAAGGCCAAGATCCATGGCGTCCAGTCCTCCTCCAGCCGGGCCATCGCCGACATCGAAAAGATCGCCGGCGTCATCCGCGAGGTCGGGAACATCGTCTCCAGCATCGCGGCGGCCATCGAGGAGCAGGCAACCGTGACGCGCGATGTGGCCGGCAATATCGCCCAGGCCTCCGCCGGAGTTCGTGATTCGAACGATCGCGTTTCCCAGACCGCCGAGGTCTCCAGCTCCATCGCCCGCGACATCGCCTCGGTGAACCACGAGGTGGGCGAGCTGCGCGAGGGAGGACGCCAGGTGGCCGCCTCCGCAAACGATCTCACAAGCCTCGCCGAGCAGCTCAAGGCGAGCATCAGCCAGTTCAGGATCTCCACCGAAACCCACGCCTAGCCACCCCATGGATGCCCTTTTCGCAAGAGTCCGAATCGCGAGGCGCCCCCTCCTGATCGTCGCCGCCCTGATGTTCCCCCTGGCCGGACTTCTCCACTTCATCCTCGGCGGTTTCTCGGACGACCTCCAGTTCGCCCGCCTGGAATCCCAGGGAATCCGGTACGAACGCCCCCTCGTGCGCCTGCTCCAGCTGCTGCCGGAACATCAGCGGGCCGTCCTGGGCAAAGCCCGTGGGGACGCCGCCGCCGCCGCCATGGTCGAAAGATCGCGCTCCGATCTCGACGCCACCTTCGCGACCCTCGGCGAGGTCGATCAGGCCATCGGAACCACTCTCCACTTCACCGAACTGGAGCTTCAACAACAACGCCAGGAGGCCGTCCGCTTTCCCAGGCTCCGCCAAAGCTGGGAGGATCTCAAATCGCAGGGGACAACCGTGTCGCCCGGGGCCATCGCCGATCGTCACGCCGGGCTCATCGCCGACGTCCGATCCGCCATCGCCTACGCTCGCGATCATTCCAACCTCATCCTTGATCCCGACCTCGACAGTTTCTACCTCATGGACGCGACGCTCGCCGGGCTCCCGTCCCTGCAGGATCGCGTGGCGCGGATCACCGATTTCGCGCGCGAAGCCGCCGCCGCGTCCACCCTCGAACCCTCGAATCAGGTCCGCTTCGCCGTCGAGGCCGCACGCCTCCGCGAGATGGACCTGGACCGCACCGTCGCGGCTGTGCAGTCCAGTTTCGATGAGGACCCCGCTTTCAACGGCGAAAGCCGGACCCTCCGTCCTTCGCTCGCCGACCCATTCCAGCAGCTTCGCACCGCGGCGACTGGTTTTCTCTCCCTTCTTGATCGCCAGTCCGCAAGTGCCAGTCCCGTCGCGGCTCCCGACGAATTTGTCAGGCTGGGGGAAGCGCTGAGGACCGCCAGTTTTGCGCTCTGGAATGTTTCCGCGGTGGAGCTCGAGCGCCTGCTCGAGGCTCGCATCGAGGGAATAGCGGCGCGGCGGACGAGAGCGCTGGTGATCGTGGCGGCCTTCCTGCTGCTGGCCGGCTTTGTTTTCTGGGGAGTCATCCGAAGCATCCTCCAGCCGATCCGCCAACTCACCGCGGTGGCGCATGCCCTCGCCCACGGCGATCTGACGGCCGACATCCCGTTCACGAAACGCCCCGATGAGATGGGCCATCTGGCCCGCGGCCTCGAGTCCCTTGCCCGCACCCTTCTCGAGGTCGTCGGCGATCTCACCCGCGGCCTCCAGACTCTCACCAGCTCATCTGTGGAACTTACCGCGGTGGCTTCCCGCACCGCCACCGGGGCGAATCTGGTCGCCGACAAGGCCACTTCCGTCGCCGCCGCCGCGGAGGAGGCGAGCGCAAACGCCTCGTCGGTCGCCTCAGGGATGGAAGAAGCCGCCAACAACCTCTCCTCCGTCGCCGCCGCCACAGAGGAAATGAGTTCCACCGTCGGAGAAATCGCCTCCAATTCGGAACGCGCCCGCGTCATCAGCGAACGCGCCACCACCCAGACCGCGGCCATCGTCGCCGCCATGGAACAGCTCGGCCGCGCCGCCCAGGAAATCGGCAAGGTCACCGAGACCATCAATCACATCTCCTCCCAGACCAATCTCCTCGCCCTCAACGCCACCATCGAGGCGGCCAGGGCCGGCGCGGCAGGGAAGGGGTTCGCCGTGGTCGCCAACGAAATCAAGGAACTCGCACGACAGACCGCCCGTGCCACCGAGGATATCAAGGGGCGCATCAACGGCGTCCAGACCTCCGCCAGCGGCGCCCTCGCCGATATCGGAAAAATCGCCGGCGTCACCCGCGAGGTCGGCGAAATCGTGACGTCCATCGCCACCGCCATCGAACAGCAAACCACCGTCACCCGCGAGGTCGCCGGCCACGTGGCCGCCGCGTCGGCCACAATGAAGGACGTCAGCGATCGCCTCGCCCAGACCGTCGCGGTCTCCCATTCGATCGCCCACGATATCTCCGGTGTGAGCGCCGGAGCCGGCGAATTCCGCCAGGCCGGCGAAAATGTCCGGGCCAGTGCCTCGGGACTGGGTGGCCTTGCCGACCAGATCAAGGCCGTGATCGGTCGTTTCCATGCCAGCGGTTCCTCCCCCGCGACCCGGAAATCCCAGACCCCACCCCGGGCCGCCGCCCCCGGCGTATTCATCCCGTGGAAGGAGGAATATTCCGTGGGGGTGGTGACCATGGACGCCCATCATCAGAAGCTTCTTTCGCTGATCAACCGCCTGCATGACGCATTGCAGAAGGGCGAAAACACGACGCGGACGCAGGCCATCCTCAAGGAACTCATCGCCTACACCGAGTACCACTTCGAAGCCGAGGAGACCCTCATGGCCAAGATCGATTTCAGCGGCCTCGCCGCCCAGAAAAAGGTCCACGGCGACTTCCTCGGGGTGGTCGCCTCCGCCCGCGACCGATGGCTCGCCGGCGACGGCTCAGTCCCCGGTGAACTTCTCAAAACTCTCCAGGGTTGGCTCGTCCAGCACATCGTCGGAATGGACAAACACTACACCCCCTGCTTCCTTCGCCATGCCGCCGGCGCGCGCGACACCAAGTGCCCGTTGAAGCAGGCCGCGCTCAAGGGCAACGGCAGTGCCCACGCTCCCGGACACTGCGGAAAAGCAGCCGACCATGGCCCGGACAGGCGAAGCAGGAGCCTGTCATGACCCCCACGAAAAACGGTCACCCTCCCTCGAGCATGACCCACCCGGGATCCGAGCGCCTGCTCGCCGCCGCCTTCTTCCTCGGCCCGTCCGCTTTCGGCGTCGACACGGCCCAGATCCAGGAGGTCGTCCGCGTTGGAAACCTGACCCCAGTCCGCCACGCCCCGCCTTATGTGGTCGGGATCCGTAACTTGCGCGGCCGGATCGTGACGGTCATCGACCTCCGCTCAAGGCTGGAACTTGGCCGCGTCGAGCCCGGGCCGGAGAACCGGATCCTGATCGTCGAGGCCTCGGGCGAGCCCATCGGCCTGCTGGTCGACCGGGTCTCAGACACGGTGGAAATCGACATTGCGGAACTCCACGCCGCGCCCCCGAACCTGAACGGGGTCCAGGGAAGGCACTTCCGAGGCATTTGCCGCGGTGGCGATCGCATGGTCGCACTGCTCGACCTGACGGCTGTCCTCCAGACCGAGGCCGAATTCACGGCTTCAGCAGAACGCGAACCCGGCACTGCATGAGCCTGCGCGTCCTCGTCGCCGACGATGCCACCCTGTTCCGCCGCGTCATCACCGACGCGCTCGCATCGCTCCCCGACGTCGAAGTGGTGGGATCAGCTCCCAATGGCCGGATCGCGCTGGAGAAAATCCGCCAACTCAAACCCGATGTCCTCACCCTGGACCTCGAGATGCCGGACCTGGACGGTCTGGGTGTGCTCGCCGCAATCCGTGAAGCCCGGGAGTCCGTGACCGTGATCGTGGTCAGCGCCCTGACCCGGCGTGGCGGCCAGTTGACACTCCGCGCCCTCGAGATGGGCGCGTTCGATTTCATCACCAAACCGGAAGCTGCCGGGCCCGAGGAAAGTCTCGCCGCAGTCCGCCGCGAACTCGCCCCGCGCCTTCGTGCCATCGCCCATCGCCGTGTCGTCCATGAGATCCTCCGCCCTCCGGTCGCCGCCACGCCATCCCCGGCGACGCCTCCAGCGCCCCCGAAGCGCCCTGCCTCCCCGGCACCGCCGAACCCGGTGGGCGCTGCCAAGGTCGAGCTTGGAGGCATCGCAGGACGCATGACCCGCTTGACCACGGCTCTGATCCGACCTGAATTTGTTCTCATCGGCGTCTCGACCGGAGGTCCGCAGGCCTTGGCCCGGATCCTGCCACAGCTGCCCGGCGATCTCGAAGTTCCGGTGCTGGTCGTGCAACACATGCCGCCCGTCTTCACCCTGTCCTTGGCCGATTCCCTCGCCAGTCGTTGCGCCCTGAGTGTCTGCGAAGCCTCAGCCAATGAAGTGCTCGAGCCGCGAACCGTGTACATCGCGCCCGGTGGACGCCAGATGCGCGTCGCCCATGGCCCGGGAGGAACCCGGATCCTGCAGATCACCGACGATCCCCCCGAGAATAATTGCCGCCCCGCGGTGGACTACCTCTTCCGCTCCGTCGCCTCCCAGTTCCCCGGGCGTGCCATGGCGGTCATTCTCACGGGGATGGGGAGCGACGGAACCCTGGGCCTGCGGCTCCTCAAGCGCCACGGTTGCTATGTCATCGCGCAGGACGAAGCCACCTGTGTGATCTACGGGATGCCACGTGCCGCGGCCGAGGCCGGGGTCGTGGATAGCGTGCTGCCTCTCGATGCCATCCCTTCCCGCATCACGGCGGTCGTCCGTGGAACGCGGTCATGAGCCTCACTTCCATCAGTAGGGATGAACTGGCGGTCTGGTCGCGCTATGTGCACGAGAACACCGGGGTGTTCCTCGACGACTCCAAGGCGTACCTCCTTGAGACGCGCCTCGCGGGTCTCCTTCGCGAGACGGGCGCGGCAGGCTTCTCCGAATTGTTCGCGAGGGTCAAAGCCGACGTGTCGTACACGCTGCGCCGCAAGATCATCGATGCCATCACGACCAACGAAACCTCGTTCTTCCGTGACTCGGCTCCCTTCGACCTGCTCCGGCACAAACTCATCCCCGAACTGATCGATCGCCGCCAGCGCCTCGGATCACGCAGGGTCCCGATCCGGATCTGGAGCGCCGCCTGTTCCACCGGACAGGAAGCCTACAGCATCGCCATCGTCCTGCGCGAACTCCTCGGTGACCTCAAGAACTGGGATATCCGGATCGTTGGCACCGACATCTCCGACCGCGCCGTGGCTCAGGCCAGCCTGGGATCGTTCAGCAATCTGGAACTGAACCGAGGAATGCCCGCCCCGTTGATCCCCCGATACTTCACGCAGGTTGGGGATTGCTGGCGAATCCGGGATGAACTTCGAGCGGTGGCGAGCTTCCGGACCATGAACCTGCTCCAGGCGCTCTCCTTCCCGACGCCGTTCGACATCGTGTTCTGCCGCAACGTCGCCATCTATTTCACCGAACCCGACCGGATCCGCCTCTTCCAGAACATCTCACGATGCCTGGCCAAGGATGGGGCATTGATCATCGGCTCGACCGAATCGATCTCCGGGCTTTGCCCGCAATTCAAATCCCAGCGTCACCTGCGCTCGGTCTTCTATCACTTCGAAGGAGCCTACGACCCTGCCGCCCTCAAGCCCCTGATCGTCAAGGATACCTGAGTCAGGCGAGCTGGTCGAAGTTCGGCGGCACCGTCGGTGCCGATTGCGGCGCGGGTGGCGGCGAAACCGCCGCTTCGATGAGGGCTACGATGGCGGATCCCTGCTTGATGGTGTTCTCCCTGACCTTCGTGAGAACGGCAACCTCCCACTCAGTGCGGATCCGTTCCGCGGTCAAGGCGCTGTCCAGCAGGGACACAGGGGCTGGAGGTGCAACATTCATACAAGGGACCTTTCGGACGGTTCGCCTGAAACTTGAGCGATCTCGCGACAGAATTCTCGATCAACGGGAGAGGTAGGGCGGGCAGTCCCTTGCCCGCCGCCCTGACGGGGCTACCTGATGGGTGCGCTTCCCGTGAAGAGAGTGGCACCACGAAGAGCACGAAGGACACGAAGGAACACAAATCCTCTGGCCTTCGTGACCTTCGTGGTAGATCCCCGCGTGGTTCAGGGTCCCAATGCGTGTCCAAGATTTTGGAAAACCCTCCTCTCCATGAACGGAGTGGCACCACGAAGAGCACGAAGGACACGAAGGAACACAGATCCTCTGGCCTTCGTGATCTTCGTGGCCTTCGTGGTAGATCCCCGCGTGGTTCATGGTCCCAATGCGTGTCCAAATTTTGGAAAACCCGG
>CAIMTB010000147.1 GCA_903844265.1 uncultured Verrucomicrobiota bacterium
ATTCGCCGCCGGAAGATTGTCGCCGCAGACCTGGAACAGGTCCAGGAACCCATCGTTGTTGTAGTCCACCCAGTTCGCGGCAAAGCGCTTCGTGCCGTCGGTGAGTAGATTGCCGACGTCCACCGACTGGAACGTACCGTCGCCCCGATTGCGATAGAGGTATCCTTTGGACGCGTACCCGACCAGGAGGAGGTCCAGGTGCCCGTCATTGTCATAGTCTCCCCAGGAACCGAGGCTGGAATCTCCCACAAAACTGATCCCGGCTGCCTGGGTCATGTTCGTGAACGTCACTCCCCCCAGGTTGCGATGGAGGACCGTGACGGCGCTTTCGCCGTCCTTGCCTGTGTTGAGTGCTGGTACGAGCAGATCGAGAAGTCCATCGCCATTGTAGTCTCCCCACGCGCCACAAAAGCTCTGTCCCTTGGGCGCGTTGAATGCGGCGTCGTCCACCCGGGTGAATGAGCCTTTCCCGTCGTTCTGCAGGAGGTCGTCCGGCGCGCCGCGTCGCGGGACAAAGAGGTCGACATGACCGTCGTTGTTGAAGTCACCGACCGCCGTGTAACGACCGGCCTGGTCGGGTTGGACATTTGTCAACGTGAGGATGCGGTTGGTCTTGCCGTCAAGGATGGCGCCCTCGAAATACCACTGACGTTCCGTGGCGGAAGTCAGATTGGTCACCGTCAGCATCCCGTTGATCGTCGCAACGGGATGTTCCGGACGAAAAAGAATCGGTTCAGTGACGGCCAGTATCTGGTCGGCCGCGACGTTGGTAAGTGTCTGGACGTTGCCCGAGGGCCATTCGATGCGGATCTCCTCGGCCTGGGTGGCGTCGGCGAGGCCGAAGTGCGAGCGACCGCCGTCTTCGGACCAGAGGTTCGAGGCGATGGAGCGCAACTGCCAGACGCTGCGGCCGCCGAGCGTGGCGCGGACGCGGACCTTGGCCCCGAGTGCGGAGCGGTTCGAGTGAGTGCCTGTGAGGGTCAGCTTGAGCCAGCGGTTGCCGTTTCCCTGGTTGCGGTAGAGCGATACCTCGAAACGGCCAGCCACAGGACGTCCGGCGAAGAGGTCGAGAAAGCCGTTGTTGTCGTAATCGACCCACGGTCCGAGGACCGATGTGGAGGCCTGCCCGGTGAAGGCCTCCGTGGTCAGGGTGAATTGTCCCTTCCCGTCGTTGCGGTAGAGGACCAAGGTATGGTCGGACAAACTCACCTCACTGAAAATCATGTCCAGATCTCCGTCGTTGTCGTAGTCGGCGAGATACGGCATATCGGCCCCGCTGCCGGCAGGGACTGTGCCCTGGTGAAGACGCCGGTTCCGTCGTTGAGGAAGATGTAGGTAGAATCCCCTCGGGCGATCACGTCGAGGTCGCCGTCATTGTCCAGGTCGCCCCAGATCGAGTCATTGGAGACGGGGGTCCGGTCGGTGGTGATCGGGTTGGAGGCTACCGCCTCGAATGTCCCATCGGCACGACCGTGCAGGAGTGTGTTCGTCGGCGCGAACCAAGCCGTGGGGAAGAAGAGATCGAGAAGGCCGTCATTGTCGTAATCGGCCCAGTCGCTGTTGTTCGCCGAGGGATGGTAGGCTTGGGTCAGGGCCCCGGCCTGGACGGACCTGAAGGTTCCGTCCCATCCGGGGATGCTGGTCTTGGTGAAGAGATCGGCGGCGGGGGCGGCGGTGAGCAGGTCGGCTAGCAGGAGGAGGCAGATCGCCGCGAGCGTGACCCGTGGACCGGGATGGACTGCCCGACGGGTGCAGGGGATTTGGAGGGGATGCTTTCGAGTAAGCGGGTGGGATAGATGGCAGTTCATGGGTGTTCTGCTGGGTTGCCGTCATTGCCCGGATGGCGGAGGGCCTTGCCGGCAACAATCGGGTGCTTATCCTTCCATAAAGAGGAACCCGCCCGGCGTTGCGGGAAATTTTCGCAAGCGGTGCGAGGACCCGGGGGAGGTACTGGCTCAGGGGCGGAAGTCTTCGGGGTACTTGGCCTTCAAGGCGTGCCAGGCGTTGGTGACGGCGGCGGTACCCAGGCGCGCGAGGGTCCCCGAAGGGTTGAGTTGGCGTCCCGCGAGAAGACTGGCCAGCGACCGCAGGTCCTCCACCGGTCGGACTTCCCTCGTGAGTAACCAGATCCGGGCCGTCCCGTTCCAGGAGGCGGCGAGGAGGCGCCCTCCGTCGGGACTGAAGGCCACGCTGGAGAGCGAACTCGAGTCGGTGGGGAATTGCGCCACGAGGTCGCCCTGGTTTGCGTCCCAGATCCGGGCGATGCCGTCCTGGGCCGCGGTGGCGATCCAGCGCCCATCGGGCGAGAATGCCGCGTCATTCACTTTGCGCGGGTGGACCAGGCTGGGAGCGGACCTTCGTCCTGTCCGCACATCCCAGAAAAGCAATGGGGTCAAACATTGACTGTTGACACTTTCACCTTTGCCCAGCCCACGAACGACGGATCCCCTGCGCTGCCGAGGATTACTTCAAGTTGCGCACGCCTGGTCCATCGCCACAAATGTCGACTGTCAATGTTTGACCCCATTCCCCCACGGATCGCTTGAGGTGCCCGCGCCCCTCGGGCTACGCTGACCCATGGCCAACCCTCAAAGCGCGACAAGTCGGATGCGTGGATGGATGAACCTCAACTGCGCGTTGATCGCGCTCGCGTCCGCGATGGAGGGACGCCTGCTGGCTGCCGACGCCACCCCGAGCGCGCTCGAAGCGGATCCCAGGGGTTGGGTGAACATCACGCCCCCCAAGGACCTCAAGGGCTGGTCGCGGGTCCCGGTACCGCCTGGCGCCCCGTTGGGACGGGCGCAGTGGCACCTCGACGACACCGGTACGATCCTCGTCTGCGACGGTGATGGCGGGCACGACATGCTGTTGTGCGACCGTGAATTCGGCGACGCCGTGTTCCACCTCGAGTTTCGTTACACGAAGGTCGAAGGCAAGACCGGGTACAACAGCGGCGCCTACGTCCGGAATTCCAATGATGGCGCCATCTGGCACCAGGCGCAGTTCGGTGATGCCAAGGATGGTTATCTGTTCGGGGCGACCCCCGCGCCGGAGGGTAAGAAGAAGTCCTTCAACACAAGGAAGGAACTCACCGACGGGCGGGTGAAGCCGGCCGGGGAATGGAACACGCTGGAGATCACCGCGAAGGGCAAGGTCCTGACCCTGTGGGTCAACGGCGCGGTGACCACCCAGTTCAACGAGTGCAGCGCCCCCCGCGGCTTGGTTGGCGTCGAGGGCGAAGGCTACCGAATCGAGTTCCGCAACCTGAAGGTCAAGGAGCAGAAGTAGGCAATCATGGACCCCGAATCGGAATCGATCCTGGCCGAGACCCGTGCATGGGTGAACCGGGTGGTCATTGGCCTGAACCTCTGTCCATTCGCCCGGGCCGTGGAGGTGAACCACCAGATCCGCTACGTGCTGACCGAGGTCACGGGCGCGGAGGCATTGTTGGAAGTCCTGGAGAGCGAACTGCGACTGCTCATCGGGACCGATCCGGCCCAATTGGAGACGACGCTGTTGGTACACCCGCGCGCACTCACCGAGTTCGACGCGTTCAACGAGTTCCTCGGCGAGGCCGAAGCCACCGTGGATCGGTTGGGGTTCTCGGGAATCCTGCAGGTCGCCAGTTTCCATCCGCAGTTCCAGTTCGCCGACACGGAACCCGAGGACATCACCAACGCGACCAACCGATCGCCCTACCCCACGCTGCACCTGCTGCGGGAGGAGAGCATCGCCCGCGCGGTCGATTCACTTGCGGATCCGGCGTCGATCTACGAGGCCAACATCGTGACCCTCCGCTCGCTCGGACACGCGGGTTGGGCCGCCTTGCAAGCCCAGTGCAAGCGCGACGCTATAGTCAATGTTTGACCCCAGATTCACTCCTGGGGCACGTTGGTGCCGAAAATCCACGCACCGCGTAACGTCTGCCGGAAATGGTTGTAGAGCTGGTTTGAGTCGCCATGCATTCGACCTGTTGTCGGCACACGAATCTGCCTATGGCCCCGGTCGCCGGACGCCACCGACCTCTCGTGGGTCATCGTCCTCGCGAGCGGAGCGTGGGCGGGGCTTGTACGGACCGGGCCTCTCAAGGGAGGGGCGTGACCTCCGGCCTGGGCTTGATTCCCACGGCTGCCGCATTCACAGGGTGGATGCACTCACAATGGAGGGCGCCTTACTGTTGCCAGCACGAGCTGCCGAAGGTGTTCCGCCGGTGACCCGCGTGCAACTCTCTCGAAACCAAAACCCAGCGGAACGAAACGCTCAGGACCATGAAAAAGTCACTACTCGTTCGAAGACTCACCCCTGTCGCAGCATGCGCTCTTGCCATGCTCGCGGCCGGCAGCTCCAAGAGGCCGCTTGAACGGCCGTTCAAGGAGGACGGCCTCATCAGCTTCACAGCGACCTCCGACTTCGACGGAACCTTTGAGGTCGTTGGGAACGCGACCCACCTGGGCCGATTTGTCGGCAACGGAGCCTATGTGGTGACCGGAGCCAGCTCCGACGGCAAGGTGTATTTCCATGTCGCCGCTACCTGGACGGCGGCAGACGGCAGTTCAATACAGATCGACATGCCGAACTGGGTAAGCGATCACAGCGTCACGCCGCCGACCAGCACAGGAGTGGTCAACGTCATTGGAGGAACCGGCCGGTTTCTCAATGCCTCCGGCTCGTTCTCTGGCGATATCTCTCCGGCCGACATCATACCCGGCGCTCCGAATTATATTACCGCCCAGGGAACCCTTGTCTTCTGAGCAGCGTAAGCGCTGGCATTGAGACCCTCCAGAGTGAGTCATGCAAGTGGCCTGGGCCGCTCGGGAGGAATCCTGAGCGGCCCAGGCGACCTGTTGCCGAGGTGGCGGTGGCGATTGCGTTGGCCCAAGGCCAGAATGTCAATAGTCAATGTTTGACCCCAGACTCGCAGAGGTGCCTACGGTGCCTCGGACGAAAGGCAGTAGAGATGGCTGTCAGTTCGGAGGTAGATGGCTGAATGGGTGAATGCCGGCGAGCCAATCACGGGTCCGTCCAGCTGGTTCTCGGCCAGAACCGCCAACTCACGGTCGGCCCGGAGCACCACTGTCCTGCCTTCGCGACCGAAGCAGTAGATTCGCCCTTCCGCGTAGACAGGGGAGGCGGAGTAGTTGCCCCCGGCGCGGGCCTTGCCCAGGATTTCGCCGCTCAGGGCGTCGATGCACGTCACGAAGCCATCGTCGCTGAGGAGGTAAAGCTCGCGGCCCACCAGCAGGGGGGAGGGCATGAAGCCGATGGAGCTCGGTAGTTTCCAGGCGACGTGGGTTTGGGTGACGTCGCCCTGTCCGTCCACCCGCACGGCCCATAGTTGAGGTTTGCCACTGAGCACGCCAGTGCTGACATACACCAAGCCTCCGCCGTAGACCGGGCGAGGCGCCACGGTCTCCCCCTTGCCATTGTCCACGCGCCAGATCTCCTTTCCGGTCTCCGGTTCGTAGGAGACAAACCACTGGGCGCCTGGCACGACCATCTGCTCCTGCCCGCCGGCGGCGAACACCAAGGGCGTGGAGAAGGACTTTCGGAACATGCGGACGGGGGTGCTGAGCGGGGGGCGGTCGCTTTTCCAGACGGTTTTGCCGGTCTCCTTGTCCAGGGCGGTGACGTATTGTTGATCCCCGCCATCCCGCACCAGGATCAGGAGGTTCTTGTAGAGAGCCGGCGAACTGCCAGGCCCATGATAATGCTCCAAGGGAAGCTGGCGTTTCCATCGCACTTCGCCTGATTCCGAATCCAGGCAGGCAGTACCGAAGGTGCCGAAATCGCAATACAAGCGCCCGGATTCGGCGACTGGAGTGGGAGTGGCGTAGCTGTTCAGGGAGTTCACGGCGGGCGGATTGTCCAAGGGAAACAATTCCGTCCAGTAGATCTGTCTGCCCGTGGCGCGCTCCAGGCATGCCACTCCGATCACGACCTTCTCCGCCTGCTGCATACGGTCCGGGCCCGCGGCAAAGCTGCGGACGTTGGTCTCCAATGCCGTCGCGAGCCAGATTCGCTCGCCGAGGAGGACAGGGGAGGATCGCCCCCGGCCGGGCACGGAGCTTTTCCATTTTACATGCTGAGCTGGACTCCAGGTCAGCGGGACATTTGTTGCTGAGGACATTCCGTTGCCAGCCGGTCCCCGGAATTGAGGCCAGTCAGCCGCCGAGGGGGAAGGGACCCCCGCACTCAGGGTGAACAGCTTCTGCGCGAAATGGTACAAGCTGTTTCTCCAGTGCGTTGGGTCATGGCCGTTGCCGTCGACGTGCCAGACGTGGGGCACACCCTTTTCCTTGAGATACCCATGCACGCCCTGGCTGATGCGGATCAACCGATCCTGATTGCCGCAGGAAAGCCAGAGCAGCTTCAGCTTTTCCTTTGCCGCCGCCGGATCGGGGACAAGTTCCGCAGGCGGCCTGGTGTTTGGGGCCGACGAAAAGCCGCCGACCCAGGCGAAGGTATCCAAGTGTGACAGTCCGAAATTCAGCGATTGTCCTCCCCCCATGGAAAGTCCGGCGAGGGCACGGTTTTCCCGGTTGGTATAAGTGCTGTAGCGCGAGTCCATGGCGGGGATGACGTCCTGCAGCAGGTCCTGCTCGAACACCGCGAAGGCCGGCGCCGAGGCGAAGACGTCGCCCTCCGCACGATCGTTTTTCTGCGCGCGGCCGTTGGGCATCACCACGATCATGGGTGCGGCTTTCCCGTCGGCGATCAGGTTGTCGAGAAGCACCTCCGGATGGGCGAAACGCTGCCACTCGGTCTCGTCCCCGCCGATGCCGTGCAGGAGATAGAGCACCGGGTACTTGGTTTCCTTGGAATAGCCGGGCGGGGTGTAGACCTGCATCTTCCGGGTTGTGCCTACCGTCTTGGACGCGTACTCGATCATCTCGAGCTTGCCGTGCGGAATGTTGTCGCGTGCCTTCTCGAAACCGGCGGGAGGATCCGGGAACGCGGGGCGGTCGTCGGGGTTGGCGGCGTGCGAGACCGAGACCAACAGCCCGGCCAGGGCGCCGAGCGCGGCGATGAGGATCGCGTTCATGGGAGTGGTTCCATTGTGGCGGCTGAGTTTTCGGAGGGGGAACGGAAGGCCTATCGACCGTCCCACGTGAGTGTCTGGCCCTTGGTGGGTTGGACGGGTCGGGTCACGGAGCCGAGCCGTAGCGTCGTGGGTGTCCCGTTCAGGGAGCGCAGCGTGACCTGGGTGAGCTTCCCGTCGCTCCACGCGAGGTCGACCTCGAAGCCGCCGCGTGCCCGCAACCCCTCGACGCTGCCGGAAGGCCAGGCCCTCGGGAGCGCGGGGAGCAGTTCGATCTCGCCCGGGCGGCTCTGCATCAGCATCTCGACGATGCCCGCTGCGCCGCCGAAATTGCCGTCGATCTGGAACGGTGGATGGGCGTCGAACATGTTCGGATAGGTGCGCTCCGGGCCGAGGAGGAACTTCAGGATCTGGAAGGCGTGGTCGCCGTCGCCCAGGTGCGACCACAGACAGAGGCGCCAGGCGGTGGCCCAGCCGGTGGCCTTGTCGCCCCGGATTTCCAGGGATTTCTTAACAGCTGCGGCCAGGTCGGGTGTGCCGCGTCGGGTGATGTCCCGACCGGGATACAGGCCGTAGAGGTGGGAGACGTGGCGGTGATGGATGTCGCCCGCCTTCAGGTCCCAGTCCTCCTGCCACTCCTGCAGTTGGCCGGCACCGCCGACCTGGTTCGGGACCAGGCGTGCCCGGGCGGCCGCGAGTTTCGCGCGGAGATCCTCGTCCACGCCGAGCGCTTCCGCCGCTCGGAGGGTGTTCGCGAACAGGTCGCGGAGAATCTGCATGTCCATCGTCGGGCCGGCGCAGACCGCGGCCCCCTTGGGATGGCCGTTCTCAGGTGAGATGGACGGGTTCGTCACCAGCTTGTGGCTCCGGGGATCCTCCTGGAGGGTATCGAGGAAGAACTCCGTGGCGCCCTTCAGCACGGGGTAGATCCGCTTCAGGTCCGCCTCGGAGCCGCTGAACTCGTAACGGTCCCAGAGGTGCAGGCACAGCCAGGCACCACCGCACGGCCACATGCCCCAGTCGGGCCCGTCAATCGGAGCCGACGCGCGCCAGAGGTCGGTGTTGTGGTGCACCATCCATCCGCGCGCTCCGTACATCTCCCGGGCGGTCCGAGCCCCGGTCACCGTCAAGTCCTCGACCATGGCGATGAGAGGTTCGACGCACTCGGCGAGGTTGCCGGACTCGGCCGGCCAGTAGTTCATCTCGGTGTTGATGTTGATCGTGTACTTGCCGCCCCACGGCGGGTTCTTGCTGTCGTTCCAGAGACCCTGCAGCGGCGCGGGTTGGCCGCCGGGCCGGGAACAGCTGATGAGCAGGTACCGGCCGTACTGGTAGTAAAGCGTCGCCAGCTGGGGGTCGTTCCCCTCGGCAAAACGCTGGATGCGGACGTTGGTGGGCAGCTTCGCCGCCTCCGTCGTCCCCAGGTTAAGCTTCACGCGGCGAAAGAGCGCCTGGTGGTTCGCCACCTGGTCGGCGCGGAGCTGGGCGAAGGATTTCGCCGCCGCTGCGTTCAGGTCTGACTTCACCCGGGCCTCGGGATCCCCGCTCACGTCATCGAATTTCCGGTAGTTCGTCGCCGCGACGATCAGCAGCGTCACCTCGTCCGCGGCTTGCACTGTCACCTGCCCGGATTCCGCGGTGACCCGGCCTCCCTTGGCGATGACCTTGACCCGGCTCTGGTACTTGATCTGGCCCTTCATGCCGTTGGCGTCGCCGCCCACGCCTCTGAGGACGATCGTGTCGTGGCCGTCGGTTTCGATTGTGGACGTCATGGGCGACCGCATCCCGGCGATGACCGAGATGCGGGCGGGTTGGTCGGCGGTGAGCCGCACGACCACGGACTGGTCCGGGGCGCTCGCGAACACCTCCCGGGTGTAGCGCACGCCGTCGAAGGTGTAGGCGACGCGGGCGATGGCGGTGTCGAGGTCGAGTTCGCGCCGGTAGTCGGTCACGTTCGTCGCGCCGGGGAAGGTGAGGAGCAGGTCGCCGACCGTCTGGTACGGCATCTGTCCGAGCGGTCGGGCCATGACCTTGGCGCTGACGAGCGCGGTGGCTTCGCGGCATTTCCCGTCGTTGATCAGGCTGCGGACCTCGGGCAGGGCGTTTTTCGCGGTTGGATTGACGGGGTTGTAGGGGCCGCCCGCCCAGAGGGTGCCTTCGTTGAGTTGGAGGTGCTCCTGGGCGGGGCCGCCGAACACCATGGCGCCAAGCCGGCCGTTGCCGACGGGCAGGGCTTCCACCCATTGGGTGGCCGGCTTGTCGTACCAGAGGACCAACGGGGCCGCCTCGAGGGCGGAGGTGGAGATGACGGCGGCGGCTTGGAAGGCCAGGGCGGTGCCCATGACGATCCAACGCACGAGTTTCGGTGGGTTTCTCATTCTGGGAACGATGATCAAAGGAGGTTTGCTGGCGGGCAGTCAGGGCCCTCCGTGGACATTTTGGAAGAGCCGCGGGGCGGTGAGTGGCCGGGGCTCGGCAGTGCCACGTTGGAAAAGGTCCCGGATCTCTGAAGCAGAAGACCTGTCCCTTGATGCGATCGTCGGGAAAGGTCCCGAATGAAAGACCTGTCCCTTGATGCGAACCCTTCGGCCTTCGATCTTCCCCCGGATCAAGCAGCGCCGGGAACGCCCGGACCGTTCCTGGGGCGGCCGACGATGCCCGGGTGGCGGGCGTGGGCGGCGGCGACGTCGTAGCTGATGAGGCATTTCAGGTAGAGATCCTGGAGGCAGGTGTCCATCAGCATCATGCCTTCCTTGCGTGCCATCATCATGACGTTGTCGAGTTGGTGGAGTTGGTTTTCGCGGATGAGATTCCGGATGGCTCCGTTCGCGAGGAGCACCTCGTAGGCGAGCACTCGGCGGTTGGCGCCGACGGCGGGGAGGAGTTCCTGGGCGATGATCCCCTGGAGCGTGTTGGAGAGTTGGTGGGTGATCTGGCGCTGAGCGACGCCCTCGAAGGCGCCCGTGATACGTTCGATCGCCTGGGCGACGCTGGTGGAATGGAGGGTGGCGAGAACGAGGTGGCCGGTCTCGGC
>CAIMTB010000148.1 GCA_903844265.1 uncultured Verrucomicrobiota bacterium
CGATCAAGCCGGCTGACGGCACGATGATCTTCCAGGAACGACTCGGCCCGGGCGGACAATACTGCGCGTCGCCGGTCGCGGCGGATGGTCACGTCTATTTTGCTTCCGTCCCGGGCGTCATCGCCGTCATCGACGCCGCCTCCGACACGCTCCGGGTCCTCGCGCAAAACGACCTCGGCGAACCGATCCAGTCCACGCCCGCCATCGCCGGGAATTCCATCTACGTCCGGACGGCCCACCAGCTCATGGCGTTTTCCGCAAACCGCCCCTGACAGGCGAACCCGCGCTGATCACCGGCCACCGCTCTCCCCCGGCACGAGCACCCGGACCGCGCCAGGCAAGACCCGCAACGTCGCGGGCAGCCATCCGACAAACTCGCCGTCCAACTGCAGGGGCACGGGCCCCGGCCCATCGCTCTCCAGGGCCAGCGACTCCACCGAGGCCGATGCGCAGCGGGAATGCTGTCCCCAGCGGCCCGTGAGAAACGCTTGCAGACACCGCGCCAGGACTACAGGCGTGATCCGATCAACGCCGCTCACCTGCAGATGTCCGCTGTCGAGTCTGCCGCCCCGGAACACATCAATCTCGCCGGCGTACAAGTGCCCGTTGCCTGCGAGCACGACCCGGCCACGAAAGGACCGGCCGCCGATAGTGCAGCGCACCGCATCCTGAAAAAACAGGAGGGCCCGCATGGCGGCTGCGATGTAGGCGAGCTTCCCGACGCGCCGTTTCCATTTCCAATCGACCTGCTGCACCGCACGGGCGTCGAGCCCAGCTCCCGCGACGATCGCGAAGCGGGCGGACCGTGGGACGCCGGCATCGTCATGATATTCCGCGAGGCCACCATCGACCTTGCGGACGGTGGCGGCCTCAAGCGAACGCCATGCGCGGACCAGATCCCGCGGCATGCCGAGTTCATGGGCGAACACGTTGGCAGTGCCCATTGGCAACACGCCCAGCGCGGCACGCCCAAACCCGTCCGGGACATCCGCAATCCCGTTCATCACCTCGAACACCGTGCCATCACCCCCCGCGGCGATGATCCGACGACGCCCCGATTCCACAGCCTCCCGCGCCAGGCCCCGCGCAGTCCCGGGACCCTGCGTGGGAATCCAGTCCCCGCTCGCCCCGGCATCCCGGAGGAACCGCCCCAGGCTGCGCGCCTTGTCGCCGCGGGCGGTCGGGTTGAAGATCACGCACAACCGGTCGGGGTGGCTGGGCTGCTGCATGGGCACGCGCCGTTCCTTCCCTTCGCCACTTGCGCCTAGCGCGTATGGCGAAACATCACGAGCAAACCCCAGAGGAGAAGCCCGAGCACGACGCAGATGAACGTGATCCGGTTCCGGGCGATGCGCCGCTCGAAGCGCAGCGGGCGCAGCCCCTGGATGCCACCCGCGGCAAGATAGTTCACCAGCTTCTCATTCGCCGGCGGGGGATCCGCAATCTGCGCCTTGACCCGCCGCCACGCCCGCGTCCACACGGAACGTTTCAGGCCCAGTTCCTCCGCGTCCTTGCCCGCTGCCGCGCTCACACGCGGATCCACGAAGCGGACCGGCATCTTCTCAAACACCGGCTCATGCGAAGGAAGCGGCGCGGCGGGCGGTGTTCGAACCGAGGTCGAGGACGGCGCCGCATCGGGACGGTGCGCGGTGCCGGGGGCGACATTGACCGAGAGACGCGCGATCTCGGCCTCCAGTTCGGCAATGCGCCGATTCAGGGTTTGCGCCCTCTGAGCCAGCGGATCCGCCTTCTTCTTGAACAGACCCATGCAGGAATCCCGGGGTGATCACGTTCACCGTCGCGCGAGCGCGATGGCCAGACCCAACCCGACCAGCAACACCGCCAACGCCACAGGCCACGTCAGCGCCAATCCCAGCCGCGCCCACTGCGCCGGCGTCCGTCCGTTCACCAACGTCTCGAAACCCGGACCCGAGCGCGACGCCGAAGCGTCCACCGCCGCACCCGACTCCGCCATCGCACTGGGGCTCAACCGCGCCCAGCGCAGCTGCGCCGAATTCCATTCCATCCGCGCGTTCTCCAACGTGGTCAACGCCCGCGTCAGCTCGGTCTGGTAACTGTCCGCCGTCCACGTCTGCTCGTTCAGCGCCGAGACCTTGGCCATCGCAGCCTGGAGATCCGCCAGCGTCCGCGCCATGTGATCCGCGTCGCGACGCGTCGACTGCTCGACCTCGGTCAGAATCCCAACGCCCCGCGTCAGGTGGGCCAGCATCTCCTCACGGCCCTGCTCGAACTCGAGCCGCCGCCGCCGCGATTCCTCCAACTGCGTCCGCTCCCGCTCAAGATCCTCCTGCTGCCGCTTCAGCCGGACCAACGCCTCCTGCGCCGCCGTGACCTGCTCGTTGATCTGGTCACGCGACGGAGGCCGTGACCCCGCCGATCCTCCCGATTGCGCCGCCAACGCAGCCAGCGCAGCCGCCGGAGAAATCGCCGGGCGCCGCGCTCCCGCAAAGTCCGGATCCACAAAATCAGAATGATCGAAGTCGCCCGCCATGCGCGTATGCTAGGAACGGTCTCTGCGATGTAAAGCGGCGCGTCCACCCCCAACCGATTCATCCGACGGTTTCTCCACACGCAGTTTCTCCCCCGGTAGGGCGGGCAGTCCCTTGCCCGCCGCGCCTTCGTCGTCACCCGATGGCGCTCAGCGGAGTGCATTTCAGAATTGTTGGTAACAGGCCTCTCCGAGGGCGACGTGCCTTGCGTCCACAAAAGGACGGCGCGCAGCGGAGTGCGCGCCCTACC
>CAIMTB010000149.1 GCA_903844265.1 uncultured Verrucomicrobiota bacterium
CGAGGTATTTGCGGGGGTCGAATTCCTTCGGGTTTTCGAAGAGCGCCTTGCGGATGCCTGCCGTGAGGGCCATGCGGAGGTCGGTGTCGATGTTGACCTTGGTGCAGCCGGTGCGGCGGGCGATTTCGATGTCGGCCTCGGGGACGCCGGCCGTGTCTTCGCCGAGGGTGCCGCCGTACTTGTTGATTTCCTGCGCGAGATACTTCGGCACGCTCGAGGCGCCGTGCAGGACCAGCGGATAATCGCCGAGGCCGGAGTCCATGAGGGACTGCTTGATGGCGACGAGACGTTCGATGTCGAGGTGCTGTTCGCCCTTGAACTTGTAGGCGCCGTGGCTGTTGCCGATGGCGATGGCGAGGGAATCGACGCCGGAATCGCGCACGAAGCGGACCGCTTCGTCGGGGTGGGTGTAATGTCCGCCGGAGCTATAGGCGCCGCCTTCCTCGCCTTCGTCGAACTGGGCGCCGACGAGGTGACCCAGTTCGCCTTCGACCACGGCTCCATGCTTGTGGGCGTATTCGACGACCTTGCGGCAGATGTCGACGTTCTTGTCGAACGGTTCGTGGGATGCGTCGATCATGACGCTCGTGAAGCCTTCATCAATGCACTCCTTGCAGAGATCGAAGGTGTCACCGTGGTCCAGATGCACCGCGATGGGGATCGTGGTGACGGCGACGGCGGCCTCGATGAGTTTCTTGAGGTAGACCGGGTTCGCGTAGGAACGGGCGCCCTTGGAGATCTGGAGGATGACCGGGGCTTTTTCCTCTTCACAGGCTTCGATGATCGCCTGCACGAGCTCCATGTTGTTCACGTTGAAGGCGCCGATGGCGTACTTGCCCTTGAGGGCCTTCGCGAAAAGCTCTTTGGTCGTCGTTAGTGGCATAGGTCGACTTCGGGTTCACATACGCGGCCGGCGGTCCGACCGCGTTCGGCAAGGTATAGCGGGGAACCCCCGACGCCGGAACCAGAAAAAAACGGGCGGATTCTCGGCTCGACGGAGCATCCACCGAGTGACGGTGGGGCGCGCACTCCGCTGCGCGCCGTCCCTCGCGGACGCACCCAGGCGCGGCGCCCTCGGAGAGGCCGCCCTACCCCCGGGAACCGAAATATAGGGACAGGTCCTTTATAGGCGGGCATTCGCTTTGACTCACATCCGAGGATGGCCGCGTAATGGTGGCGAATCCGTGTGTCCGTCCCGGGGAGGTCGGACCTGCGTTCATGCGATCTATGGAGACCCAATACATTCGGAGGACGGCGGCCGTGGCCGTGGCCGTGGCGATCACGCTCGTGCTCAGCAGGACGGGGGTTTCGGTTGGAGCGGATGCCCGGGCGGGTGGGGCTGCTCCGGCGAGGCCGCTGAGCGGAGGGGCGGCGGGTGGCGGTGGAGGCGTCGTCCAGGGGACGAACACCGCGACGAGGCCGGCCGAGGCCCGGTATGTGGCCGGGGGTGGACGTGGGAGCGCGGTGCGCCTGGCGACATTGCCTGAGGTGCAGGCGGATCTGGGACTGTCGGCGGCCCAGAAGAGCGCGGTGGCTGAGGCCACGGCCCGGTTGAAGGCGTTCGAGGCGCAGCTTGCCAGTGAGTTGCAGCGGCCCCCGGCGGGGTTGCCGGCTGGTTCAGATGCCGAGCGGCAGTGGGTGTCGCGCAAATTTGCGGAGGCGAACCAGGCGCTTTCCCATGCGCGACTTGAGATCGGTCGGGCGCTGGCTCCGGCCCAGATGCAGCGTCTGGAACAGATCGGTCTGCAGGAGCTCGGCCCCGATGTGCTTTTCCGCGCCGACATCGTGCGTGTCCTGAACCTGACTCCCGCGCAGCAGCGGGCGATGGGCCGGATCCGCGATGGCCTTCCCGCGGAGACGGCAGGGACTGCGTTGTCCGGGGGCGATCCAGCGGCCAGGGATTCGACTCCGCCCAAGTCCCCGACGGTCCGTGCCGACGGGAGCGGTGGAGGAAGTGCGGGTGCCTCCAGGTCGGGAGGGGGTCAGGTCATGACAAATCCGCCGGAAGGCGCATCGAGGAATGGTCTCTCGCCTGAGGCGGGGCGGCGGATTGTTGGCGAGGTGTTGACTTGGGTGCAGAGGGCGAAGCTGCGTGAGTTGCAGGGGCGGCCGATTCAGCTGCAGTCGCGTGCGCGGTCGGTGGCGGGGAGCAATGATCCGTGAGTCATGGGCGTGGGTCTGGGTATCGTGATCCGCGGAGCATTCGGGCGATGAGATTGCGGGTGATTTGTTGGACCCGGGGGTCGGGACCGCGAGGTTCGGTGTAGACCTTGGGGCGGACGTAACCGGGGGGTTCGCTGAGGCCGTCGCCCCACCAGATTGTGGAGGCGTTGAAGACGACGTTGTCGCGAGGGCCGGGGTAGAGCGTGGCGGTGAACGTGCCGCCGTTGGGTTTTCCCGGGGCATCCTGGGTGGGGCCGGTGGCGACGATTTCGAGTCCCGGGATGGGGGCGGGGTCGCCGTGCCATTCCCAGCCGACGAGGCCGGGGATGGCGTCGCCGCGGGTCATGCCGGTGTTGGCGAAGAGCCAATGGTCGGGTTTGGCGCAGGCCCAGTCGGCGCCGCCTGTCACCGGGCCGGTGCTGTGGGCGCCGACGAGTTCGTTGGCGTAGGGGCGTTCGTGGGCGAGGGATTTCATGGCGACGAAATCGCGGGTTCCGCCGGGGGGGCCGTAGACGCCGATCCGTTCGAAGGCGCGTAGCGGGGTTCCGCCGGCGTCAGGCGAGAAGAGGATCCGGCCGCAGCACGTGTTTCCGGACAGGAACCCGACGTTCAGCCCGCGGGCGATGGATTCCTGGACATTGCGGAACATCTCGATGCTCCAGTATTCGTCGTGGCCGACGGACAGAAATCCGGCGGCGCGGGGAATCCTGGTGCCGGGCAGGCAGAGGGGGGATCCCTGGTGCGTGTCGTGATTGCTGATGTAGGTCACGTCGTAACCCTGGGACTCGAGCCAATAGGCGACGGGGAATTCCCAGAGGAGGAATTCGCCGGAGCCTTGGGAGAGCGGGGCGTCGAAGATCTGGCAGTAACGGCCGTAGGGACGGTTGAAGGAGACCTGGACGCCGCCGCCCCAGTACCAGGAATCCTTGTCGTCGTCGTAGAGGGCGAAGTTCCGCGGCCACCGGTTGTAGGCCTGCCAGGTATTGTCGCTGCACTGGAAAATGAGATCCGCGGGGCGATCGTCCCGGATGATGAACACGACGTAGCTCTGGAGGTTTTCACGGCGTTCGGTGAGTTTCCCGAGATAGACACCACTCGGCCAGTCCTCAGGAATCCGGAGTGAAAGGGAGGGTTCCCATCGACAATCCCGGACCCGCTTGGGCCCGGTCACGGGGTCGGGTTGGGGGTGGCCGGACAGCGGGCCGAAGGAAGTCATGAGTCGTCCGCCGAGGCCGTCGTAGTAACCCAGTCGATAGATGTCGACGGTGAATCCGGAGGCGGGTTGGGTGCTGACGAAGATATCGAGGGTTTGACCGGTGCGGATGCTGGTATGGGAGCAATATCCCTCGATCCAGGGGCAGCGCCATTTCGTGTCGGGATCGACCCGGGTATGGGTGAGCATCCAGTCCCGGGTGCCGGTGCGGCTGTTTTCGCGGCGGACGATGGTGCGGTCGGGCAGGAGGTTGGGCGTGCGGCAGGCGCTGGTCAGTCCGACGGCGGCCATGGAGGCGGCGGTGCGCAATGCGGTGCGGCGGGAGATGGGAGTGGTGGGCATGGCTGCGGGGGTGGATGGCCGTGGACGCGGGGAAACGTGTGGGTGCAGGATGAGGTTCGAAGAAGGATGAAGCAACCCGAGGGTGGGATGTCATGGGTCGGCTGGATTTTTTTACAATCCTGTGTCACGATCGACACCTGTCTGGCGGGTCGCGGGGGTATCCTCAAGCGAAGTCGATGTCCCTGCGGTGGTAGATTTTGTCGGAGCGAATGATGAAGCCCGGTTTGCCGAAAATTCAACAAGGCCAGCATTTGCGATGGGCCTGTGGGTTTTTCGTGCTCGTGTTGCTTTGGATGCCGTGGCGCGCGGTAGGCGTGCCGGGGTCTGGGGCTGCTTCGCCTGCCGGCCTTTCGGATTCGCTGGCGGGGCGCGTCCTGCTTGCCGGAGGCAGCGGGACGGTGATCGGGAGCAACCGCGGGGCGACGCTGGAATCTGGCGAGCCACGCCCCGGGGGCCGACGAGGCGGTCATTCGGTCTGGGTTGCGTTCCGCTCGGACTCGACGGGGTCCCTGGCGTTGTCGACGGAGCGCAGCAGTTTCGACACCGTGCTGGCCGTTTACCGGGTTGATTCTTCGGTGGGCGCGGCGTCGGTAGGCTTCGGTTCATTGTCGCAGGTTTCCGCGAGGGATGATGACGACGATGGCGCTCTGACATCGACCCTCACGGTGGGAATCCGGGCCGGGGTCGAGTATGCGATCGTGATTGACGGATACGGGGGTGCCTCGGGCGATGTCGTGTTGGCGTGGGCGTTCACCCCGCGGACGCACGAGTCGCCCTCCATTATTTCCATGACGCCGAGCCAATCGGTGGTGGCGGGCGTGGATTTCACGATGTCGGTGGTGGTGGGGCCCGGCGAGGGGCATGAGTATGCCTGGTATCGCGGGGATTCGCGGGTGGAACGGGGCGAGGGTCCATCGGTCCTGATCCGGTCGTTTTCGAAGGAGGACGCGGGTCGTTATCGGGTGAGAGTTTCGTCTGAGGGTGTGGTGATGTACTCGGATTGGATCGAGTTGCAGCTGAACACGGAGGGGCCGGGCGTGGCCGTGGCGGCGGACAAGTTGTATGACGCGGTGGATGCTCCCCTGCGAGCGGTCCTTCGGACGGGCCGTTCCGGTGCTGCCACCGCGGGGACGAGGTCGACGGGTGGGCGTTTGCTCGCGGCGATCGGTGTCGTGCGTGGGTTGAGCGGGACCCAGGTTTTCAACACCACCACGGCGACGCATGATCCGAGTGAGCCGCAGCATTGCGGGCAGGCCGGGGGGGCGTCGTACTGGTTTGCATACGAGGCGACGGAGAGCGGGGTGTTGCATTTCGACGCGGCGGGCACGGCATTCCAGGCGGTGCTGGCGGTGTACTCGTTTACGCCGCCACTCGAGAGTTACAGCCAGATGGTCGCGATCACCTGTGACGTGGCGGATCCCGCGCACGCGGCGCCCACGGTGACTTTCGGGGTGGAGGCGGGAAGGACTTATGCGGTGGTCTTGGATGGCGTGGGTGGGGCTCGTGGCGTGGCCCAGTTGAACTACCAATTCGAGCGGCCCTCTCCCCCGGACGTCGCGCCGAGTGTCGCGCAGGAGCCGGGGGTGGTGGTGGTCGCCGAGGGGCGCCCGTGGTTTCTGACGGTGGGCGTGGCGGGCACGGCGCCGTTCGGTTTTCTGTGGCGGCATGAGGGCCAGGTCGTGGCCGATGCCCATGGGGCGCGCTTGGAGTCCTTGGCTGCGGTGATGTCCGATGCGGGTGCGTATGTCGTGGAAGTCACGAATCGGGCGGGCGCCGCGACGAGTATTGTGGCGCGGGTCACGGTGGGGCGTCCGCCGGTGATCGTGGAGCCGATGCCCGACCGGGTGATCGCGGAGGGCGGTTCAACGTTGCTGCAATCTCACGTGAGCGGCGATGGGTCGATGACCTTCCGCTGGTTCAAGGATGGGTTGCTCCTTCCGGACGACGTTGGGCCCGTGAAATCGATCAGCCACGCGGTGTCATCGGATGCGGGTGCCTACCGTTTTGAGGTGGCCAGTGCTTTCGGGGTGGCGACGGGTTTGGTGGCGCGCGTCGACGTCGTTCCGGTGCCTCGCGGAACTCTGGTACTGTCGTCCCCGAGGGTGGCTGTTGGGAGTGATGTGGTTGTTGGGGTCCGGGTGGATGGGGCGACGGTGGGTACCGTGGCTTGGTATCACGACAGCGCGCTTGTGCCGGGGGTCTTTGGGGTTGAACTGCGGCTCGCCTCGGCGCGGTTGTCGGATTCGGGTGACTATCGGGCTGTTGCCTCGACCGATCTGGGGCCTGTGGACTGCGGGGTCATCGCGCTGCGTGTCTTGGAGCCGGTGGTTTTCGGGGGGTTGCCGCAGGCGCAGTTGTTGGCGGCCGGGTCTCCGGTTCTGTTGGCGGCGTCGGCGGCTGGGAGTCCCCCGTTGCGTTGGCAATGGATCAAGGACGGCATCGCCCTGGAGGGTGGCACCCGGGACACGTTCGCCCTGCCCGCAGCGGTGGAGGCGGATTCCGGGATGTACAGCGTGACGGTTGCGAACGAGCTTGGCTCGGTCCATTGCGCCCCGGTGCGTGTCGGTATTGTGGGGCCGCCGAGGGTGCTGGCGGATCCGATTTCGGCGCGTGTTGCGGTGGGAGGGCAGGTGTGTTTTTCGGTGAAGGCGGAGGTAGGCGAGGGCGGGAAGGTTGTGTGGTTCAAGGACGGCGTGGTTCTGGAAGGGCTGTCGGGGTTGGCAGCCATGGTTTCAGATTGTTCGGCTTCGAGTGCGGGCAGTTACGCGGTGGAAGTCACGAATATCGCGGGATCGCTGAGGTCCAGTCCGGCACGCCTGGAGGTGGTGGAGCGATCCGGCATGCGATGGGATCCCATGACGCGTGAGATCCGGCTATGGGTCCTTGTGAGGTCTGGGGGGGCTTGTCGGATCGAGTGTGCGCGGGATTTGGGGGGGCCGTGGGAATTGCAGGAGGGCGTGGTTGGGGACGCCACCGGGCTGCATGAATTTGTGTGGGTAGTGGATTCCCTGGAGGGCGCGAGGTATTTTCGTTCTGTTCCGGTGGGTGCCCAGGCTTTGCCTTGAGACATGTCGACGCCGAATACCAAGGTGTTTCGATGCCTCATCATCGAGGACGACGCGGATTTTGCCTCCATGGAATCGATGGTGGTGGCGTCGGTCGGGGGGGTCGTGACGCTGGCCCATTCCCTTTCGGAGGCGCGTGTGGAGCTTGCGTGTGGTCGCTTCGATCTGGTGATCCTGGACAATCGTCTGCCCGACGGGACGGGGCATGAGTTTTGTCCGCAGTTGATGACCCGGATGCCGGAGGCGCTGGTGATCATGATCACGGGGGTGCCCGAACTGGCGAGGGCCGTGGCGCTGACGCGGAACGGGCTCTTTGATTACCTGGCGAAGCCGGTGGATCTGGTTGTTTTTCGACAGGCGCTTGAGCGGGCGCGCCTCCGGATGTCGCGTGCGGAACCCGTCCCGGACGGTGGGTTGATGGTGGGGGAAGCCCCGATGTTCCAGAAGGCGGTGGCGCGGTTGAGGGATGCGGCGAGGCATCCGCAGGCGCTCGTGCTGTTGCTTGGGGAGACGGGCACCGGGAAGGATGTCGCGGCCCGGCAGTTGCACGCCTGGAGCCATCCTCCGGGCGCGACCCGGGCTCAGCCGCCATTCGTGCCGCTCAACTGTTCGGCCGTCCCGTCGGAGATGTTCGAGGCCGAGCTTTTTGGCAGTGAGCGCGGTGCCTACACGGGCGCCGACAGAAGGCGTGCCGGCATGGTTGAGGCCGCCGAATCGGGGACACTCTTCCTGGATGAAGTCGGCGATGTCCCGATGGTGCTGCAGAGCAAGTTGCTCCGCTTTCTCGAGTCGCGCGAGTATCGATCCCTGGGGGGGGGCGTGACCCGATATTTCACGGGTCGGATCGTTGCGGCCACGAATCGCGATCTTCCGGAGGAAGTCCGACGCGGGCGTTTCCGCCAGGACCTGCTGTATCGGCTCGACGTGATCCGGGTGGAAATGCCGCCGTTGCGCGATCGTCGTGAGGATTTGTCCATGCTCATCTCGCACCTGTTGCGCCAGTTGAGCCGGAAGTACGACCGGCGATGTCCCGATCTGAATCCAGCGGATGCGGAGCACCTGATGCGGCACGATTTCCCGGGAAATGTCCGCGAGCTCCGCAACGTGCTCGAGCGATCGCTTCTCCATACGCCGGAGGCGGATCCTTGTCTGGCCCTCGACCGCAGTTGGCTCCCGGCGACGGCTTCGACGGCGACGTCCGCGTTTGAAGTTCCGCCTTCCCGGGTGGCCCAGGCTGCGGGGCCGGGCGCGATGAATCCTGTCGAGCTCCAGGAATTCGAGCTCTACAAGCGCCTGCTCGTCGAGGAGGGCGGGGCGATTCGGCGGACTGCAGCCCGCCTGGGGGTGTCGCACCAGGTTGTTCTCCGCCGCTTGCGCCGATGGCCGGAGTTGCGTGAGTTGGCGCGAACAAAGGACCAGGCCTCGTGAGAAACGGCGTTCATGTTTCGGGAATCCTGTCGGGAGCGACCGGCTTTCTCTGCCTGCTCCTCTTCGTGCTCGTGGGGATGGCCCCGGTACCGGCCGCTGAGTCGTCCGAGGTTGTCGCTTCCGAATCGGTGCGGATCCTTGAATTCAGCGGGCGTGTCGATGTCGTGCGACGAGGCACGAATCCTTGGGAACCGGCGCGGCTGAGCCAGGTTCTCTCGCCCGGGGACCGGCTGCGGACCGGTGCGGAAAGCCGAGCCACGCTGCAGTTTTCGGATCGCAGCATCTTCCGTGTGAACCAGTCGAGCGTTGTTGAGATCTCGCCCAGTGATCCCGCAACCCGGCGTCGGTCCTTGTTCCTGCGGCTTGGGGAGTTGTTTTTCTTCGATCGCGAACGGCCTCAGAGCATCGAGATCCGGACCCCGACCACCACGAGTGCGATTCGTGGCACCGAGTTTGTGTTGGGCGTGGAGGAGCCGGGTGGCATAGCCCGATTGACGATGCTGGATGGCGTTGTGCTTCTGTCGTCGACCGGTGATCCCGTCGAGGTGGTGTCGCATCAGGAAGCCGTGGTGCGTCCCGGGGCGGCGCCTGAGATCCGGCCGCTGCTCGAGGCTCGTCTGGCGATCCAGTGGTGCCTGCATTATCCGGGGGTGATTGTCCCGGAGGATCTGGTCCTGTCGGTGGCCGAGGCGTCGGCTCTTTCCGGGGCGATCGCCGCGTATCGCAGCGGCGACCTGCTCGCGGCGCTTCGGTTGTTGCCTGACGATGCGGGGTTGACCGGGATGGACGCGCGCTGTTTTGCGGCGGCGTTGCGGCTGGCGGTTGGCCAGGTGAAAGCGGCCGAGCGCGTGGTGAAGGAATCCGGGATGACCGGGGCGGCGCCCGGTGCGTTGCGGCGGTTGCTGGCTGCGGTGCGTGGAGATGAATGGGGTGCGATGCCGAAGCCGGAGACGGCGTCGGAGTGGCTCGCGGAATCCTACCTTCGCCAGTCGCGATCCGATCTCCGCGGTGCTCTCGCGGCGGCAGTATCGGCGCGGGCCCTGGCTCCCCAGTCGGGATTTGTGCACGTCCGCGAGGCTGAGCTGGAGTGGTCCCTCGGCCATCGGCGTGACGCTCTCGAGGCGCTGGCGTTGGGGCGCGAGCGTTCGCCGCGGAACCCGATGGGATTTGTGGTCGCGGGTTTCATCGAGCTCGGTTCGGGTCGGGTCACCGCGGCTCGGGACTGGTTTGAGAGGGCGCGCGCTGTGGATGGGAGCGTGGCGGACGCATGGCTGGGCCTGGGGTTGGTTGCCGAGAGGAACGGGGATCGCACGGGCGCGCTCGAGTTTCTTCAGGCGGCCGCGGCGCTGGAGCCCGGGCGGGCGGTATTGAGGAGTTATCTCGGCAAGGGATTCGCCGTGGCCGGGGACGGCCGGCTGGCTTTGCGCGAGTTCGGGCTGGCGATTGATCTGGATCCCAATGATCCGACCGGCTGGCTCTACCGCGGACTCGAGAATCAGCAGACCCACCGCCTCAACGAATCGGTGGATGACCTTCGCGCGTCAATCTCCCGCAACGACAACCGGAGCGTGTTCCGTTCAAGCCTGCAGCTGGACCAGGACCGTTCGGTGCGGCAGGCCGATCTTTCGGTGAGCTACGCCGCGGCGGGTCTGGGCGAGGTCGCCGAGCGCACCGCGAGCCGCGCGATCGGTGAGGACTACGCGGATTTCGCGGCGCACCTCTTCCGGGCGCGGACGCTTCAGCAGGAACACGAGGATCCCACCGGATTCGAGACCCGCTTCGAGTCGGCGCGACAAAGTCACCTGCTGGTGGCGAATCTCCTCGCCCCGCCTGAGGGGGCCAACCTCTCGCAGCAGTTGTCGCAGCAGGATCATCTTCGCCCGTTCGACGGCGGGCGATTCCACGGGATGAGCGAGACCGGGTATCGAAGTTCCGGGGCGTGGTCGGAAAGCGTGTCGTTGTTCGGGACGGAAGGGCGATTGGCCTATGCGCTCGACGGGCAGTACCAGGCGGCCACGGGTGACGGGCCGAATTCCGACCGCCAGAACTCGCTGGTCTCGGTCCAGGCCAAGCAGGGCGTGGGGGTGGCGGATGAGGCCTACCTGCAGGCGGGTTGGTTGCGGCGTGACGGCGGCGACATCAGCCGGTTGTACGATCCGTCGACGTCGGTCCGGGGCTATCACTTTGAGGAGTCGGAAGCGCCATTCGCGTACCTGGGTTGGCATCACGAGTGGGCGCCTGGTTCACACACCCTCGCGCTTGGATCGTACGTCGATGATGACATGCGGGTGCTGAATCCGGAGCCGGAGGTTCTCTTCCTGAGACAGTCGGGCGGGAAGCCGCTGGGGCTGGGGCTTGATCCGTTCTTCGATTCCGGGGTGCGCAGTCGTTTCCAGTTGGCGTCGATCGAGGCGCAGCAGATCTGGGGGTCGGAGAAGCACGAGTGGGTGGTCGGGGCGCGGTATCAGCATGGCGAATTCAACGCCTCGGAAACCCTCGATCGCCTGGTGGACGGAAGGCTGGCGACCCCGGACATCGGGCCCGGTTACGAGGACGCGGCAGGGTATGCGTACTACACGTTCAAGCCGTGGAAGCCGCTGCATCTCACCGCAGGCGTGGCGTATGACGACATGACTTTTCCGGCAAACCCGGGCTGGCCTCCGCTGGGGGCCGGGGAGCGGCATCGGGCCGAGTGGTCGCCGAAGTTTGGCGCGACCTGGGTCCCGTGGAAGGACGGGCAGCTCCGGATGGCTTACGCTCGTAGTCTTGGGGGGCAGGATTTTGCGCAGAGCCTGAGAATTGAGCCGGTCGAGGTCGCGGGTTTCACCCAGGCCTATCGCAATCTTGCGCCGGCCGCGGCGTCCGGGATCCTCACGGGATTGCCTCAGGATGTGGTGGGCGTCGGTTTCGACCAGGCCTTTGCATCGCGGACCTTCGTGGGTGTCTTCGCCGAGCGGCGGACGACGTGGGGTGAACGCGATCTTGGCGTGGTGCAGAATGCGACCCTCCTGCCGGTGCCTGACACCATCGGGCAGATCGCGCAGAGGCTGGATTATCGCGAGGAGACGTTGTCGGTCTACGCGGATCAACTCCTGGGCAACCGGTGGGCGACCGGGGTGCGGTATTCGCTGTCGCGCGCGGATTTGCTGACCGGTTTTCCGGGGTTGCCGACCGGGCTTCCTGGCTCCTCAGAACTTTCCTCGGACGTGGCTTCCACGCTCGGGCAATTGCAGCTTTGGCTGGCGTTCAACCACGAGTCCGGTTTTTTCGCGCGCTGGGCGTCCTCGTTCCATCACCAGCAGGGATCCGGGGCGTCGTCGGCGTGGCCTGACGAGAGTTTTTGGCAGCAGGATGTCTGGGTGGGCTACCGTTTTCCCCGTCGCCGCGCGGAAGTCCGGGTCGGGATCCTCGACCTGACGGGTGAGGATTACAGATTGAATCCGATCAATGATTTCAGGCCGTTGCCGAGGGAACGGACCTTCGAGGCGAGCTTGAGGTTCCATTTCTGAGGTGGGTTCCTGGTTGTGCCCCATCGAAATCATTTTGCGTTTGCCGGGATGCTTGCCGTGGTGCTGGCGGTGGCGGGCGTGCTTCTGGTGGGGGCGGGTTCCGGCGGCAATGAGATCGCGCGGCTGAGTTACGACCTGCTCCAGTCGCTGCAGCCTGCGGGTTCTTCGGCTGCCCGCGATTGTCCTGTGGTCCTCGTCTACCTCGACGTGGATTCACACCGGGACCTGAAGCAGGATCCCGCGGGTCGTTGGGATCGTGGATTGCATGCGCGGTTGGTGCGGCGGCTGACGGAGGCGGGGGCGAAGGCGATCGTGTTCGATGTGATTTTCGACTCGCCGTCGGGGGATCCCGCGGTGGATCGGGATTTCGCGGAGGCGATCCGCGCGAATGGACGGGTTGTTCTCGCGGCGGAGCGGAGGCGGGGGGACCAGGCTGTCGGAGGGTTGCCGTCGCTGCAGGTGCACGGCCTGAGTTTTCCGACGCCGGTATTGGAGGCGGCGGCTGCCCGGGTCGGGGCAGCGGAACTTGCCGTGGACGAGGATTTCGTGGTTCGCCGGATGTTGCGTCACGTCGAGGAGGCCGATCGGCCGGGGTTGGCGTGGGCGGCGGTCGAGGTGTTGGGGCTCGCGCCGGGCCTGGGCGGTTTGCCGGCCGACGGGGAGTGGATGCGGTACTACGGCGGGGCCGTGAGATTGCCGCATGTCAGTTACCGGAACGCGCTCGACCGGGCGACGCTCGAGGATTCGGTCTTTCGGGACAAGGTTGTGCTGGTTGGGGCGCGGCCGATGGTGAGTGTTTTTCGTGAGCGACGGGATGAACTCCGGCATCCGCTTTCCTTCTGGGGGGATGCCGAATCGTTCATGCCTGGGATCGAGGTTCATGCAACGCAGGTGATGAACTGGATGCGGCA
>CAIMTB010000150.1 GCA_903844265.1 uncultured Verrucomicrobiota bacterium
CGCGGGGGCAGTTGGAACTTCGACGCCGAGCTCTGTCGCTCGGCGTCCCGGTACTGGGCTGTGCCGGGCGGCCGCCACGGCAACCTGGGCTTCCGCCCCGTCCTCAGTTCAGTTCGGTGAGCTCAAGAGAGGAAAAGCGGAGCTGGGGACTGAACGGGTCTGCCCCGCGTCGGACTGGTGCTTCGCCATCGGGACACCCCCACGTCGCGGTGGCCCTGACACAGTTGATGTTCCACAGGGCTGTCCTGACGGCGGAGCAGGGAAGAATGCGGCATCGCCGGGCGGATAGGCTGGCGGGGGTGCGGGATGCCGGACCAGGCCCACACGGTTCCCGCCCACCCCCAGCATCTTGACATTCCTGACTCCGATCCGTGAACGATGCGTTCGCCATGAGCGATTTAGTCAGCTGGAACTATCAGTGGACCGAGGCGGGTGGGTCTTCCTGGAACGATTACCTCAGGAATCGCGACATTGTACGGGCCATCAATGGGGGGACCGCCATGGCCGCCGTCGGGATGGCAAAATGCATGGCCGCCAACACCCGGGAGGTTGTGGGTTCTGTGGAGTCGCTCGAACGGTCCCTCGAATCTGGGCTTGACGGGGTTCAATCGTCCATTGACCGGATGGGGGAGCAGATCTCTACCGCCTTCACCTGGGGGTTCAGCAAGATGCTGGTTTCCATGGGCGGGATGCAGACGACCCTCGATGCCCTGCTGAAGGTCGCCAAGACCCCTGCCCAGACCGCGGCTTTCGAGCAGTTCGAAATCGCCCGGGACGCGTTCAGGAAGGGCCTCTACCCCGAGTGCCTCGAATCGTTGGACCAAGCGGTCAACGGGGTTGCGGGGGTTGCTGCGGGCTACAAGCTCGAATGGAGGTTCCATCAGCTGCGTGGCCTGGTCCTCCTGGGCTCCCATGATAATTCAGGTCCGGATTCGATCAACCCCGTGGAAGCCGAGAAGGCCTTCCTGAATGCCGCCAGGTACGCCAAGTCCGATTTCCCGAAGGACGCGGCCAAGGCGTTCCTCTCCGCGGGCTGGGCGGCCTATGTCCAGGTGGACCGAGCCGATTCCTTGAAGCTCAGGCAGGCGCTGGAGCACACCGAAAATGCCGTCGACTTGGACCCCGAGCTGGGCGAAGGGCTGTTCCAGTTGGCGAAGTTCCGGATGGCGCTAGGCAAGCCGGAGGAAGGGTTGGCCTCGCTTGGAAAGGCCGCAGAGCATGGGAGTGCTTATCTTGCCAAGGCGGCTTCTGATGGGGATTTCCGGAGGCACGCCGAGGCGCTGGACCGTTTTTTCAAAGCCCTTCGACAGGAAAAGGCGGAACAGATTCGCCGGGAACTGGGGCCCGTGGCCGCGCCGGTCAAGGCGCTTCAGAATGAGGTGCCGAGCTTGCGCGAGAATCCCGCTGCGCAACGGGTGGTGGAATACGGATCGAAGCCGGAGTCGAAGGGACTGCTTGAGCTCTTCCAATACCACCTGAGTCAGTGGCCGGTGGACCGGGAGGAATTGCGGGCATTTGAAGTGTTCGTGCGTCGGGCACAGACCAAGGAGTGGGACGAGACGGTCATCGAAAACGTCCCAACCGGAGAGGTGGACCGGGTGGAGGAGACGATTCAGGAGACCTACTCCGTCGAGGAGGTCGTTCCCGGGGGCTGGTTCCGGAAGGAGTCGCGAGTCATGGTGCAGAGGACGCGGCCCAAGGTGGTGGTCCGGGATGTCCCAAGAATGGCCAAGGTCGAGAAGCGGGTGCGGCGTCGGGAGACGGCGGCCGAATCAATGCACCTTCTCAATGGCCTTGGGGAATCCAAGGGCAGATGGGATGCGAAGAGTCTGGGGGTTTTCGCGGCCCCCATCGTCCCGGGTGTGTGGATCGAGCCCGGTACATTCTTCATGGGCAGTCCGGATTCGGAAGAGGGTCGGTCTAGCGACGAATCGAGGCATCAAGTCACCCTGACGAAACGACTTTTCCTGTCTGAAGCCCCCTGTACGCAGTCGCAGTGGGAGGCGGTGATGGGGAGCAATCCTTCGAACTTCAAGGGTGCGGATCGACCTGTGGAGCAGGTGACTTGGGATGAGGCGGTGGAGTTTTGTCGGAAGCTGACAAAAATGCATCAGGATGCCGGAGCCATGCCGCAGGGCTGGGCTTGGCGACTGCCCACCGAGGC
>CAIMTB010000151.1 GCA_903844265.1 uncultured Verrucomicrobiota bacterium
GGAGCGCTTCCGTCTCGTCCAGCGACGCGACCAACTAGCGTCCCAGAAGTTCTCCACCCTCGTGGTCGCCGAGCGACCGGACCCCCAGCCGCGGCCCACGCGGGTGCATCTCCGGGGCGACTTCCTGAGCCCGGGCAAGGCCGTGACGGCCGGGGTTCCGGCCGCGTTCCCGCCCTTGCCGGCGGGCCAGCCCGCCAACCGCCTCACGTTGGCCCGTTGGCTGGTGGATCCCGCCAATCCGCTCACCGCGCGCGTCACGGTCAACCGCTTCTGGGAACGCTGCTTCGGCATCGGAATTGTGAAGACCAGCGAGGACTTCGGTCGCCAGGGTGAAACCCCGTCCCATCCCGACTTGCTCGACTATCTCGCCACCGAGTTCATCCGCTCCGGCTGGAACGTGAAGGCCATGCAGAAACTCATCGTCTCGTCGGCGACCTACCGCCAGCTCGCCGCCACCGACGCCGCCCGGCTCGACAAGGATCCCTACAACCGCCTCTTCTCCCACGGCCCACGCTTCCGCATGGACGCCGAGATGATCCGTGACCACGCCCTCGCCGTCAGCGGACTCCTCAATCCCCACGTCGGAGGCCCCAGCGTGAACCCGGTCCAGATCCCCAACCTGTGGAAGGAAATAGGGTTCCTCCGGCCTGAGATCGGCATGGACGAATGGCCGCTCAGCGAAGGTCCCGATCTCTATCGTCGCGCTGTCTATACCTTCTGGCGTCGGGTCTGCACCTATCCAACCTATGCCACCTTCGACGCCCCCAGCCGCGAGGTTTGCGTCGCGCGTCGCCCCCGGACAAACACCCCGCTTCAGGCACTCGCGGCGCTCAACGATCCCACGCTGCTCGAGGCTGCGCGGTTCTTCGCCCAACGCATCCTCAGCGAAGGTGGCACAAGTCCGGAAGCCCAGCTGGACTTCGCCTTCCTGCAAAGTCTCGGCCGCCTCCCCACCGCCTCCGAAAAGGCCCGCCTCCAGACATTCCACGAACAACAACTCAGGCAGTTCCGCAAGGACCCCAAAGCTGCGGAAGCCCTGACCCGCGTCGGCTCAGCCCCACGCCCCGACTCCTTCGACACCCGCCATCTGGCCGCGTGGATGATGGTGGCCAATGTCCTGTTCAACCTGGATGAGACCCTGTCGAAGGGATGACCGCGGGACCGTCAGTCAACAGTCAGGACAAACCCCTTTTTTCCAGATGCATCCGCACATCGAATCCCTCCGAGCAGCCACCCGCCGCCGTTTCCTACAGCACTGTGCCAGCGGCATGGGAGCCCTTGCCCTGGGTTCCCTGATCGACCCCAAGCTGCTCGCCGCCGAGAAAGCCAGGGACACCGGGGTGACAGCAGGCCTTCACTTCGCGCCCAAGGCCAGGAACATCATCTACCTCTTCCAGTCCGGCGGCCCCTCGCACCTCGATCTCTTCGACCCGAAGCCGGAACTTGCCAAGAGGGACGGGCAGCAGGTCCCCGAGGAGCTCGTACGGAACATCCGCCTCGCCCAGATTGGGAAGAACGCCAAGCTCCTCGCCTCTCCCTATAAATTCGCGAGATACGGAAAATCCGGGGTCTCGCTCAGCGAACTCCTTCCCCACCTTCAGACCATTGCCGACGACGTGTGCTTCGTGCAGGGACTCCACTCCGAGGCCTTCAACCACGACCCTGCCACGATCTTCATGAACACCGGCACCCAGCTCGCGGGCCGGCCCGCGATGGGCGCGTGGTGCAGCTACGGTCTCGGCTCGGAGAACAAGGATCTCCCCGCCTTCGTGGTGCTCATGACCGGGGTCGGCCAACCGCTGACCAACGCCGCCTGGGGAAGCGGGTTCCTCCCGACCGTCCACCAGGGAGTCACCCTGCGGTCCCAGGGAGATCCGGTCCTGTTCGTGAGCAATCCGGCCGGCGTCAGCAGCCATCGCCGAAGGGAATCCCTCGACGCCATCAACGACCTCAACCGGATCCGCTTCGACGCCCTCAAGGATCCCGAGATACAAACCCGCATCTCCGCCTATGAGATGGCCTACCGGATGCAGACCAGCGTCCCGGAAGTCATGGATATCTCGAAGGAACCCACCGCGATGCATGAGGCCTATGCCACCACGCCCGGCCGGGCCTCGTTCGCGAACAATTGCCTGCTGGCACGACGCCTGGTCGAACGTGGCGTGCGCTTCGTCCAACTCTATCACCGCGGCTGGGACCACCACGGCGGCCCCGATGGCAACCTCGTCTTCGACCTCAAGAAACGCTGCGCCGAGACCGACCAACCCGCAGTGGCCCTCATCAAGGACCTCAAGCAACGCGGGCTCCTCGACCAGACGCTCGTCCTCTGGGGCGGCGAATTCGGGCGCACCCCGATGATGCAGGGCGCGCTGCGTCCCGATCAGATTGGCCGCGACCATCATCCCCATGGTTACACCGTCTGGATGGCTGGCGGCGGCATCAAGCCGGGCGTTGTCCACGGAGCCACGGATGAGTTCGGATTCTACGCCGTCGAGAACAAGGTCCATGTGCACGACCTCCACGCCACCATCATGCACCTCTTCGGGGTCGACCACCTCCGGCTGACCTACCGTTTCCAGGGCCGTGACTACCGGCTTACCGACGTCCACGGCGAGGTGGTGAAGCAGATACTGGCCTGACTCTTTTCCAAGTTGTACCCCCGCCGTCCTGATACACGATAAGCGCGTGTCGCTACGCACCCAAGGACTGCCTCGCCCACGCCTGGCCATGCGCTTGGCGGCCTTCCTCCGGATCCTTGTTGCAGCCCTTCCCTGCACGGCCGCCGATTCCGTCGTCCTGTCCGAATTCATGGCCGCCAACACTCGCACTCAGGTCGATGAGACCGGGTCATTCGAGGATTGGATCGAGCTGCGCAACAACGGCACCACCGCGGTCAACCTGGAGAACTGGTCACTGACTGTTCATCCAGGCCGGACGCGGCAGTGGCTCTTCCCGGCCACCAACCTGCCTCCGGACGGTTGCTTGCTCGTGTGGGCCTCCGGACGCGATCGGCGCACTCCGGGACAGCCGCTGCACACGAATTTCAAGCTGGCTCGCGAAGGTCATTATCTGGCACTCCGACGACCCGACGGGAGTGCCGCCACGGAGTTCGCACCGGGTTATCCCCCCCAATGGCCTGACGCTTCCTTCGGGTTCCTGCCCGGATCGAGCCAGCCCGTGGTGTTCGTCTCGCCGACACCTGGAAAGCGCAATGAATTGGCCAGGATCCGGCCCGGTCCGTTCGTCGAGTCGGTCATTCATTCCCCCCGCGAACCCGAGGCACGCGAGCCCATTTCCATTGCCGCGAGGATATTGCCTGCCGTCGACGCCATCGCGGACGTGACCCTTCACTGGCGCGCCATGTTCCAGCGCGAGGAGTCCGTGGCGATGACCCGCGCTGGCAACGACACATGGACAGCGTCCCTCCCGGCGGAAGTGTCCTTGCCTGGGAAAATGGTGCGCTGGCGCGTGACCGCACGGGACGATCATGGCGCTATCTCGGCGTATCCACCCGCAACCGATCCAAAGCGCAGCTCGAGATATCTTGGAACCATTTCCCAGCCCAACCCTGTCCTGAGCGCGCTGCCGGTGTACCAGTTGTTCATGGCACCCGCCGAGATGGCCCGCGCCGACTCCGAGCAGGGAAGCCATGGCTGCTGCCTCTACTATGACGGTGAGTTCTACGACAACGTTTTCGTGAAGGTGAGGGGTAACTCCACGGCAGGTTTCCCGAAAAAATCCCACCGGCTCGAGTTCCCGGTGGACCACGCGTTCCGCCACGCCGGACCGGGTGAGCGGACAAGGCATACCTCGCTGATGGCGGAGTGGGGGGACCCGACATACCTGCGTCAGCATTTGTCGTTCTGGTTCGAGGACCAGGCGGGGCTGGCTGCCCCCTTCCACTTCCCGGTGCGCGTCCAGCTCAACGGCGAATTCTGGCAGCTCGCCCTACACTCCGAAGTCCTGGGCAAGGACCTCCTCGCGCGGCATGGACTCGACCCGCGCGGCGCTCTTTACAAGGCCGTCGGCACCCTGACGCCCGAAATGGAAACCACGGGCGGGTTTGAAAAGAAGACGCGGCGCAACGAAGGGTTGGAGGACTATCTCTCCCTGGCCCGCGCGCTCGACGACGGCCGGAGCCTGGACGCGCGCCGGCAGGCCCTGTTCGACCGCATGAACCTGCCCGCGGTCATCAACTATCTTGCCGCCTCGCGGATCACCCAGGAGGACGACGATGTCTGGGCAAACATGTCCCTCTACCATGACAACGAAGGCACGGGCGAATGGCGGGTCATTCCCTTCGATACCAATGTCTCCTGGGGCTACAGCTTCGCCCACGGCGGAATACAGTCGAACGCCGACAATTACCGCAGCCACCCGTTCTTCGGTGCTTCCGATTCCGGCATGACGCAGGGCTACAACCGGCTCTACGACGCGGTGGTCCACGTGCCCGAGACGCGCGAGATGCTGCTCCGCCGGATGCGGACCCTCCTGGATCGGTTCTGGCAACCCCCGGACACTCCCATCGGAGACCGCATCCTCGAGAGGCATATCGCGCAGATGACCAACGTCATCGCCGCCGACGCGATCCTCGACCGCAGGAAATGGGGTGACTCATGGTATTCCGAGAACCGCGGCACGCAGGAGAGCTCCCTCGCAAGCGGGGTGGAAGCGCTTGTGACCCGGTTCATCGAGCCCCGGCGCAAGCATCTCTATGTCACCCACTCGGTGGCCAACGCCGGTTGGACCCGCAGGATCGGCATCACCTCCCGCGACATTGCGGGCATTCCCCTTTCACAGGCCCAGGATGCACGCGTGGACTTCGTGGATCCCCGGCCGGGATCAACCACGGGACCCCTCGCTCATTTCGCGTTGACCAATGTCAGTCCCTACTCGGTGGACATCTCGGGTTGGTCACTCAGCGGGCCCGTGACTTATAAGTTGCCGGAAGGCACCGTACTTCCGGTCCACGCCGTGCTTCACATCGTGGCCGATGTGAAGACGTTCCGGGCAGGGTTCCGCAGGCCCCCGACGGAACCGGCCCGATTCATCGTGGGCAACCTGACCCCCAACCCGGCGGGCCCGAGGTCCGTCACCCTCTCCAACGAACGCGGAAAACCCGTGGCCGTGCTCGGGACAACGCCAACGAACTGAAGGGTCACTTCACCCGGATGATCCAGTTCACGCCCACGTTCCGAGGGCGCGTCTCGGTTCCCGCACTGGCCTGCACCGCAAAATCACTCCGTACCATCGCAGCGCTCTCGTCGGGGACCTTGGAGGCGAAGAACTTGACGAATTGCCCCCCGAATCCAGGGCCCGTCGCATCCGCAGCGCCCGCGAGTGGATGGACATGCGGGCCGGCGGCGTCCTCCTGCAGCGACCCCACCTCGTTGCCTTCGTTCCCCCCCGGCGCCGACGCTGACCGCGTGGCCCGGTCCGGATCCCGCATCGCACCGTCGCCATCGTAGTTCACGCCGCGCAGGAACCGGCCACGGATGTCCGGCAGGCGAAACGTCGCCCCCGATGTCCCGCCTCCCCACGCCTTGCCGATCACCGAATGAAGTACCGGATAGCTCGTCACCGGAAGTTCACGTCCGTCGCACAACATCCAACCGTCCGATTCCACAACCCCAACCGCCGGCCCGCCAAAGGCGACGATGCTGCCGACCGGCATCAAGCCGGTGACCGCAGGCGCGGCCGTGTCCCCGCTTCGCGCCCAGTGTCCCGCGACCAGCGCCACGACGATGCCACA
>CAIMTB010000152.1 GCA_903844265.1 uncultured Verrucomicrobiota bacterium
AGGATGGCAGGGGGGTAGGTAAATTTTGCCGCCCTGGTGACGATCTGACTCGCCTCAAGCATGCCCAGAAAGCCATAAAAGCCATAAAGCCATAGGTCTGGCAACTTTCCATTGGAGAGAGATCCCTTTCCTTTTGTTTGGATCCCTTAGCTTTATGGCTTTTATGGCTTTTTGCAGGGCTGGGAGAGTCGCGCCTTCACCCAGGGGGTGGGGGGGGCAGGTAAAATTTGCCTACCGATCAGGGGGTGGGGTTGATCAGGTTGAACTGATACCGGGTAAGCACCTGTTCATTGCCGGCTGAGGTGAGACCCTTTTCCTGTTCCTTCACCACCCGGAATTCGTCGAAGCTGACCTCCTCAGCTTCAGCGAACAGCTTGCCCATGATTCGGCCGATTTGCTTTCGCCCTTCCTCCACGGTCTGATTGTCCTCGGGCAGTCCAGGGATTTCGACATCCTCCTCGAGGCAAAGATCGGCAAGGTCGCTGGCACTCAACCAGGTTCCCAGCCTGTCCTTCGCCCCACAAACCACGCCCAGGTTCCTGAGGAAGCTCAGTTGAGGGCTTGCCGCACGTTCCTTGGCGAGGGCATGGCCGTCCATGATGGGGGCTCCATGGAAGATCTGCTGGACGATCCAATCCAGCGACTGCACCCATTCCCTGAAGTCATGGCGGGTCTCGGTTGTTCTGGGTTTTCCCCGGCGGAACCATTCCTCAACCACGGCGAATACCGCCCCGGTAAACAGCGGTTGCCACAGGTAGGTCAGTTGGAGGAGATCCTTCCCGTCCAACGTCCGGTAATGGAATCCCTCCCGCTTGCGAATCCGGATGATCGATGCGCGGTTGGCCAGGTCTTTCGTGGCCTCGAACCCATTCGAGGAGATCAGGATGATGAACTTGGACGGGTCGATTTGAACACCCCCTTGATACGGGATGCGGGCGCTGAACATGTCGCTGGCAGTCAGGAACGACTCAAGATATTGGCTGTCGAGCTTCCCCCGGAGATTGTCGAACTGGATGAAGGGCCGGCCCTTGACCAGGTGATCGTTGAATGTCTCCTCCATGGATCCCACCCCGCCGCTCTTCTTGGTGACCACGGCGAGTCGCTGATTGTACAAGGCGGCAATGAGCTTCTGGCGGTACGTCTTCCCTGACTGGCTCGCGTTGGCCTCGGCTACATCCACAGGGATGGGTCCTTGGATCATACCCCCCAGCTTCAGTGCAGGCGTCAAGAGGGAGGCGGTGGCACGAGACTTGTCTCCGGGCGTTACGAAGTCGAAGTCGTTCACCAAGGATTCCAGGAACATCACGGCGTCCTGCAACGACATGCACTCCGGGGAACGTCCGCCTGCAATAAAGAACCCGGTGTGCTCGTCGTACCCCTCCGTCACCCGGTGCAGTTGACCGTCTCGTTCCACAAGGAGCGGGCATTGAAGGATCCCGTTCAGCTTGGGCAACATCGTACGGCATGCCTCGCTGCGGAGATATTGCCTGGCGACCGCCTCGCTGATGTTGGTTCGGGGATACAGCATTTGGTCCGCGGGCTTGGTCGGCTTCACGAATCGAGCGTACTTCTCGAACCGCGACTGGGCTGATACCGGATCCAATACCTCGGTGAAACACCCGCCATCATTGGTGACCAGCTCCAGCACCAAACCTCCACGATAGAAGAGTTCCTGGTGAGGGGCGATTTCCCGGAACAACTCCTCGGCCGATTCGGTGATGGTCACGGGCCCACCCGGGATCCTGATCATTGGCAGGGGCTCCGGAGTGGTGCGTGGCTGCGACAGGTATTCCCTGGCTCGTCTGGTGGTCTCTGGATCCGAAGGAACTTGGAGGGCGGGATGGAGAACCGGTTGGTTCGCGTCTGGGGTCGTAGCGCTCATGGTCGGTCAATAGCCAATCGGCGACAGAATATGGCGGGGCGCCCCCGGGTCCAAGACGATGTGGCGACTTGAAAATCCTGGGGACGGAAGGGAACGGGGCAGCCCAGGTTGACCCCAGGCTGCCCCTTGAATCCCGTGGAGGCTCAAACCCGGCTACGCCGCCAGGCTGAACTTCCTCCTGCCCATCTCGCCGAAGCGTTCCACGAGCACTTTCGCATCCGCGTTCGCCAACTGCCGGGCTTGATCACGCAGCTTGGACAATCCCTGCACGAGTTCGCCTCGGGCGTTGGCGTTGTCCCTGTACTCGCTGGCGCTGCGGTTCAGGAGTTCACGCCGGACACTTTCCAGTTGGGATTCCATGACCGTGTCGTTGGCGAAGTTCATCTGCTTGAACTGGTCGATGAACCGGACGAGGCGATTCAGGGTCTTCTGGTGCACGCCGGTGTCTGAGCCACCGATCGAGTGCAGCATGTCGTCGCAGAGCTGGGCGGTTTGATCCCGCAAGGAGGCCACGCACTCCGCCACGAAGGCCTCAGTGTCACGGCGGATCTTGAAGGCAGCCTCCTGAGCCGCGTGTTCCCGAGCTTGGATGACGTTCTGCTGGTCGGCGAAGGAAACCACTTCCAGACCAAGACCCTCCGGCAGGGCAACCTGAAACAGCTGAACATCGAAGCCGTA
>CAIMTB010000153.1 GCA_903844265.1 uncultured Verrucomicrobiota bacterium
CGCTCGAGGTCGTGAGCGCCAGGCTCGAACCCTCGCTTGCCCAGGCGATCCCCGACGTCCGCTACCAGCTCGAACGTCTGGGATATTTCGCGGTCGAAGCCGATTCTGCCCCCGGCCGTCTTGTCCTCAATCGCACCATCACGCTCAAGGACTCCTGGGCCAGGGAGGCGAAAAAGGGCTGACAACCCAACGCCTCGACCTCCATCCGCAATCTCCACCGCACCGGACCCCAACATCGCCCGATGAAGACCGCCCCACGATTTGCCCCTCTCCTCCTCGCCTTGACGACTCTTGTCGCCGCCGCAGGCGCAACCACCCCACTGCACGCCGCGGAGGCTGCGACCGCCCCGACCGACACGCGCCTCGACATCCCCACCACGGACAACGGCCTTCCCGGGACAGGTCCGATCCGGCGTTACGACTGGTTTCGCCAGCTGTGGGCGGACAAGCGGAGAGGCTGGTCGAAACAGGTGGAGAAGGACCAGGGCGCCGTCGTGTTCCTCGGCGACTCGATCACGCAGGGCTGGGGCGACGACATGGGCGGGAGTTTCCCCGGCGTGAAAGTTGCGAACCGCGGCATCAGCGGCGACACCACGCGGGGCGTCCTGATCCGACTCGTGGAAGACGTGCTGGCCCTGCACCCCGCGGCGGTCGTGCTCCTGATCGGCACCAATGACCTCGAGGAACACGCCGAGCCCGAGACCATCGCGTCGAACCTCAGACTGCTCCTCGCCGCGTTCAAGCACCACAACCCCGACATGCCCGTGGTGCTGTGCCAGGTGTTCCCGAGCTCGGCCACGAAATCGCGACCTGCCGATTCGATCCGGAAGATCAACCAGCTCTACGCCGCCGCGGTGAAGGGCAACGCCCAGGTGACATTTGTCGAGACCTGGCCCCTGTTTGCCGATTCCACGGGCGATGCGAAGCCCGAGGAATTCCCGGATCTCCTCCACCCCAACGCCGTTGGCTACAAAAAGTGGGCGGCCGGATTGCGCCCGATCCTCGCGACCCTCGGTTTCCTCGAGAAGGAACCCGACGTGTTCACGCCCGAGCCTGGATTCACGAGCCTCTTCAACGGTCGTGACCTGACGGGCTGGGGTTTTCTCACGAACCAGTTCGACGGGAAGACCAGCAGTCCCGACGGCCGGTACGTGGCTCGGAATGGCCGCCTGATCGTGACCACGCCGCCCGAGCTGAGCCGGTACGAGGTTCTGTGGACCGCGCGTGAGTTCCCGAAGGATTTCACGTTGAAACTCGAGTTTCGCGCCACGCCCAACGCCGACAGCGGCGTGTTCATCCGCAAGCCTCAGCTGCAGTGCCGCGATTATTGGATCGCGGGCCCGTACAACAAGCTCGCGCACTACCGCCCCCAGGATTGGAACGAACTCGAGGTGACCGTCACCGGCGGAGTCGCCCGCTGCACCTGCAACGGCGAACTTCTCGAGGCCGAGTTCAAGGTCCCGCCGACGGGTCCCGTGGGGCTCGAAGGAGACCGCGGCCAGATGGAGTATCGCCGGATCCGGGTGAAGGAATAGTGCTGGGGGCCGCCGCACTCACAAGGAATCGCGCACTGTTTCGAGGGACGCCCTCCGTCGGGGTCGTTCAGGGCACCGTGGCGGCGAAGATACGAGCCTCGCTCTCGGTGACGCGATGGTCCTGGTTGGTGTCGCATCGGCGCACCGCCTCGTTGAAGCCGGTGTTCGCGCCACGGACCACCTTCTGTTCGTGGCTGAAAATCAACGGCAGCTCCACCTCGGTCCGATTCTCGGTCCTCTCGTGCGCGCCGGGCATCCGGCTGAGGGCCTCGTAGAACACGCGTGCCGCGGCGTCATTCTCGAACTCGACAGGGAGACGCGACTCGTCACGCACAACGGTGTCGTGGGTGTGGATACAGCCCGAGCCCAGCAGCGCGGCGAGGGACAGGATGCAAGGGATGTGTTTCATGGGTATGGGCCTGTGGAGCTGAAGGCGGACGCTGACAAGTCGCCCCCGTCCGGAACGAGCCCTTTCGCGTGCCAATTTTCGCACGTGTGCCTTGGCTTGGCTTGCTCCCACGAGCCAGTAAGTGCTAGGAAGCTCGTCGTCCAGCAGTCAACCCACGCATCGTTATGCCCCCCCCCAAGATCATCCCCGATGTTTCCCAGCGCACTCTTTCCATCATCATGGGTGGCGGACAGGGGACGCGGCTCTTCCCGCTGACCCGTGAGCGCGCGAAGCCGGCGGTGCCTCTGGCGGGCAAGTACCGGCTCGTCGACATCCCCCTGTCCAACTGCATCAACTCCGGGCTCAAGCGCGTCTACCTGCTGACCCAGTTCAACTCGGCATCGCTGCACCGGCATCTCAGCCAGTCGTACACGTTCGATCATTTCTCCGGCGGCTTCGTGGGGATCCTGGCCGCGGAACAGACCTTCTCGAGCTCCTCCTGGTACCAGGGCACCGCCGACGCCGTCCGCAAGAACATCCTCCACTTTCTCAACCACAGCTTCGACTACGCCCTGATCCTCAGCGGCGACCAGCTGTACCGGATGGATTTCCGGGAAGTGCTCGCCCAGCACGAAGCCTCCAAGGCCGACGTCACGATCGCGACCATCCCCGTCCCGCGGGAGGCGGCGAATTCGCTCGGGATCATGCAGATCGACAGCGAGAACCGCATCGTGCGATTCGTCGAGAAGCCCAAGGAGCCAGAGGTTCTCGACACGCTCAAGATCTCTCCCGAGATGATGAAACGCCACGCCATCGAGGGCGGCGGCGAGCAGTACCTGGCGTCGATGGGCATCTATGTCTTCAACCGCGAGGTCCTGCTGCGACTGCTCGACAACGACCTGACCGATTTCGGGAAGCACATCATCCCGAACGCCATCGGCAATCAGCGTGTCTTCTCCTACGTCTTCCAGGGCTACTGGGAGGACATCGGGACGATCGCCTCGTTTTTCGAGGCCAACCTCGACATCAGTTCTGAACTTCCGAAGTTCAACTTCTTCGACATGGTCCGCCCGATCTTCACACGCCCACGCTTCCTCCCGGGCTCCAAGATCAACGGCGCTCAGATCGATCACGCGGTCGTGTCCGATGGCTGCATCATCACCCGCGCCCAGATCGCCCACGCCGTGATCGGCGTCCGCAGCCTCATCGGCGAGGGCGCCTCCCTCAACCGGGTGGTGGTCATGGGCAACGACTACTACGAGTCCGCGGAATCCATCACCCAAAACACCGAGGCGGGCCGACCGCCCGTCGGCATTGGCCCCGGAACACGCATCGAGAACGCCATCATCGACAAGAACGCCCGCATCGGCGCGAACTGTGTGCTCTCCCCCAAGGGCAAACCCGAGAACCTCGACCACGCCCTCTACCACATCCGGGACGGCGTGCTGGTGGTCCCCAAGAACGGCGTCATTCTCGACGGCACGGTGGTCTGATCACAACATCCCGCATCACCGTGGCGCCCACCTCCCACAACCCCCACGAACTCGCGCCGGGTGCTGCCCGGGTCATGGGACCGCGCCGCCCCTTCCGAGTCTTCGCGCTGGCGATGCTGCTCGCGCTCTGTTCGAACCTGGTCCTCCCGTCGGGTGAAGCCGCCGAGCCGATCCCGGATTTTCAGTTGCAGGACGTCAACCCCTCGTCGCCGCGCTACAACAGGTCGGTTTCCCCGCGCGACTATCGGCTCCAGATCTCGGCGTTCTACTTCGGGGCCGCGGGGTGAGGGTACTGCCGTGGCCAGTTTGGCCACCTGCAGGACCTGTTCAACGACATCGCATCCGCCAACCCCGGCTTGCGCGTCGAGATCGTGGGCGTCAACCGCTTCGATGCCGCCCCCGATAATTTCAACATCACCCTGCTCAACAGCATCCTGCCTTGGCTGCAGGATACCACCCAACAGAAGGTCTGGGACCGATGGGGGATCACCTACCGGGACGTGATGATTCTCGATGCGTTCAACCGGCCGATCGCACCCAATTACAACCTGACGGTCCACGATCTTGGCGTCGCCACCAACTACGCCACGCTGCGCAAGACACTCCTCTCGATCGCCACTCCCGCTGACTCCGACAAGGACGGCCTTCCCGACGACTGGGAGATGTATTGGTTCGGCTCCCTGGCACCCACGCCCGACGGCGACGATGATCACGACGGGTTCGATAATCGGACGGAATTGGCCTTTGGCTCAAATCCCAGCGATCCCGCGTCCCGACCTGTGGCCTACGCGCTCAGGCCCCGGGTTGCCGGACAACCGATCCTGGCGGCAACCTTCCATCGATTCTCCGGGGGAACGGTGAATTTCGTCGTCGAGACTTCGCCGGACCTCGTGGCCTGGTCGGCGGATCCGACCCAGATATTGCGGGTGGGGAATGTCCGCAACTCATTCGATGGAACGGGCGGAGCGGATGTAAGGTTCCAATTGACGCCCAAGGCTGCGGCAAATCCCGCGGGCTTCATACGGATCCGGCCCGTGGTGAAGGTCCTGGGGAAGTAGGTTGGGCGGCCCTGCCGCCCCGTGCGTCGCTCACGTCGCCGCGGCGCGGGCTGCGGCGAGGGTTTCCTTCCGCTGCCGCAGGCTCCTGAAGAATTCGTATCCCTCGCGGCAACGGCGGACGAAGACATCCTTGTCCTCGAGCATCGTCTTGATGATGCGGAGGATTGGTTTCGGGCGGAGATAGTAGGCCCGGTAAAAGCGGTCGACCGCCTCGAAGATCTCCTCCTTGTTGACTTCTGGATACTCGAGCGAGGAATCCTGGAAGCCGTCCTGATGGACGATGTCGGCCTTGTCGCGCTTGGCGAACCAGCCGTGCTGACGGGCCATCTCGAAGAGTTCGGTGCCCGGGTAGGGAGCGGCGAGACTGACCTGCAGGCTGAACACATCGAGCTCCTTGGCGAAGTTGATGGTGTTCTCGATCGTCTGCGGCGTCTCCACGGGAAGTCCAAGAATGAACGTGCCGTGGATCACCACCCCGGCCTGATGGCAGGACTTCGTGAACCGTCGCATCTCATCCATCGTCACGCCCTTCTTGATGCGGGTGAGGATGTCGTCGTTGCCGGACTCGTACCCGACCAGGAAAAGCCGGAGGCCGGCGTCCTTGAACGACTTGATCGTGTCGTAGTCGAGGTTGGCGCGGCTGTTGCAGCTCCAGTCGACACCCAGCGACGCGAGCTTCTTGGCGATCTCGCGGGCCCGGGGAAGGTTCGCGGTGAAGGTGTCGTCGTCGAAGAAGAACTCACGCACCTGCGGGAAGAGCTTCTTCATGTAGGCCATCTCATCCGCCACGTTTTGCGGCGAACGGACGCGGTACTTATGCCCGCCAATGGTCTGGGGCCAGAGGCAGAAGGTGCACTGTGCGGGGCATCCGCGACCCGTGTAGAGGCTCACATACGGATGCTGGAGGTAGCCGATGAAATACTTCTCGATCTGCAGGTCCCGCTTGTAGACATCCGCGACCCACGGCAACTCATCCATGTTGTGGATCAGTTCACGCTCCGGGTTGTGGCGGATCTTCCCTTCCTTGTCCCTGTAGGAAAGCCCCGCGATGCCTGCGAGCGGGCGGCCCTCGGCGACTTCCTTGCAGGTGAAGTCGAATTCCTTCCGGCCCACCCAGTCGATGGAGGCCGACGCCTTCAGGGTCTCCGTTGGCAGTACCGCCGCGTGCGCGCCCACGAACCCGATCACCGTCCCGGGCCGCTGCGCCTTGATGGCCTCGGCCACCTTGCAATCGTTGCGGAGCGACGGAGTCGAGGTGTGGATGATGACGTGCTCGAAGTCCTTGGCGATCCGGAGACACTCGTCCTTGCCGACGTCGAGCGGAGGGCAGTCGAGAAGCCGCGATCCGGGGACCAGGGCGGCCGGCTGCGCAAGCCAGGTGGGATACCAGAAGCTCGTGACCTCGCGACGCGCCTGGTAACGGGCTCCCGCCCCACCGTCGAAGCCGTCGAATGAAGGAGGTGAAAGAAACAGGGCGCTCATGGGATTCAGTCAGGAATAACTCGGCTCGGCAAAAAGTAGGGAAACATCTCTGGGCTCCCGGGTGTTCCAGGGAACGTCACGGTCGGTGAATCGGCATCACTCGGGCTTGAGTGGGATTCCCCCGCCGTTGCGCTTGATATGGTTCAGCAATTCCTCGCGCTGGGCGGAGGACGCTTCCGCGGCGGGCTCTGCCGCGCAGGTCGCGCCTACACCGGCGTTCCCCGAGGTGGGGTCGGAGGTGCCGCTGCCACCGCGGGCGAACGCCGACCTGGCCCCGGACAGCTCCTGGTTCACCGTGGCCTTGGCCTCGGCCAGGTGACCCCGGCCGATGGAATAGCCATTGAAGGCCTTGACGCCGGCGCCGGTGGGATCGGCCTTGGGGCGCGCGCTGAAATTATACCGGAAATTCTTCCAGTTATCGCCGGACTGGTAATTGGTGCCGAGCGCGCCGCTGGGGTCGTAGCCGCAGTGCACCATGCAGTTCTCGCAGCGCGGATCACGGGCGACGCCGTCCACGACGCCGTACTTGTCCCAGGCCACCTTGGTGAGCATCTCCGAGTAACTCGGGTAGTGCCCATCGGTCATCAGGTAGCAGGGAGCCTTCCATCCCTTGACGTTGTAGGTCGGGATGGCCCAGGCGGTGCAGGTGAGCTCGCGCTTGCCGGCGAGGAACTCCTGGTAGACCGGCGTGCCGAAAATGGTGAAACGCTCACCCCACTTCTGGATGTCCCGGAACTTGTCCCGCGTCATCGCCCGGGTGAGGAAGAAGTCATCCGGGTTGCGGCCCAACCGCTTCGCCATGTCCTTTTTCGCGGCGTCGTAGTCATAGCCCGGGGAGATGGTGTGGCCATCCACGTCGAGCCAGGACAGAAAGCTGAACATGTCCTCGATCTCGCGGACCTGGGTTTCCTTGTAGACCGTGGTGTTGGTGGCGACCTGGAATCCGAGGATCTTTGCCATCCGGATCGCGGCGACGCATTCCTTGAACACGCCCTCGCGCTCGACGATGAGATCGTGGGTGTACTCGAGGCCGTCGACGTGGACATTCCAGTACATCCACTTGGACGGCGCGATGGTGACCTTGGAACGTGCGGCGGGGTCGGCGTTGCGGATCTGGTCGGCTTCCTTCTCGGTGACCAATTCGGCGGCGACCAGACGTGAGAGCTTGTCCTCGAAGGCGGGTGAGTAATGGGCCGCGAGGTAGTCGCGCATCTTCTTCCGCATGAACATGCCGTTCGTGCAGATGTAGATGATGCGGCCCTGGGCACGAAGGCCCGCCACCAATTCCTCGATCTTCGGATAGATGAGGGGTTCGCCACCGCAGACCGAGACCATCGGCGCGTCGCAATCCGTGGCCGCCGCAAGACACTGGTCCAGCGGGACCATGTCCTTGAGGCTGGTCGAGTATTCGCGGATACGGCCACACCCTGTGCAGGTCAGGTTGCAGGTATGCAGGGGCTCCAACTGGAGCACCATGGCGAACTTGGGAGTCCGGAGCACCTTGTGCCGGACGATGTGACGAGTGATCTTGAGGGTCAGGGCCAGAGGAAAACGCATGGCGAAATCAGCTCGGTAATTGGCTGTCGTCCGTCTTCAAGACCACCGGAGTGGCCTCGCCCGGGACCGAGGGACGCGGCGCGTCGTTCTGCATCAGGCCCGGCATGAACAGGGAGGCGGGCGAGACGCTATGACTGCCGGACACGCCCCCGCATCCGGCCAGAAATGCCGTCGCCGCAGCGAGAACAGCGACGGGCACGACGCCCCGCAACGATTTCATGTTGTCGACTATAGGTCGGTGCGAAGTCATGGCAACCCCCTATTTCCCAGCCCATTCACGGACCGCATCCACATCGCGGCTGATCTGTGCGACCAACGCCTCACGTGATGGAAACCGCTCCTCCGTCCGGAGGCGCTGGTGCAATTCAAGGTGGAGCCGCCGGCCGTAGAGATCCCCTTCAAACCCGAGAAGGTGCGCCTCCACGCGGATCCCCGAGGGAGAACCGTCGACCGTCGGACGACGGCCGATGTTCACCGCAGCCGGGTGACGCTGGTTCCCCTCCGCACAGCACGCACGGGCCGCATAAACCCCATTCGGGGGAAGCACCAGGCCCGTGACGTCGAGGTTCGCCGTTGGAAACCCGAGCCGCCGCCCGAGCCGGTCCCCGGTCACAACCTCACCCGCCAACGAATGCCGACGACCCAGAAACAACGCGGCGCGATCGAAATCCCCGGCCACGACCAATTCCCGCAGCCGCGAGCTGCTCACCACCTCGTCGCCAACGCGAACCGGCGCCAGCCCATGAACCGAAAACCCGGCGATGCCGCCCAGTTGCCGGAGCAGGTCGAGGTTCCCGCCGCGCCGATGTCCAAACACAAAGGAGGCGCCAACACTGATGCTTGCAACAGAACCAAACCCCCTCCGGAGCCGCTCGATGAAAGCCTCGGCAGGCTGGCGGCAAAAATCGGCGTCGAAGGCATAGACCAGCACCGCATCGAGCCCGAGCGACTCGAGAAGGTTCAGTCGTCGCCAGAGGGGGCAGAGCAGCTGGGGCACCCGGCCTGGGGCGACGGTGGAGTTCGGATGCCGGTCGAAGGTCACGGCCACCGCGAGGGAGCCGTGGGCACGCGCCTCTTCAAGGGTTCGTTGAATCACGGCCTGATGCCCCAGGTGAACCCCGTCAAAGACACCAATCGCCAAGCTCACAGGCTTGGCCGGCACCCCGGCCGGACCCGCCTCCGAGAGGATCTTCATGCCGCGAGAAGTTTGACGAACGGAACAACCTTCGCCAACAGCTCCGACGGCTCGCTCGCCAGAAGGGCGGCGAGCGGAGTGGCGTCTGCCACCGAGAACCGTCCCGAATCAAGCCGGCGCAGCGCAGCAAGGTGCGCCCCGCATCCCAGAGCCTCGCCCAGGTCATGCGCGATGGACCTCACGTAGGTGCCCTTCGTGCAGGCAAGCCGGAAATCACCCACGGGCTCGGTGTAGGCGCTGAAGCGGAAATTATACACGTGAACCAGCCGGGCATCCCGCTCCACCTCCAGGCCCTGCCGCGCAAGCCGGTACAAGGGAACGCCCTTGACCTTCACCGCCGAGACCATCGGGGGCGTCTGCATCAGGTCACCCACGAACGCGCGGGCGGATTCGTTGAGCGAATCCAGCGTGATCGGAGGAACCGGCAGCGAGGCCACCATCTCACCCTCGGCATCGTAGGTGGACGTCGTTTCACCGAAGCGCACCTGGCCGGCGTACACCTTGTCGGACGACATCAACTGGTCGGAAAGTTTCGTGCCCTTCCCCAGCAGGATGATCAGCAATCCCGTGGCCATCGGGTCCAGGGTGCCGCAGTGGCCGACCTTCTTGATGCCGAGATGCCGGCGCAATTTGTCGACGACGTCATGGGAGGTCCATCCACTCGGTTTGTCGACCAGGAGGGCACCATCGAGCGCTGAAGGAGTGACGAGCATGAAGTCAGGTGGATGCCGCGGCATCAATGGCTCGCCGCAACGCGCGCAATACACGCCGCTGGACCGCGAGCGGCGTCCCAGCAACGCGCGCACCGGCCGCAGCCCGATGTCCGCCGCCGCCGAACTGCTGGGCCAGGGAATTCACGTCCACCCGATCACTCTTGGAACGGAGGCTTATCCGGATCTGGTCTTCCCCGGTCTGCTCGAACACGCAAGCCACGATCACAGGCTCGATGGAACGTATGTGATCTATCAGACCCTCGCTCTCCTCCCGTTCCGCGCCCGCCCGCCCATAGTCGCCAGGACGCAGCCAGAAGTAGGCGATCCGATTGTCATACGTCAGTCGGCACTGACGGTAGACATGTCGCAACAACCGGAACCGCGACATGGGATGCGAATCATAGACGTGATGCCCGATGCGCCCCAGGTCCGCACCCAGTTCCACCAGTTCGGCTGCCGCACGGAAAGTGGCCGGGACCGTGTTCGGGTATCGGAACGAGCCGGTGTCAGTCGAGATCGCCGCGAAGAGACAATCCGCGATGGGCGCGGTCACCGGCCAACGGGCGCGCTTGAGGAGCTCCAGGACGAGTTCGCCGGTGGAAGGCACGTCGGGAACGACCCAGTTGATGTCCGCGTAGCGGGTGTTGCTCTCGTGGTGATCGATGTTGAGCAGGACCTTTCGGTCGCCGATGCACCGGCCCGTCGCACCGAGACGCTCGAAACTCGCGGCATCGGTCGCCACCACACATTCCAAGGTGCGGCCGGACACCGGTTTCGCGAAAAGCTCCTCAGGATCGAGGAACGACAGCTTGCGGGGAAGCCCGTCCTCGTTCCAGATCGTGACCTTCTTGCCCGCGTTCCGCAGGGCCATCCCAAGTCCCAGTTGGGAACCGACACAATCCCCATCAGGCCGCACGTGGCCGACCACGCAAACCGAGGCGGCCTGGCGCAGCGTGCTGATGATCTGGGTCAGGGATTCGGACACCGAACTCATGGGGCACCGGTCCCGTGCTCGAGTTCGTCGATGATCTGGAGGACCCGGTCCCCGTGCGCGATGGAATCGCCCACGATGAACATCAGGAGGGGCGTGTTGCGAAGGGTCACCTTTTGGCCAAGCAGGTTCTGGATGGGGATGGTGTTCTTGAAGAGCAATCGCTCGCCATGGGCCTTCTGTTCGGGAGTGCCGATGACGCTCACGAAGATCTTCGCCGAGCGCATGTCGCGCGCAAGGCCGACGTCGTTCACAGAGATCACCCCACCCTCCGCGATGGGGATCTCCCGGCGGATGATCTCTCCGAGCTCACGCTTGATGAGCTCGCGCACGCGATCCTGACGGACACGTTGCATGGCACGGGTCGCTCCGGTCAGAGCTGCTGGGCAACCTTCTCCACGTTGTAACTCTCAATCACGTCGCCCACCTGGAAATCGTCGAAGCTCGAGACACGGATACCACACTCGAGCCCGGATCGGACTTCGGCCACCTCGTCCTGATAACGGCGAAGCGTTCCGAGAATGCCGTCGTGGATGACCTCCTTGCGACGAACGATCCGGGCCTTGCCCTTGATCACGCGTCCGTTGAGAACCATGCACCCGGCAACACGGCCACCCTTCGATAGATCGAAGATCTGGCGGACCTCGGCGGCGCCGAGCGTGATCTCCTTGAGCTCGGGATCGAGCAGGCCAGCCATGGCGTTTCGAACCTCGTCGATCAACTCGTAGATGATCTCGTACTGCTTGATCTGGATGGCTTCCCGCTTCGCTGCGGCCGGCACGCCGTTGTCGAGGCGGGTATGGAAACCCACGATGATGCCCTTGGCGGAAGCCGCCAGCAGCACGTCGCTCTCGGTGATCGTGCCGACGGCGCTGTGGACGATCTCCAGGCTGACCTTCGTGCTGTCGATCTTCTTGAGCGCCTCCACGATGGCCTCGACCGATCCCTGCGTATCGCCCTTGACGATGAGCTTGAGGACCTTCGCGGACTGCTGCTCGATGACCTTGAGCAGGTTGTCGAGGGTGACGCGGGGACCCCGCTCCCAACCGGCAGTCTTGACCTCGAGCTCGCGCTCTTCGGCACGATTGCGGGCGGTGCGCTCGTTCTCGACCACGCTGAATTCGAGTCCCGCCTCAGGGACACCATTGAGCCCGAGAACCTTCACGGCCACGGACGGACCGGCTTCCTTGAGCCGCTGGCCTTCCTCGCTGATGAGCGCCCGCGTGCGGCCGTAGTACTGGCCGCAGAGGATGACATCGCCCAGACGGAGAGTGCCCTTCCGAACAAGGACGGTAGCGGTCGGGCCGCCTGGCTCCAGGCCGGACTCGATGACGTTGCCCTTGGCCCGACGGACCGGGTTGGCCTTGAGTTCCATCACGTCGGCCTGCAGGACGAGCAACGCGAGCAACTGATCAATGCCCGTCTTGGTCGCCGCCGACACATCGACGAAGATCGTGTCACCGCCCCATTCCTCGGGGACGAGGCCGTGCTCCTGGAGCATCTGCCGGGTCCGCAGCGGATTGGCCGAGGGAAGATCGCACTTGTTGACCGCGACCATGATCGGAACCTTTGCCGCCTTGGCATGGTTCAGGGCTTCCACGGTCTGGGGCATGACGCCCTCGCTGGCGGCGACCACCAGAATGACGATGTCGGTGACGTTGGCACCGCGGGCTCGCATGGCACTGAACGCCGCATGACCCGGAGTGTCGAGGAACGTCAACTGCTGCATCTCGGTGGGCCGCTCGGGATGCGGCACATGGATGGTGTACGCACCAATATGCTGCGTGATGCCACCGGCCTCGCGGGCCGCGACGTCCGACTTGCGGATCACGTCCAGCAGCGTGGTCTTGCCGTGGTCGACGTGCCCCATGATCGTGATCACGGGGGGTCGCAACTTGAGCTGGTCCGGAGCGTCGTCGAGGTCGAGTTCGATCTTCTTGACCGGCGCGTGCACCTGGCCCGCGCCCTTCTCACGACGCTCAACCTCAAACCGGAATCCGTGACGCGCCGCGATGAACTGGGCGACCTTCTCGTCGACGGATTGGTTCAGGTTGGCGAACACGCCCAACTCCATCAGGTCGTGGAGCAGCCGATACGCCTTGATCCCCATCTTGTCCGCGAGATCGCGGACGATGATCGGCGGCTTCAGCGTGATGACCTGGCCGGTCGTCGGCGCGACATAGTGCGGGAGCGCCGGAGACTTGCTGGGGGCAGCTCCAGGACCCGGACGACCTCCGGCCCCGCCCGGGGGGGGAGGCAGCGGCGGACGGCCCTGATATCCGGGGCCACCACCAGGTCGACCGGGACCACCGGACATCCCAGGGCGGGGAGGGCCCATCTGGCCCTGGGGCCGTCCGCGTTGCTGGAAATCAGGCCGTCGGCCAGGCGGGAAATCAGGGCGCCGCTGCGCAGTCTGCGGAGGCGGCGTCGGTGGGGGAGGCGGTGTGGCTGATCGGCTGCCGGGGCGATTCCGCACCGGCAGTTCAATGCGACCCACCAACTCACCGAGGCCTGGAATTCGGGCAACGGGCGGGGGTGAAGGGGGTACGGGAGGCGGGGGTGGTGCCGGCGCGGCCTGAGGCGCAGCCGCGGGTGCCACCGATGTCGGAGACAGCAAGGGTCGTTGGGGTGGGGTTGGAGCAGGAGAGGACTGCGGCACCGCTGGCGGCGCCACAATTGCCGGGACGACCGGCGCCACAACGGGCGCTCGGACCTCCACGGCAGCAGGAACGATCGAAACCGGGACAGGTGCGTGAACAGGTGTCTCCGCAACCACGGACGCGCTGATCACCACCGCAACCGGATGTGCCGGATGTGCCGGATGTGCCGGATGTGCCGGGGCCGGGTGGGGTTCGGCAACTGCGACACGGTCCACCACCGCCGGGGCGGCGGGAGGAACTTCAACCGCGGCGACTGGAGCAACCGGGGCCGCGACTTGCGCCGAAACCGCGATTGGCGGCGGTTCGGCAACGGGCGCGGAATGCGCGACTATTGGCGCGACTATTGGCGCGACTATTGGCGCGACCGTTTCGGCGGCGTGCACCTCGTGAGTCGCATGGCTCGGCGCAGGATGGGCGTGAGATGCGGCGTCCTCCGCGGACGGGTGGTGCGAAAACGTCGAGGCGGACTCAGGGGAGTCCACCCGCAGCGGCGTCAATTTTTCCTCCAGATACTCGGCGGTGATCTTGTCGAGAGTGCTGGAAGCGACCTTGGCGTGGCTGATGCCCATTTCCTTGGCTCGGGCAAGGACCACCTTGCTCTCGAGACCGAGTTTGCGGGCGATGTCGTAAATGCGAACGGGCATAGAAAATCAATATGAACCGACCCCAGCCGCGCCATCCGGGACCCGCCCGGACGCCGCACCCCCGTCAGGGGGCCCCTGGTGAGGACGAAGCCTCACCTCCCCGCCGACGTGCCGCCTCCGCCTGGACCGCAGCCAGGATCGCCACCGCCTGATCACCAATATCAGGATTCGACTGGAGATCCTCAACCTCGGCCTGGGCAAGATCGTCAAAACTGTGAAATCCCATCAGGACCAGCAACCGGGCCTGAGCCTCGGTAATGCCCGCGACATCCGCGAGTCCGTGCACCGCCTCGTCAACCTTCTCCTCGAACCCGAGCTCAGGCGTCACGACCTCTTCCTCGATGTCCACATACCAGCCGGTCAGCTTGGAGGTGAGGCGTGCGTTCTGGCCGCGCCGCCCGATGGCGAGCGACAGCTGATCGTTCGAGACGATGATCTTCACACGCTTGCCCACCTCATCGACCTCGAAGGCCTTGAGCTTGGCAGGCGATAGCGCGGCGTTCACGTAGGTCCGAATGTCGGATGACCACGGGATGATGTCGACCTTCTCGTTGTTGAGCTCGCGGACGATGTTCTTCACCCGCTGCCCCCGAAGGCCCACACAGGCGCCGACAGGATCGACCTTGGGGTCGCGCGAATGGACGGCGAGCTTGGTACGATAGCCGGGCTCCCGGGCAATCGCCTTGACCTCGATCGTGCCATCGGAAATCTCCGCCACCTCAAGCTGGAACAACTTGATCACGAACAGCGGATCCGCCCGGCTGAGAATGATTTCCGGGCCGTGAGCCGTCGTCTCCACCGCCTTCACGAAGGCCCGGACCCGTTCCCCAGCCTGATATTCCTCGGTCGGCACCCGTTCACGATTCGGCAGGAGGGCCTCGTACCGCCCGAGATCCACCACCACGTCCGAACGCTCAAACCGGCGCACGACACCGCTGACGATATCACCGACCCGATCCTTGAATTCCTCCAGGATGAGCTGCTTTTCCGCCTTGCGGAGCTGTTGCATCACAGCCTGACGCGCATTCTGCGCCGCGATACGACCGAAGTCGGCGGGCGTCACCTCAACCTCAACCTCGTCGCCGATCTGGGCATCCGCCTTGAGCCTCCGCGCCTCGCCCACGGAAATCTGATCGTGCTTGGAAATGATCTTGTCGCTGACGATCAGACGGGCGAACGCCTTGATGGCTCCCGTCTTCGCATCAATGCTACAGCGGAGATCTCGGGCCGGGCCAATGGCGCGCCTCGCTGCGGAAACAAGCGCCTCCTCCACGGCGCGCACAAGCACGTCGCGACTGATGCCCTTCTCTCGTTCCCAATATTCCAGAACTGCAAGCAATTCCGCGTTCATATTTCGTCGACCGACGGACCTTCCAGGAAACAAAAAAGCCGGCTTCTAACCGACTTTCTCGCTGGCGGACCAGCCAGTTTGCCAAGATGAAGAGCAGGCTAGGTAGAGGCCGAAAGAAGCGTCAAGCGTCAATTCCCCGGCGTCACCCAAAAGAGACGACACCACCCTCTCGGCCGGGAACCTGCCGCCCTTCGAAAAATTGCGGGTACAACGTTGAATCCAGGGTGAGCCCGCAGCCCCCGCCAAACTACCGCGACCCCAGCCCGCGTGTCGAGCGATGTTCACGCCCTCAGTGATTCCTCCGCATCGCCACCGGGAGAATCTTCATCTCCGTCCGGTATTTCGCCACCGTCCGCCGGGCAATCTTGATCCCCCGCTCCTTCAACTTCGCCTCGATCTGATCATCCGTCAGCGGGTGCGCGGAATCCTCCCCACGGACCAGATCCCCAATGAATTCCTTCACCCCCGTGCTCGCCATCGCGCCGCCATCCGAGGTGGACACCCCGCTCGTGAACAGCGCCCGCATCTCGATCAAACCCTGCGGCGTGTCCATGAACTTCCCCGCCACCGCCCGGCTCACCGTGGTCTCATGCACCCCCACCACCTCCGCCACCTGTGCCATCGTCATCGGCTTCAGGTGCGCCCGGCCATGCTCGAAAAATCCACTCTGCCGGCGGACAATATCCTCCGCGATCAACTTGATGGTCTGCTCACGCTGGTCCAGACACCGGATCAGGAACTTGCCCGCGCGCATCTTCTCACGCAGATAATCGCGCACCTCCGGATCCGAACCCGCCTGAGCCAGGAGATCCTTGTAGGTATGGCTGATGCGGACCCGAGGCATGGACTCGTCGTTGAGAACCACCTGGAACCCCGATTCGCCGCGGACAATGGTCACCTCGGAAACGACGTACTCGGGCTCGTTCGATGCCATTTCCAGCCCCGGCCGCGGCTGCAACCGCGCAATGTTCTCCGCCGCGTCCTGGATCCAATCGCCATACACCTTCTCGTCGCGGAAGGTCCCGATCCGGGCAGCAATGTCCTCGTACCGGTGGCGCCCCAGGGCCTCGAGATGATCCCGGATCACCAGATACTCCAGCGATTCCCCCTGCCCCTTCCGTTCCAACTGCAGCAACAGGCACTCGCGCAGGTCACGCGCACCGATGCCCGCAGGATCCAGGCGCTGGACCGCCCCAAGGGCCGTCTCCAACACGTCCAGCGGGATCTCGCACGTTTCCGACAACGTCTCCAAGGGCGTCGCCAGATACCCCCTGTCGTTGAGATTCCCGATGATCACCTCCGCCGCCGGAACAAGCTCCGCCGGAACGTCCCCGAGATGGAGCTGATTCATCAGATCAACCCGGAGCGACGTCGATTGAGTGATGCTGTCCAGGAGGAACTGCCGCCTCTCCTCGTCCACCTCAGGCTGCCGCAGCACGGTCTGCGACTGCGAAAAATGATCGCGCCATTCCTGGTCGATCTGCGTGAGCTCCTCGAGTTTCGCCTGGAAATCATCGACCGCCACGGTGCTCGGCTTTTCGGTAGCCGGATCGAACAGGACATCGGAAGGAGGCTCCGCGGGGTCCAACTGCCCAAGCGCGGCCGCATTGTCGCGCTCGGCATCAGACGCGGATCGCTGGTCGAGGCCCGGAACCTCCTCCAACACCGGGTTCTGGGAAAGTTCCTGGTCCACCAACGCCCGCAACTCCATGACCGGGGCCTGCAGCAAGGCCAGCGAATGCTGCATCTGGGGCGACAGCACCTGCTGCATCGCCATCCCCTGACTCAATTGCATTCCCGGACCCATGACGACCCACGATGGGGGCCACCCCCTCCCGGCTCAAGCATCTCTCCGCAAACTGCATCTAAACCGCCGCCAACCCACCCGCACCCGCACCCGCACCGGCGAGTGCCTTGACCACCATCAGGGTGAGATCGTCCTCGAGCGGACACGGGTTGACCCACGCGGTCACCGCCTGACAAAGGGCCGACACAATCTCGCCAGACGAACAGGAAGCGTGGGCACGGACCACCTCCACAATCCGCTCGACGCCGAATTCCTCGGCATCGCCTCCGGGACGACAACTGCGGGCCGCTTCCTTCGCGCCATCCGTGTACAACACGAGAATATCGCCCGGCGTCAGGCGCGTCGGAGGCGCCGAAACAGGTGTCGGGCCCCGCAGGAAACCGAGCGGCCCCCCGGTGCGCCGCAACTGGGATTTCACCACGCCATCCGCACCGATCACGAATGCAGCGGGATGACCCGCGCTCGCATGCACCACTTCGCCGGTCGCGGGGTTGAGCCGGGCCAGCAGCAGGGTGACGTAATTGCGACCCTCGACGTCCTCCGCAATCACGCGATTGGCACGGCCAAGAATCTCACCAGGATCGATCCGATTCCGCGCCACGACCCGCAACAACGCACGCGTCTCCACCATCAACAGGCTCGGCCCCAGCCCGTGACCGCTCACGTCCGCCACCACAAGGCCAATGTTGCCATCCAACATCGGGAGGTAATCGTAGTAATCACCGCCCGTCGCGTCCGCCGGAACGGAAGTCCCCGCGATATCGAACCCAGGAACCGCCGGCGCCGACTTCGGAAACAACCGCTGCTGGATCTCCCGGGCCGCCCGCATCTGTTCGACACGCGCCCGAAGATCCGCCTCGTTCCGGAGCTTCTCCGTGATGTCGCGCGCGAATAACACGAACCACGTACGGTCCGGCAGATCGAGACGACTCGAGGTCACCTCGACCGTGATCGATCGACCGTCCTTGCACAGCGCCGGCCCTTCCACCAGGGAACGCCCCGTCACCCCGCTGGTCTTCCCAGCGGCAACAGCCAATGCCTGGCGAAGGCCTCCCAGCTTCTGCTCCTCCACCCCTCCTTCCACAACGCCCGCCCCGTCCGAAGGCTCGAGACGCTCCACATCCAACCCCACCAACTCGGCGATGCTGAAACCAAACACGGTCTCCGCCGCGGGATTGGCAAATCCGATCTTCCCGGATTCATCGCAGAAAAGAACGGCATCGGGCGAGGTCTCCCAAAGGCTGCGATAACGAAGTTCGCTCTCGCGGTGCTGGGCTTCCACCTCGCGTCGGCGCCTTCGCACCTCCGCCTCGCGCAACTCCCTCTCCACTGCAGGCAGAAGGCGGGCCGGCGTGCCCTTCATCACATAATCGTGCGCCCCGGCCTTCATCGCCGCCACGGCGACGTCCTCGCCGATGCCTCCGGAAACAATGATGAACGGGACGTCGAGCGGGGATGCCTGCAAAATCCGCAATGCCTGCGGCGCATTGAAATTCGGCATGTTGTAATCCGCCAGGACCACGTCCCATGCCTGCGCCCGCAGCGCGTCCTCCATGCCCGCCGCGGTCTCAACCCGGCGCCACTGGACGTCGTACCCGCCGCTCCGCAAGGCCTGCACCATGACCTTCGCGTCGAACTCGGAATCCTCCAGCACCAAAGCCCTCAGTGGAACGTGTGACGTCATCAGTGCGCAGCCTCACCCCGCGCGTCGCCAACGCTGCTTCGAGCGGCCCATCCAGTCAATGGGTCGCAGCGAAACCTGCCCCCTCCCGAAATTCCCGCTTCAGTCGGCCCCCCTGAGTGCCGATGAGCCGTGCGGAGGGTTTCGCCGGAAAAAAATTCATGAAACTGACCGTTCCCACCCAGTTGCGGGCGGTGGCTGGGCTGTTCTTCGTCACCGCACTCCTGAGCGCCGGATCTGTTTTCTACATGCTGGACCGGATGGCCGACGACGGGCGGGTGGTCAACTTCACGGGCATCGTACGCGGCGGCAGCCAGCGCCTCACCAAGCTCGACCTGGCCGGCAAAGCCAACGACAAGCTGATGACCCGCCTCGATGCCATCGTCCGTGGGCTGGTCTCGGGGGATGCCGAACTCAAGCTGCCGCCTGCCACCGATCGCGAGTTCATCACACGCATGTCCGAGGTCGCCAGAGACTGGTCGAACCTCAGGAAACTACTCCTCGAGGCCAGATCCCAGCCCACGCTGCGCCCCGAAATCATGCCACTCAGCGAAAAATTCTTTGAGACGACCGACAAGGCCGTGAATTCGGCCGAACAATTCGCCACCGCCAAGGTCCGCCAGCTCAAGACAGCCCAGTGGGCGCTCCTCGGATTGAACCTCCTCCTCGGCCTCCTGGTCGCCGTGAAGATCGTCGGGGGCATCCTTCGATCCACCCACGGCATCGTCGACACCCTCCTCGAAACCTCCCGTCAAAACACCGAAATGGCGACCCAGGTCGCCGGCGCCAGCCAGGCCCTCGCGGAAGGCTGCACCCATCAGGCCGCCGCCCTCCAGCAGACCAGCGCGTCACTGAACCAGATCGCCGCCATGACCCGGCTGAATGCCACCGATTCCCAGGCCGCCCGCAAACTCGCAGCCGACACGCATTCCGCAGCCGAGACAGGCGCCAACGACATGACCGCCATGAAACAGGCCATGAGCGAGATCCAGGCATCCAGCCAGAGCATCTCCAGAATCCTCCACACCATCGACGAAATCGCCCTCCAGACAAACCTCCTCGCCCTCAACGCCGCCGTCGAAGCCGCCCGGGCGGGCCAGGCGGGCACCGGCTTCGCCGTGGTCGCCGAGGAGGTCCGCACGCTCGCCCAGCGCAGCGCCCAGGCCGCGCGCGAAACCGCGGGCAATGTCGCCGAGGCCGTCGCCCGCACCAACCGCGGCGTCGAAATCACCGACAAGGTCGCGTCCAGCCTCCAGATCATCGTCAACGACATCCACCAGATGGATGAACTGGTCTCGCGCATAGCCACCGCCTCCAAGGAACAAAGCCTGGGGGTGACCGAGGTGAATCGCGCCGTGCTCGAAATGGACCGCCTCACCCAGGGCAGCGCGGCGACCGCAGAAGAAACCGCCAGCGCTGCAGAACTTCTCAACGCCCAGTCCGAGGTCCTCCTGTCGGGCGTCGCCGGACTCATCGCACTCGTCGGCTCTGACCACAATCCCAGGAACGGATTCGCCACCTGATGGCCCCGCACTGAAGCAACCCGATCAGAATCAGGGATTTGACAACGCCCGCGTCGTGAAGGCGTTGGTTCCAAGTCTTCGCCCGGCCTCGACGATCAGTCGATACGGGGCGCCTGGACTCAGCGGAATCGCAACGCCATTCGTCTTCACAGCGCGCATGCCCTGCGGAATGCGGCCATACAGCAGGGAACTCATCGGAACACTTTTTCCAACCAGATCCCAAAGGACCCGCGGTGCCGAACCATCCGCCGGGACGTCCTGGACCCGGAGCGATGTGAGTTCATAGGGCGCATCGAGTGTGAACGTCACATTCGCCACGCCACCCGGCGCATCGCCAATCTCGCCCCACTGCGGCAACCGCGCCCGACGCCCCTTGTCGACCGCCCCCACAACATTCGTCTGAATCACCGCCTCCACCGTGCCCGTCTGGGAATTCGTGCGCCTCAACGTGACCGGCCCACGCCCAAACTTCGGCTGCAGAATGCTGGCCCGGATCTGCGACGAGATCTGGATGGGTTCCGGCCTCAGCCATTCGGTGAAAAACCAGGCATACGCAAACAGCAGGCCCGAGAACACCCCGACCAACGACCACGAACGCGCATTCATGGGACAAATTCAGGGAAGGGCGACCGCCACGTTGCGCTCCTCAGGACTCACCGCCCAGAGATTCACAGGATTGAATGTCCGGCCGTACTTCACGAACTCGACGTGTGAGTCGACCATCGCGTAATTCGAACCGCCCCCGCGCCCGGTCCGAGCCAGGTTTCCATGCACCGACTGGTTCAGCCCGGTGAGGTCGTCCATCGCGTCGAAATCCATGTGGTACTGCGGCAAGGAGCCCGGACGGTTGTCGCGCTCACCGAACGCAACCGTCGCCGAGGACTCCTGGATGTCGCTCTCCCGGATCACGACCTCCCCATTTCCCAATCTGCGGAAGTTCGCCATGGAATCGCGCCCCACGATATTTCGGTAGAAATCGTTGAACCCGTTGAAGAGGTAGGTCCGTGCGCAGGATTCCGCGGGACGCGCGCCGCCGCCCGCCGCGGCGTTGGTGGTCGGCTTCGCCCAGATATCCGAGGGACACTTCAGGATCTTCAGGTCGTCGTAGTAGGGCCGGAGCGTCGTGCACCAGCGGTTGGTGGAGATCCGCGGCGGGAAACAGCCGTTGTTCTCGCCGGCATACATATGCATCGCCAACGCCAACTGCTTCTCCTGGTTCACGCAGGCAATACGACGGGCCGATTCCTTCGCACGCCCCAGCGCAGGAAGAAGCATCGACGCGAGGATCCCAATGATCGCAATCACCACCAGCAATTCGATCAGCGTGAACCCAGGCGTTTCACACGCACGGAACCGGCCACGAACAAGGCGGGCTGCACGAGGCATTACCCCTCGTCTCGCCGAACGGCCGACCCATGTCAAGGCGCGGGGGATCCGCATGTCGAGCGTCGGGCGCCACGCCATCGCTTGACGCCGACCACATCACGGACGGAGCGTCGGCCTGCACGCTCCCCCCACCGCATGAACCCGTACCTCGACCTCGTCCAACAAGTCGCGCGACTTCGCGACACGGGCCGCACCCTCCCCTTCGGTGGCATTCCCGAATGCCCCCGGATCCCCATCCCGATCACGGCCCCGAAAGCGCTGATTTTCTCACCCCACCCAGACGATGAATGCATCATCGCCGGCCTCGCACTGCGACTGCTCCGCGAATCGATGTGGCGGGTCGTCAATGTCGCCGTGACCCAGGGCAGCAGGAAGGAACGTCAGGCGGGCCGCTACGCTGAACTCGAAGCCGCGTGCCGCCATCTCCAGTTCGACCTCGTCCCCACCGCCCCCGGCGGCCTCGAAAAGATCAACCCCAAAACCCGCGCCACCGATCCCGTACACTGGGCCGCCTGCGTCGATGCCATCGTCGGCATCCTCCTCAAGCATCGACCCGAAGTCGTGCTCTGCCCGCACGAACTCGACTGGAACTCAACCCACATCGGCACGCACCACCTCGTGATCGACGCCCTGAAGCGATTGCCCGGGGATTTTTCGTGTCATGTCGTCGAGACTGAATTCTGGGGCCAGATGCCGACCCCCAACCTGATGGTGGAGAGTTCCCCGCAGGACGTTGCAGACATGATGGCCGCCTGCTCATTCCACGTCGGGGAAGTGCAACGCAACCCCTACCACCTCAGCCAGACCGCCTGGATGCAGGACAATGTACGGCGCGGCGGCGAACTGGTCGGCGGCCAGGGCGGCGCCGCTCCAGATTATCTTTTCGCCACGCTCTACCGGCTGCGGCGATGGCAGAACGGCCAGTTGTCCCAGATGTACGAAGGCGGACGTAACCTTGGCGCCGCAGATTCCCCCACCTCCCTGTTCACCTGATCCAGAGCCCGAGAAACTGCTCGCCCGACCGACCTGCACCCGACACGATTCCGGCCGTGGCGCCCTCCCGGCGCACGACCCGTCACCGTCCGCTCTCCCGCGATGAAGGCAAAGATCATCATCACCCCGAAAAAAGCCGTGCTCGATCCCCAGGGCAAGACCGTCCAAAACGCGCTCGAACACATGGGCTACTCCGGCATCCAGGGAGTCCATGTCGGCAAATATCTTGAGATCGACCTCGCCCCGGGCAGCGACCGCGAAGCCGCCCGCAAAGCACTCGACGAAGCCAGCCACCGCTTCCTCAGCAATCCCATCATCGAGGATTACCGGCTCGAAATCGTCGACTGATCCCACGTCCCAACGCCCACCCCCGTACCGACGATGCGCTTCGCCGTCATCCAGTTTCCCGCCTCGAACTGCGACCAGGACGCCGTCCACGCCCTGCGCCACTGCTTCGCCCAGGACGCCGATCTTGTCTGGCACAAGGACACGGACCTGCGCGGTGCCGACGCCGTGATCGTGCCCGGCGGGTTCAGCTACGGCGATTACCTCCGCTGCGGTGCGATCGCGCGCTTCAGCCCGGTGATGGCGGCAGTCCAGCGCTTCGCGGCCGAGGGCGGACACGTGCTCGGCATCTGCAATGGATTCCAGGTGCTCTGCGAATCCGGCCTGCTCCCCGGCGCCCTGATCCGCAACCGGTCCCTCCAGTTCCGCTGCGAACACATCCACCTCCGCACCGTCACCCCAAACTCCCCGTTCACCCGCGCCACACCCGCAGAGCGGATTCTCCGCATCCCCATCGCCCACGGCGAAGGGTGCTTTTTTGCCGACGAACCGACGCTCGCCCGACTGCGCGCAAACAATCAGGTGCTCTGGGAATACTGTGACGCACAGGGCCGGGTGACCGACGACGCCAACCCCAACGGCTCAATCCAGAACATCGCCGGCATCTGCAACGAGACCCGCAATGTCGCCGGGCTTATGCCCCACCCGGAACGCGCCTGCGAAGCCATCCTCGGTAGCGATCACGGTCGATCCATCTTCGAAGGACTCCTCGCCACTCTCCGCGAACGCGCGGTTCCCGCCGCCCCGGTTCCCGCCGCAATAGCGGCCTGAACCAACGACCTGAACCCGCGGCCTGAACCCGCCGCCACTCGTGCCCCCGGAAATCGTCGTCACCGGGATGGGAGTGTGGTCCGCCGCAGGTACCACGCCCGATCAGCTCTGGAATCACGCCGTGCGCGGCATCCCCACCGCGGCGTGGCATGAGTTCGACGGCGAACCTGCGCTGGCCTGTGTCGCTCCCGACCCGTCCCCCTGCCCTTTTTTTCCCCAGGCCCATCGCATGGATCGCTCCGTGCGACTCGCGCTCGCTGCGGCAATCCCCGCCGCCGAACTGGCCCGTGTCGCGGAAGTGGATCCCACCCGCGTCGCCATCCTCGCCGGCAATTCCCGCGGACCCGCCGGGCTCTGGACATTACCTGCGACCCGGCGTGTTCGCCCCACCGAAGCCGCGCACTTCGCGATCGCCGCGCTCAGCGGAGCCCTGTCCCTCGCCCTTGGAGCCCGGGGCCCCTGCCTCACCGTCTCCGCAACATGCGCCTCCGCCGCCCACGCCATCGCCATCGGCGCCTCCCTGATCCACAGCGGGATCACAGATGTGGTCGTCGCCGGCGCAGCCGAGGCACCTCTCGTCCGGCCGCTGCTGCGCCAGTTCCGCGCCGCCGGCCTGCTGGGACAAGACGCAAACCCCGCCCTCGCCAATCGCCCCTTCGACGTGTCCCGGAACGGAATGGTCCCCGGGGAGGGCGCGGCGTTCATCATCCTCGAGACCGCAGAACATGCCCGCACGCGCGGCCTCGTCCCATGGGCAACCCTCGCTGGCTGGGGCCTCGCCGCGGAAAGCCATAATCGGGTGGCCACACGCGCTGACGGCGACGGCCTCGCACGATCGATTCGCCAGGCTCTGGCCATGGCGGCGGTCCGTCCCGATCAGGTTGCCCACGTCAACACCCACGGCACCGGCACACGGGTCAACGATGCCGCCGAAGCCGCGGCGCTCCGGGGCGTCTTCGAAAATCACCTGGCCCGCATGCCTCTCTCCTCAACCAAACCGGTGACAGGACATACCTTCGGCGCGACGGCCGCGCTCGAGGCGATCCTGACAATCCTCGCAATCCACCACCAGACCGCGCCGCCGACGGTCGGTCTCACCGAACTCGACTCCGCGCTCGGCGAGCTCCAGGTCTGTGCCCACGCGAAATCGTTCACGGGTGAGTACGCCCTCTCCACGTCCCTCGGGTTCTGGGGCAACGCCGCCGCGCTGCTCTTCCGCAAGCCGGTTGGACAAATGCCGGGTCGCGCATAAGGCTGGCCGCATGTCTGAGACATCGGATTCGCCGGTCGACCGGCTGTGGGAAGAATACGGGCGTGTGTTCAGGGATTTCGACGACGTCACGCTGGCGCGATGGATGTCGCAGACGCTGGGTCAGCTGGAGGGTCGGCTCTGGCGCATGTCGCACCCGCTGGTCGGCGCGTATCGCCTCGCCGCACAGATCGGGCACGATCGGCAGGTCTGGCTGAAACGACTGGCCAACGCGCCCATGTCCTACACCGAGGCCGAGTGCTGCCGCGCCCCGCTGCTGCCGCTCTTCACCCGCGACATCGTCGAGTCCGGGCTCCTCTGCCAGCACTGCGGCGCGACCGCGATCGCGATGAGCGCACTGCCCGCTCCGTTCAAGACTTCCCTTCGGAAATGGGCCGACGAATACGCCAAGGTACACGAGGTGGCCCACTGGGACGATCGCCAGCGCAAGCAGTGCGGCAACTTCGACCGCGCCCTCGACGATGCCGCCGAGGTCTCGGAAAAACTCCTCGCGAAAATCGCCCGCACCCACCTCCCCAAACTCCTCGACCACTACCCCGCGCTTGTCTGGGAAGACCAGGACGAATGCCTCGACGTTCGCCCCGAGGATATCATCCTTCATTAAGATCGGAACCGGCGTGATCCGCCTCCTCCGATTCACCCTGCGCTGGTTGATCCGCGGCGGCGTCCTCGCGCTCCTCATCATCGCGGGGCTTGTCGTGTTCCGTGATGCCATCCTCCGGGAGTGGTTGGAATACCGCCTCCGCGAAGTCACCGGACTCGAATCCCACGTCGGTGGCGTCGACACCGACTGGGCCCGCACTTCGCTGACCGTCCACAACCTGAAGGTCGTGAACTCGGCGGATTTCGGCGGCGAACCCCTGCTTCTCGCGCCGGAACTCCACATCGAACTCGAGCGCGACGCGCTCCCCTCGCGCGAACTTCGGTTCCGCTACGTCCGCCTGAGGATTGACGACGTCCGCAGCGTTCGAAACCAACGCGGCGAAACCAACTTCATGGCATTGCTCGGCCGTGTGGAAACCCGCGCCGGCGCCATCGATGCCGCCGTCATCTCACCTCCCGGCCTCGAATTCACCGGCATCGAGACGCTCGACCTGACCTTCGGCACGCTGCACATCGTCGACCTCGCCAACCCGAGGAACTCCCGCGACATCCCCGTTGGGCTTACAAACGAAATCCTGCACAACGTCAGGTCGATCGCGGACTTCACGCCGCTCCTGCTGCGCGTGCTCATCCGCGAAATCGGATCCGGACTTCGCCGGGGCGCAACAGCAACCCCGGGCACGGCGCGCGAATGACCCCGCCGGAGGGCTCCAACCCTTCGATGCCGCAGATCAGGACCCGCCACGGGGAGCGACTCCCGCCGGTTTCCCGACCTCGAGCCACCGCGGGAGGAAGAACCAGACGGACGCCGCGAGCACCGTCGACATCGCGAAGAGGAATGCCCATCGGGTTGGGCCGTCCGACGAATCCGATGCGCCGGTGAAAACCGGCCACTCCGCCAGCCTCGAGACCCCGAATCCCACAGCCCCGGCCACCGCCACGCGCGCCCCTCGAACCGCCCGCGACGCCGGCGCCGACAGGACCGTCCACATTTCGTCAGACAACGAAAAAAGCCCCGCCGCAACCCCCGCAAGACTACCGCCGAGCAGCGCGAAAATGCCGGCCTTCCGCGCCTCAAGGCCGAACTTGAGATACTCCGGGGGCACCGGCGAGAGCCCGGCCCACGCCCGCGCGGCCACACCCACCGCCATCAGGACAAGCCCGCTCCCCAAAGCCAGCGCCACTCCCCGCCACCGCGGCAACGCCGCCAACCGCGGCGTCCAGCGAGGTTCAAGATGACGAAACGCCGCGGCGAACCCCGCCCCCAGGATCGCTCCACACACCACGTCGCTCGCGAAATGCACCCCCAGAAACACCCGGGAAACGCAGATCAACAGCGCGATACCGATCCCCGCACCCCACCCCCAGCCGCGCCGGACCTCGGCCGCGAGAAAAAGCCAGAACGCGGTCCCGATGAACGCATGCCCCGAAGGGAACCCGTAGGTGGCGCGCTTCGTCGCCACGTCGCCAAAGGTGCGAACCCCCGCGTCGAGCCAATAGGGACGGGGCGATTGCAGCACGAGCGCAAGAACTTCACGGAGCCAGGCGGCCAGAAGCACAAAGACAAGAAGCCTCGCCCCGAGCCGTGGGTTCACCCCGAAAAAAATCGCGAGCAGCACCGCCCACATCCCCGCGCCCGGCCCCAGCGCGCTCAGGCCGCGCATCCACCACCCCCAGTCACCGAGTGACTGCACGGCCCGGGTCCAGCCGAGTTCCATCGGGTGCCACGCCCCCATCGGATCCGCCCATGCAGCAGACGCCGGGAACGAGAGACCGAGGATCGCAGCCGCGAGAACCCAGGCCCACATGCGCTGGATGAAAGCGGCAGGCCGCGCACTCCAGGGCGGCCTGCTCACGCGGCCGCATCCGGACGACGCCACGGCGCCCGGTAGGGACGGCGCAGCAGCTTGTTCGCCGCCTCGTCGCCGACGATCACCCGCTTCGCCGGGTCATAGGTAACCGGTCGCCCCACCTGCATCGAGAGATTCGCGAGGATGCAGCTTGCCGTCGAAATATGGCCTTCCTCGATGTCCGCGATCGGCCGGCTCCGCTTCTCGATGGCCGCGAGGAAGTCGAGCATGTGCCGGCGCGTGGCGGGCGCTGCGTGCAGCTCGATGTCCTTTTCCTTGGGATCCTCGGGGAACTTGTCGTTCTCGAGGATGGCATCCTGATGCAGGGTCTCGCCCTTGCCCTCGGGGGTGAAATCGTAGCTCATGACGCTCGCACGGAGCGTTCCCTTCTCGCCGTAGAGGGTCAGGGCCCACGGGTATTTGGGATCGGGTGCGGTGCCCCAGGTACGATGCTGCCACACGACATTGAGGTCATCGTACTCGAAGGTCGCGGTCTGGGTGTCGGCAATGTTCGACTTGCCTTCCTTCTGCACATAGATGCCGCCCGTGGACGAAACACGCTTCGGCCACCGCAGCCCGAGCATCCAGCGCACCGTGTCGAGCATGTGCACGCACATGTCGCCCATGATGCCGTTGCCGTATTCGTTGAATGTACGCCACCAGCGGACGTGCGGCAGATCATCGTACGGCCGCATCGGCGCAGGACCCGTCCACATCTCGTAATCCAGGAATTCAGGGACCGGGCTGAGCGGCGGGTTTCCATTGGCCCGCATGTGATAATAGCAGCACACCTCGGCGTGGGCGATCTTCCCGAGCAGGCCCGCGTCGATGATCTTCTTCTTGGCGTCGATCAGGTGGGGCGTGCTCTTGCGCTGGGTGCCGACCTGCACCACGCGCCCGTGCCTGCGGGCCGCCGCCAGCATCGCCTCGCCTTCCGCGACATCGAGGCTGATCGGTTTCTGGACGTAGACGTCCGCCCCCGACTCGACGGCTGCGATCATCTGCAGCGCGTGCCAGTGGTCCGGCGTGCCGATGAGCACGATGTCGAGGTCCTTCTCCTTCAGCATCTCCCGGTAATCCGTGTAGGTCCGCGGGGTCTTGTGCGATTTCTGGCGTTCACTCGCCATTTTCGCAGCCCCGGCGAGGAGGTTCTTGTCGACGTCGCACAGCGAAACCACCTCGACGGGAGCAACCTGGATCAGACGCCACAGATCGCTCTTGCCGTACCAACCCGTGCCGATCAGGCCGACTCGCCTGGGCTTGCCGGAGAGGATTTCAAGACCATCGGCGCCCAGAGCGGCGACGGCGAGGGATGCGGAAGCAGTTTGGAGGAAGCCTCGGCGGGAAATCATGCCGAAGTCTGAATCGAATCCCGCCACCAAAGCAATGCCGCGCGAGACGGGACCAGGAATCGGCGGTCATGGATCCAGGCCCCGTTCAGACCCTATTCAGGCAGACCCCGTTCAGGCCTGCTCCGGCTGGGGCGGCTGGGATCGTCGAAGCTCGGCGACGCGGGATGCCGGCAGGAAGGGATCGCGGAAGGTCTCGTCGAAATCGTAGCCGCCGCGGAAGTCCTCACGGGAATCGGTCTTGGTCTTCCGCAGGACCTGGGACTCAATCAGATTGAAGACGATCTCGCCGAAGTCCTCGCAACGCCGGATGCCCCACTCCTGAAAAAGGTCGGAAGCCATGGGGCCGTAATTCTCGAGGGCGAAATCGCGGATGCCCACGAGCAGCTGCTGCCCGCTCACGTGGCGCTCCACTTTGTCGGCGGTCTCGGACGATGTCCGCCGCTGCGTGAAATCCAACGCCTCGCGCACGAACGCGTATGCGCCCGGTCCGTAGCGCGGATCCCGCGCAATCACGCTCTCAACGATCTCTTCGAACGTCACCTTCTCCATGCATTACCTGTCCGGACTCGCCCGGCCGATCCACGGGATGCGACACACGCCACGCCTTCACCGCCCAGCCCACCGCGAGCATCAGCACCAGCGAGGCCAACACCTGCCGTTGTTGTCGGGTCAACGGGAGCACGCGCGGAACCTACGACGACGGCGGGCATCCGGCAATGACTCTTGCCATCTCCCTCGCCCGCGCCGCGACCGCCCGACCCGCGCCATCCCCGCTCACCCAACCACCAGGTTCACCATCTTCCCAGGGACCACGATCTCGCGCCGGATGGCCTTGCCCTCGAGGAACGCGGCGATCTTGGGCGCGGCTTTCGCCATCGCCACCATCTGTTCCGACGTCGCACCCACGGGCACGGCGATGATGTCGCGCAATTTGCCGTTCACCTGGACCGGGATTTCCACGGTCGATTCCACCAGCAACGCCGGGTCGAACTTCGGCCACGCCCCATACGGCAGGCTCGGTGCGGCCTGGCCCAGGTGCGAATGGAGCTTCGCCCACAATTCCTCCGCGAGATGCGGCGAGAAGGGCGCGAGCAATTGAAGGAACCGACGGAGCACCGTCGCCGGCCGGGTCTCCCAGCCGATCGCCTCATTGACAAACATCATCATCGCCGAGATGGCCGTGTTGAAACGCAGCGCATCGAGGTCCTCCGTCACCTTGCGAATGCAGGCGTGCAATGTCTTGAGCTGCGCCGCGCTCGCCTCGCCTTCACCGATCGCCGCACTCAATCCGACCTGCTCAAGCAGGCCCGCGTGCGCCGATTCCGGCGCGGCCGCGCAGCCCTGCTCGAATTGCGTCTCGGACGGGTCATCGACGAACAACCGCCAGACCCGGCCAAGGAACCGGTACACGCCTTCCACGCCCTGCGTGTTCCACGGCTTGGTGTCCTGCAATGGACCCATGAACATCTCGTAGAGCCGGAACGCGTCCGCGCCGTACTCCTTCAGGATGTCGTCCGGA
>CAIMTB010000154.1 GCA_903844265.1 uncultured Verrucomicrobiota bacterium
CCCGTTTACGGTTCACCGCCACTCCCTCGTTCTCCAGCAGTCTGAGCAACCGACGGCTTCCGTACACCGGGTGCTTGAGGTTCAGTTCATCAAGGCGTCGCATGATCGCCAGGTTCTCCGCCGTCTCCGGCTGGCACTCGTAGTACACGCTGCTGCGCGCCACGCCGAGCAGGTCGCACTGATCCCGAATGCTGAGCTCTTCCTTCGGGTCCACCAGCGCACGGAAGTCGCTCACAATCCCAGTTGCTTGGACTTTTTTTTCATGAAGTCCAAATCGACACTCAGTTCCCCGATCTTCTGGTGCAGATCGGCAACCAACCGCTCGGTGTCCTCCCCGGCCTTCCCGGCGGTTTCGAAGAGTTCGGGCAAGCGATCCCGGATGACCGCCTTCCACTGGCTCACCTGTACCGGATGCACGGAATACTCCCGGGCGATCTGGGCCACCGTCTTGATGCCCAGGACGGCCTCCATGCCAACCTTCGCCTTGAATGCTGCGCTGTGTCTCTTTCGCTTTGCTTTGGTGCTCATTTGTCTGATCACGTTGTGATTGATCAGACCCACAAAACCATAACTTAACGACTGGTCCGAAAACAGGGGTCCACTTCAGCGCGATGCCTCGGGTCCGCTGCGATCCGACTCAAATGTCGACTGTCAATGTTTGACCCCAAGCGACCCCTCCCTGCTGGGCGCTGAGACCGACTTCAAGCTGCGGGCCTAACTCGCCAAGTTCCTCCAGCCTCTCGGAGTTCTCGGCCCGCACACCGCGATCCATCTGGTGGCCCAGGCCGTGAGCATAGAAGACGACCGGGAATCGCCCTGGGTCCGCGGCGACCAGCGCGTCGGCGGCCGCGAACTCGACGATAGCGGGCACTCGACTGGCGTAGGTTGCGCTCCAGTAGGCGGAGCGTTCCGCGAGCGGCCGATCCAAGTAAGGGGCCGGCCTGGGACCGGTTTGAGTTTGGGCGGGATACCAAACGGTGACCATGAACGAACTGTTTGTTCGGATATTGAATCGGTTGGTGCGCGAGGCGTCCGTCAGCATCCGCGACACTGTGCCCACCGCATGGGGGGTCGGTCGGCGCCGGAAAGGCGGTGCTGAAATCATTAGTCGGCGTGCGGTAGAAGCGCACCGGAGCGTTCGCGGACGCCTGGTCCACGAACGCCACGATGTTGGGGAGGAGCGGTTGCCGATGCGGCGGGCCGCCCCGGGTGCAGTCATTTTCCGGGCTTCCCGGGAAGCTGCAGGACCCCGTCGTAAGTCCAAGTGGCGACCCCGGCGTACGAGTCGCAGAAGCAATCTGCGCCGCAGAAGAAGAATGCGCCGTTGATCTCGCCGCTCCCTCGCGCGTTCTGGAGGCTTCCGGTGCCGCCCGTGATCGTCACGTCGTAGTGCAGCAGGTTCATGCTCGGGGTTGGTTTCGGGTCTTTCGGATCGGCATCGGCCCAGCCGGCAACGTCCGCGTGGAGTTCATCGCCGGCCAAAGTGGTGATCGTCAGCGTGCCCGCGATGCAGAAGTAATGCCGTCCCTCGCAGGCCGTACCGGCGTCGATCTTGACGGCGAACCGCGCCGTGCAGTTTCCGAGGTTCGACAACTGAACCACGCCCCGAACCTCATGGTTCCACGGGAAGACGGGATTCCCACCGGCATCCCACAAAGGCGTCAGGTTGAACGCCGTGCCGGCGTTTCCTTTCATGGCGCTTGTGGTGGTCTTTGCTCGCGGTGGGCCCGCTTGGAGGGCGCTCTGCGAGAGAGCTAGCAGCATCAGCGCCGCCGCGAAGATCCTGCCAAGGTTTGATGGGATGGTGCGCTTGCGCATGAGTTGGATGTCGAGCATAGGCGTGACTTTCGGAGGTGAGGGTTCTTGGTTTCTGTTCGTCGGCGATGGCTCGCCACTTCCTACCGCAGGGGAAACCGCGGAAGGTTACAGGGAATAATGGTCGCCATTTGAACAGCTGCGGCACGCTCCGCTGCCGGAGCCCGGCGAGAGCAGGATGGGCCTTGGGTTCTTGGCCCATCCGGTGGCCGAGCGTCCGGTCCGGATTTCGGACCCCGCCCATCGGCTTCCACGCCGTCAGGCATTGCCGACGGCCTTCTAGCGCTCCGCTTTCCCGGCTCCGGCAATCCAGACCCGCGAGGAATCCCCGCTGGTGGAAACCAACCGGCTCCCGTCGGGTGAGAACGCGAGCATGCCGATCCAGGTGAGGTGCCCGTACAGGACCGCGATTTCGCGCCGGGTCGGCAGGTTGATGAGCTTGAGTATCCCGTCCTGGGTTCCTATCGCCAGGGTCCTGGCATCGGGCGAGATGGCAACCGAAATAACATTGCCCGCCTCGGGCTGCAGTTCATCGGACTGATCCGTATCCACGTTCCAGATGTGCACACGACCGTCAAGGCTACCCACGCAGAGGATGTGAGTGCGGGGCACCCAGGCGATCGCCCGGGCGGCCAGGTGGGACCGGGTTGGGAACCGCGCCGGGCGCCAGGAGCGCACGTCCAGGATGTGGACGGACCCCTCCTCCCCCACACCCGCTAAGAATTGGCCGTCATGCGAGAAACCGAGGGACAGGAGAGGCTTCGCCGCGGTGGGACCCGGAGCCCAGATTCCGCGCCGCCGCCAGTCGGTCGTTTCTCGAACGTCGACCACGCCCGGATCCCCCGCGGAGCTAGCCGAGCCCCGACGGAGCGCGAGCCATTGGCCATCGGGGGAAAAGACGATGTCCCCGTCCACCACCGTGTCGACGTCTTGGTCGGGAAGTCGTGCCAGGGAACGCGCGTCCCAGACACCGAACCTGTTCGTGCCGAAGACGCCCACGATCCGCTTGCGATCTGGGGAAAAGGCGGCGTGGCTGACCGGCAGTGTGGCGAGAGTTTGTTCGGATTCGACGTCGCGGATCACCGCCTGACCCTCTTCTTCTCGGATATTCCGTCGGCCGTCCGGGGAGAAGCCCGTTCCGAGTGCGGTGAAATTGTCGGTTTGCGCGTGCCGGCTATCGAGCGTGCGAACGTCCCAGAGTTTCACGGTCCCGTCGACGCTGCCCGTGACGAGGAGTTGGCTGTCGGGGGTGAAATCGACGGTCCAGATCCTTCCAACGTGACCCCGGAGGGTCAGGGGTCTGCCGGCGCGGCTGGATGGGTCCGCGACCTTGACTGTTCGATCCCGGGAGCCCGGCGCCAGTTGGGACAGGTCCCAGAGCTTCGCGGTATGATCGCGAGACCCGGAGGCGAGCCATCGTCCGTCGGGGGAAAACGCGACTGAGTCGACCGGGCCCTCGTGCGAGCCGAGCGTATTGCTTTCGTCACCGGTGACGCGCCACAGTCGCACGGAATGATCCAGCGAGGCGCTCGCCAACCATTGGCCGTCCGGTGAAAAGCGGACGCACGACACGATATTCCCATGACGCAGGAAGGACCTCAGGGGGCGTCTGGAAGCCAGGTCCCAGAGCATGATTGATCCATCCGCATGGGGCGTGGCCAGCAAGCGGCCATCCGGGGAGAACGCAGGCTTCCAGGCATTCGAGGTGTGGCCTTGCAGGTCGAGGAGCTTCGAGTGGGTGTGCCCGTCCCAGATCACGATCTGTCCCGGAAGAGTGCGATTGTAGAGCCCCCCCTGGTGGGCGGTCGTGACAATGAGACGATCGTCCGGGCTCCAAGCCGCTGCGAAGGGCGCGCACGTGGCCTGCCCCATCAGGTGGGTGATGAGCGTCCGGCGGTCGAGATCCCAAACATCGAAGCGCTCCCAGTTGGTGGACGACACCAGGCGTTTTCCGTCGTTGGAGAAGGCGACCCCATAGACCCAACCGGACTGCGATTGCAGGACCCCAACTTCCTGCCGGGTCATGAGATCCCAGAGGCGGATCCGCCCATCGAGCTCCCCGGTGGCGACCAACCTGCCGGCAGGAGAACAGGCGAGGCCAAAGACCTGCCGGGCCGCGGGTGGGAGGGTCGGTCCTCCTGGAAGCGTGTCCAATGCGCGTTCCCGGCAGAGCGCGTCGAGATAGTACCATTCGAAGCCGCGCCGTTCCGGTCGGCCTGGCTTGGGGCGCTGATTCTCCAGCAGGGTCCCGGGCAGCCGGAAGTTGCCGCGTTCCCAGGCTGCGAATGCCATCGAGGTTTCCGCCACATACAGGTTCGCCTCCGCCTTGTTGCGTTCCGTCCGCAGGTGCAGGGAGAAGGCCGTGGCGCCGATCGCGAGAGTCAGGAGGAGGACCAGGGAAGCACCGGCCAGGGCCGCGACGGCGGGACGCCTTCGCATCCACTTGCGCAGGCGTTGGAAGTTCGTGCTGGCCCGCGCCTGGATGGTTTCGTGGCGCGACCAGCGTTCCAAGTCCTCGGCGAATCCCTCCGCGGAGCCGTAGCGCAGCGCCGGGTCCTTCTCCAGGCACTTCAGGCAGATCGTTTCCAGGTCAGGATCGACGGCGGGATTGAGCAGCGAAGGCCGACGCGGGTCCTGGTCGAGAACCTGCCGGATGGTTTCCATCGAGGTCCCGCCGCTGAACGGCGGGGAGCCGGTCAGCATCTCGTAGAGCACGGTGCCGAGTCCGTAGACGTCCGCCGCGGTGGTGACGTCCTTGGTCTGTCCTCGCGCCTGTTCCGGGGACATATAGGCCGGTGTGCCCAGAACCGCGTTGGTGTGGGTCAGGGTGCTTTCCTTCTCGATCAGTTTGGCGAGGCCGAAGTCGGTCAGGTGCGGCACGCCTTGCGCGTCCATGAGGATGTTGCCGGGCTTCAGATCCCGATGGAGCACCCCGCGCTGGTGGGCGTAGTGGACGGCACGGGCCACCGTGGCCATGAGGCCCGCGGCTTCGGAGGGAGGATAGGCGGTGGAGATGGTGGGTTCGCCGGGGCTGGGTGGCGCGGAGGATCGGCGAGCGGCTTCGACCGAGGTCATTCCGCGCCGGTGGCCGCGACTGGCGAGGGCGTCCCGCAGGGTGGGACCTTCGACCAGATCCATGCTGAAGTAGTGCAGGCCTTCGTGCGCGCCGATTTCGTGGATCGGGACGATGTTCGGGTGCATGAGGCTGGCGGCGGCCTCGGCCTCGGCCTTGAAGCGCTTGACGAGGTCGTCCGTGGCGAAGGTGCCGGCGCTGATGACCTTGAGGGCCACCAAGCGATTCAGGCTGACTTGGCGTGCCTTGAAGACGGTGCCCATCCCGCCGCGCGCGATCTCCTCCAGGAGCTCGTAGTCAGCGAAGTAACGCGCCCGGCCGGACAGGAACTCCGAGGCACGAGGCGCGGTTTGAGGTGGCGGATCCGCTGGGGAACCGACGGCTGTCGCCTCGCCGTCCTTGGAGAGGCCGAGGGAGAGGAGGCATCGGATGCAGAGGCCGCGCGGAGCATCCTTCGCGATGGGTTCGCCGCAATCGGAGCAGATTTCCATGGAGGGTTTGGCGGGCGTTGTGAGGGACTCCTGCCATTCCCTACCGCAGGAGGAACGGCGGAAGGTTACCGGAGATATGTAGGTCTCGATGTCGAGGAATCATGGCGGGTGCTTCGGAGAGCGAGTCATCGGCCGAGGACAGTCTGGAGATGGCGGATCTCCTGCGTGGCCTCCTCCGGTGTCGCCACGGTCCGGGCGATCTCCTGGCGCAGCAGTTCGCCGTAGCGCTTTCGCAGCCGATGAACGGCGACCTTCACCGCGCCCTCGCTGATGCCGAGACTGGCCGCGACCGCCGCGTGGGGGATCAGGTTCTTGTCGCCGGAGAGGAAGGGCTGCAAGTGTTCGAAGACCCTCGATCGTTCCGGGGCCTCGTGCTCTTCGCGCAGGCGGCCCAAGGCCTGGTCAAGCAGGGTCAAGGCCCACCGGCGCTCGAACAGGTGCTCGGGGGTGCGGTTGTCTTCGAGTTCAAGCGCGTAGCGCGCCTCGGCATCAAGGTCGTCGAGGGAGAAATGGACCTTGTCGCCGCCGCGCTTCTGGGCGCGGGCGCGATCCCATTCGTTGGCGAGAAAGTGGTTGAGCGCTGTGAGCAGGTAGGAGCGGAATCGGCCCCCTTCGCGGGTGATCTCGCGTAAGTGGCTTTTCTCCAGGAGGCGCGCGAAGAACGCCTGCGTGAGATCTTCGGCGGCATGGCGGTCATGCCCTCGCCGTCGGATGTAGGCGTACAGCGGATACCAGTAGGTGCGGCACAGTCCCTCAAGCGCTTCGGTCGCCTGCGGCGACTCCCCAAGTCCGGCCGCCAGGACAAGGCTCCAGTGAGTCGTGTGGAACCCCGCCCCGCCCAAGGATCGATCGGGGGCGTTTTCGCCGTGTAGCGCCATGGACGAACGATGAGGCGGATCGATAGGGTCGACGAGCCTCGTTAAAGGTCCAATGACCGGGGTGATGGGGTCAAACATTGACTGTTGACATTTCCGCATTTCCGTATTGATGCGACGTGCGGTCCCCGCCCGTTCCACGCCGTCAGCAGTCCGGGGTCGGCAACAACGAATCCCCTGCGCCGGCGCCACAGGCTTCAAGCCACGCACCTCGCGCACGATCTCCACCAATCGCGAAACCAGGAGGCGTGGGGCCATCTGAAGTTGTGTCCGCACCCGCTCGGGTCGAGCGGCGATTCGAGTCAAATGTCAACTGTCAATGTTTGACCCCAATCGTTTCCCAGGTCAGGCGACTGGGCTGAGGTAGCCGAATTGCTCGAGTCGCTTGTTCAGCTTGCGGAGGTCACCTTGGCGGACCGCGATGCGCAGGCCTTCGACCTTGAGCACGATCTCCCGCAGGATAGGGTCGGTAGCAAGATGGCGGCGGAGTTCCTCGTCGTCGGCGAGCTTGAGGACGACGAACTCCGGTTCCGGTTTCAGCGGGGCGACGCGGGCGAGCGTCCGGGAGAAGAAGTCCTCCCAGAGCGTGGGGGGCCGGTCGGACACGACCCGACGAAAGAGCCGGATGCGTTCCTCGATGTCGGCGCGGGTGGCGCATCCACCGAGGAGGGACTTCGCAGTCAGGCGGTAGCGGCCCGGGGCGAAGGGTTCGAGTAGCCTCTCCAGCGCCAACCGGGTGAGAGCGTCCGCGTCGAGGCAGGTTGCGAGCAGGCGGGTTTCGTCGAGGATCACACGATGGGTTTTCGCGGGACCGGCGTCGATCTCCCAGGACTTCCGCCGGCCGAGAACGAATTCCCCCCAGCCCGTCAGTCGGACGTATCTGAGCCCGTCGAACGGGCTCAGATAGTGCTTTCCGGGGAGGTGGCGGGTCACTCGCCTGGGGGGGTCATAGGCGATTTCCGCCATTCCGAGGGCGGCGAGGAGGAAGGCGTAACCTTTGAGCAAGGGAGCGGCGACGAGTGGGAAGATTTCGTCGCCGCCGACGAGGAAAGTCTTTTCCCATGGGTTACCCTCGGCCCTGAGGTTCGCTTGGAACCTGGTAGCGTCCGGCGGGAACAGGCTGGGGGATTTCTCGCGCAGGAGGTGGTAAGTGGCGATGTTCTCCCACGAGACCCACTGTCCGGGCGGGAACTTTGCGAAGAAGGCCGGGAGCGCCTTCACCGATGGCGGATGGTAGTCGAGCCAGCGGTTGCGGGGACTGTCCAGATGTCCGAGCAGTTCGGCGTGCAGAAATGTCGGCAGGACCAGCATCTTTCCCAGGGCCGTCCGCAGCAGTTCCGGCCGATCCGGGTTGGCGAGGATCTCGGCCCGTTCCTTCGGGTCCAGAAGGGAGGTTCCGACCGTCAGCAACCGGGACCGGAGGACGGCCAGATCGGTCTCGTCGGCATCGGGAAAAAACTCGGGTCCTTGGATCATCTCGCGGACGGCGTGGATGGAGGGCAGGGTGACCCGGTCGGACTTGGTGCGCTTCAGGTGGCCCTGTTCGATGAACCCGAGGACGAGACGGAGGTCGGCGATTCCGTAGGGGCCGGCGGCGGAGCGAATCCCGGCTTTGGCGGGCAGGTCTGCGATCGGGTTCAGTTCGTAATCCGGCGGGGACGGAAGGAAGTTCCGGAAGCACTGCCGGACTTCGATTGGCAGCGACGCGAGCAGGTCCTTCTTTTTCGGCGGGCCGGACTGGCTACCGTAATAGCGCCATTGACCGGATCGACCGCTGTGGACCATCAGGAAGCCGTGCTCGGGCAGCAGGAGGTACGGTTCGTAGATCCGCTGCTCCCCGGGATTCTCGATGGCGACCGGAGAACCGATGGCTTCCTCCAGCGCCGCAAGGTTGATCGCCTTCGACCAGGTGAGGGCGGCGATGGCCTTTTGGGTGGGGGAGGGCAGCCTTTCGTAGAAGCCAAGTCCCAGTTTCGGGTCGCGCAGCACCGCCGTGAGGAGGGTCGCCAGATAGGGCTTCTTGGGCTTCTTATCACGTGCCGCCACGTCCTTGCGCTCCGGCGGGGGTAGTTTGTCTGGATGCGCCTCGGCAAGCGGTTGGAGGCTCGTCTCGTACAGCCATTGGAGAAACGGCGCGGAGCAACAGCGGATCGCCACCGTCTCGAGCGGCGCCTCCAGCATCATCTCGACCTCGTGGAACATGACCATGGCGGGGCTTATCCGAGGATGTGGTCGATGTCGGCCTCGCTGAGCGACTTGAGGTCGACGCCGTCGCTGCCGATGATTGCGTCGAACAGCTGTCGCTTCCGGCGCTGCAGTTCCACGATCTTCTCCTCGACCGACTCGCGGACGATGAGGCGGTAGGTGAAGACGGTGCGATCCTGGCCGATGCGGTGGGCGCGGTCGATCGCCTGAGCCTCCGCCGCCATGTTCCACCAGGGGTCGAAGATGAACACCGTGTCCGCCGCGGTGAGGTTCAGCCCGAGACCACCGGTCTTGAGCGTGAGGATGAATACCTTGATGTCGTCGCGGCTCTGGAACTGTCGCACGAGGGATTCCCGGTTCACGGTGGCGCCGGTCAGGGTCAGGTGGCCGATGCCGCGTTCGGCGAAGTCAGCCGACAGCAGGTCGACGGCGGCGAGGAAATTGGTGAAGACGAGAACCTTGTGTCCATTGAGCACGGCGTCCTGGACGGTTTCGACGAGGAGTTCGCGCTTGGGCGAAACGATGGCGCCTTCGCTCTTTTCCTCTGGAATGCTGGCCAGTTGACGCAGTTCGAGGAGGGCTTCGAGGACGAAGAAGCGGCTGGCGTGCAGGCCGTCCGTGGCGATCCGCTGCGCGAGGGTTTCGCGGTAGAAGCGGCGACGGCTTTCATACAGGCGCTTCTGTTCGGGGCTCATGTCCACGAAGAGCGTCTGCTCGACCTTCTCGGGCAGTTCCTTAAGCACGTCCCGCTTCAGGCGTCGCAGCATGAACGGGTAGATCTTCCGCCGCAGTTCCCTCGCCGCCTCCCGGTCGTCCTGCTGCTGGATCGGGACAGCGTACTGGCGGTCGAAATCGGCCCGGGAACCGAACATCGCCGGATTGAGGAAACGGAAGAGGGCATAAAGTTCGCCCAGATGGTTTTCGACGGGGGTGCCGCTCAAGGCAAGGCGGTGCTGGGCGCGAACCATGAGCACCGCTTTCGAGGTCTGGGTGTCGGTGTTCTTGATGGCCTGGGCTTCGTCGAGGATCGCGTAGTGGAACTCCCGTCCGACGAACTGCTCCACGCTCCCGCGCAGCGTCCCGTAGGTCGTCAGAACCAGATGACCCTTCATGGCCTCGTCCAGATCGCGGTTCGCGCCGTGGAATACGCCGCAACGCAAGGAGGGGCAGAAGCGCTCGATCTCCCGCTGCCAGTTGAACAGCAGGCTGCGCGGCATGACCAGCAACGAAGGCCGGGTCTCGGCCGGGTAAATCGTGGACAGCAGGGCGATGGTCTGGACGGTCTTGCCCAGCCCCATGTCGTCCGCCAGACAGCCGCCCAGTCCATGGAGGTGGAGGTAGGCCAGCCATTTCAGCCCGGCCAATTGGTACGGGCGCAAGTCGGCGGCGATGGGCGGTGAGGGCTGCTTCTGGTCGGCCAGGGAGTTGAATCCGAGGAACACCTCCCGCGCCCGGGCGAACGGCGCGTTTTCGGCGTTGGCGTCGATGAGTTCCTCGACGGCGGGAAGATCGAAGAACGAGACGCGGACGCCCTGTTCGTGGCGGCGGAAGAGGCGGCTCAGCTTGGCGACGTAATCGGCATTCATGACGGCCCGGGTGCCGTCGGCGAGGGTGATGCAGGATTCCTTGCGGTTTTCCGCGAGCACCTCCATCAGCGAAAACCGCTCGCCTTCGATCTCCACCTCCGCGGTCCCGTCCAGGTAGTCGATGCCGTATCCGAGGTTCAGCTTCAACTTGGGCGTCACCGGCTTGATCCGGTACGCGCGCAGCTTTTCCGCGCCGAACAGGGTGTAGCGACGCGCCAGATCGCCGAGTTCGCGGGCGAGAAAGCGCGCGGCGAGGCCCCGGTCGATCACGAAACCGTGGTCGTCCGCGTACACGAACCCGTCGGGCCGCGCTCCGAGGTCCTTATCGTGGCGGTGCAGGGTGCGGGTCAGGTCCTGGCGGGCTTCAACCAGGGAGTCGTAGATGACCTCGCGCACCACGACGGTCTTCTCGACGTCGTTGAGATGGGCCACTCGCGAGATGTCATGCCGCTGCACGAAATCGGCCGACAACCGGGGCAGCGAATGGACCAGCCCGAAGTGTAATTCGCCCGTCTCGTCGACGGTGCGGAAGAGGACCGCCGCGCGGGCATGCACCGGCTCGCCGGCTGCGACGGTGTGTTCGCCGTAGCGGAGTTCGACCCCGGTGAAGTGGGAATAGAACAGCGCCAGACACCGTTCCAACATCGTCTCGGGAAAGGAGGCGGCGAAAAGCGCCAGACGCCGGTGGTTCTCCCCCACCGGGGCCGTTCCCAGGATACGGTCTCCGACCAGGACATGGGATTCGTTGAGGAACCGCAGTTCATCTCCGGTCGCGAGGGCTTCTCCGTCCCGGACCAGGGTCAGGCGGCCTTCGATCCAGGACCCCTTGGGGGCAAGCTCGAGCCGGATTGTGGCGGTCCCCGGTTCGAACCGGACAGGCTGGCGGTCGGGGCCAAGGACCGGAGCGCCGGCACGCAGGAGCCAGATTAGGTGCTCATGGCGGTGCAGGTACGCGTGTTCCGCGGAGCGCTCCCAGCCCACGAGCTCCTGCTGGCGCTCCTCGACGGCGGCCAGCGCCTTGAGCAGATCCCGAAGTGGGCCCCGGGCGGAGCGGTAGTCGAAGGGCCGGGGCCGCCCTTGGCTGTCGGTCACCTCCAGATAGGCTCCCTCGTCGTCGAACGCCAGGCGGACCGTGGCTTCTCCCTCGGTGATGGCACCCGGGCCTGGCCGTTCTCCCGATCGTCGCAGGGCGACAAAGAGCGGCGGTTCGGCTTCATTTTCTTCCAGCGGAAACATGTCAGGGGGTTGCTTTCGGCGTTTGGGATGGGCCTTCCGCCGGAAGCTGCCTGACTCTGGTCGCGCTGGAAACGGTGGACTTTTCGGTTCGGCTGGTCGTCACGGAGGCGATGGCGATGGGGTCAAACATTGACTGTTGACACTTGCGTGTCGAGACGCCGTGCCACCTCGACCAATCGCGAAACCGGGAGACGTGGGGCCATCTGAAGTGGCCTCAGCGCCGCGCGATGCCGCGAGGCGCGCTCGACTCAAATGTCGACTGTCAATGTTTGACCCCAATCGTTTTGCAACTCCCGAAGCCTCTCGCCAACGTGCTCAACGCATGAAGCGCCACCCCCTGACTCCCTTCCTGGCCCTGTTCAGCGCCGCAGCCATGACAGTCGCCGCGCAGTCCTTCGACTGGCCGCAGTGGCAGGGCCCCGACCGGAACGCAACTTCGAAGGAAGCCGGGTTGCTCAAGCAATGGTCGAAAGACGGCCCGCCGCTAGCCTGGAAGATCCAGGGACTTGGCGGTGGCTACGGCGCTCCGTCCGTTGCCGCGGGGCGGATGTTCGGCATGAGTAGTCGTGGCGAGGACGAGGTTGTCTGGGCTCGATCCGAGGCGGATGGCAAGGAAGTGTGGGGTGCGCGTCTGGGTCCGGCTCTGACCGAAGGAGCGCCGCAGGGAAAGGAGGGTGCAGGGTGCGCACCGACGGTGGATGGCGAGCGGCTGTATGTTCTGGGCTTGGGCGGCGACCTGGCCTGCCTGCAAGTGCAGGACGGCAAGATTGTCTGGCGACGCAGTGTGGCCAATGATTTCGGCGGGATACTCCCGACTTGGCGATACAACGAATCGCCACTTGTTGACGGCGACAAAGTCGTCTGCACGCCGGGAGGCAAAGACGCGACGATCGTCGCCCTGAACAAGTTGACCGGCGAAACGATCTGGAAGACGGCAGTGACCGAGCCTTCCGGCGGCAGTTCCGGCGGCCCGGGCGGGGGACGCGGAGGCGGGCGTCCCGGCTTCAGGGACTCTGGAGCTTCCTATTCCTCGGCCATAGCGATCGATTTCGGGGGGCAGCGTGAATACGTGCAGTTCACCTCGAAGGCGTTGGTCGGCGTCGCGGCGTCTGACGGGAAGTTCCTCTGGCGGTATGACCGGCCTGCCAACCGGATGGGTATCCACTGTTCGACGCCCATCTACCAGGAGGGTCTGGTTTTCGCCGCCTCGGCCTACGGGGCTGGAGGTGGGCTGGTGAGGCTGGGCAAGGATGGGAACGGCGGCATCAAAGCCGACGAAGTCTGGTTCTCCAAGAACATGGAAAACCACCATGGGGGCGTGTTGGTCTTGGATGGTTGCCTCTATGGCAGCAACGGCGGCAACGGCGGTGGCTACCTCGTCTGTCTCGATTTCGCGACCGGCGACGTCTTGTGGAACGAGCGCGACGCGGACAAGCGACGTGTGACGAAGGGCTCCGTCGCGCTGGCGGACGGGCGAATCTACTATCGCACCGAGGAGGGCACCGTTCTGCTGGTTGAGCCCAGCCGGAAGGAGTATCTTGAGCGTGGGCGCTTTGAGCAGCCCGACCGCACGAAGCAGCCGGCCTGGACTCATCCTGTCATCGCAAACGGACGACTCTATATTCGCGATCAGGACACACTCTTTTCCTACAACGTGCGGGCCGATGGGGTCAAACATTGACTGTTGACAGTTCCGCATTTCCGTATTGATAGGACGTGCGGCCCCCGCCCGTTCCATGCCGTCATCAGTCCGGGGTCGGCTGCGATTCGAGTCAAATGTCAACTGTCAATGTTTGACCCCACTTTCGTAGGAGGGTCACGGCACTTCGCTGGTAAACTCGTACGTTCCGGACCCGACCGAGAGCACTGCCCGATCCCCCTCCTGGCTCAACAGCCGGATGCCTTTGGAGGCCTCGAGCCTTCGGCCGCCCTCGAGGATCACCGAGCTCGGCCGTGCGGGGAGATGCACGACGGCGATGGTGTTGGCGGGCACCGTGATGCCGAGGCGCAGCCGGCCCTCGTGACGTTCCCAACCGGATACAATGCGTCCGCGGATGGAATCGTATTCGGCCTTCGCGAATCGGAGATCGCCGACGATCTCCGGGTGCAGGACAAACCGTTTGAATCCAGGCCCCGCGGGATCGGGTCGGATGCCGGCCAGTGCCTTGTAAAACCAGGCGCTGACATCCCCGAACATGACGTGGTTGTGCGACTCGGCGCCGCCCCACTGTTCCCACAGCGTGGTTGCCCCCTGGCGCAGCCACCAGATCCAGCCTGGTTGATCGGTCTGGCTGACCACCGCATACGCGCGGTCCGCGTGGTCGGTGTCGAGCAGGGCATTCAGGAGGTATTTCGCACCCAGGATCCCGGTGTCGATGTGGTTCCCGGTCCGGTCCAGCGCTGCCAGCAGGTTGGCCGTCGCCCGGTCCTTGTCCGCTGGATCCACCATCCCCTGATAGAGAGCGCAACTCAGCGCGGTCTGGCTCCCGTTGTCGTAGAGTCCCGTGTCAGGATGTTGAAACCGGGCCTGGAACGCGCGTCGCACGTTCTCCGCGAGATCCTCGTATCGGGCGGCGTCCGCGGTGTTCCCCAAAATCCGGGCCGCCTCCGCGACAATCCGGGCATCGACATAGTAGTACGCTGTGGAGGTGATCGCCGCCCCGGTCTGGGTCTTCCACGGTGCCCAGTCGTTCAGCCCGCTCTCGATGATCCCATGCTTGGCGTGGCTCGAGAGATAATCGACGTAGCGTCGCATGCCCTCGTAGTGTCGCCGGAACATTTCCGTGTCGCCGAAGTACAGATGCGCGTAGTGCGGTATCAGGAGGTAGGCGCTGTCCCATGCCGGGCCGTTGCCCCAGGCATAACCCCAGCCGCCCGTGGGCACGATGCCCGGCAGTTCACCCGTCGGCCGCTGCTCGTCGCCGAGATCGTCGACCCATTTCGCCTGCACGGTCACGGGGAGGAAATTGAAGTTCGCCTGCTCCGCCGCCAGATGCGCGTCGCCGGTCCAGCCGTTCTTCTCCCGATGCGGACAATCCGTCGGGATTCCCTGCAGATTGCTCAGGTAGGCCCACCGCGTCGCCATCTGGATCCGGTTGAGATCGGGATTCGAACATTCAAAGGAACCTGCTGACGGAACCGCGGAGTGGATGAAGTGCGCGCGAATGGTGTCCGGCCCCGGCCTGAGACCCGTGACCTCCACATACTGAAAACCGTGGTAGGCGAACCTCGCGTGCCATCGCTCAACCCCCACTCCCTTCAGGATGTAGGTGTCTGTCTGGAAGGACTGGTCCTTCCCCTGGCTCTTGATGTGCTGCTCGATGTCGCGCGTGTCCAGCTTGCCGTCCGGCGAAAGCCGCTCGCCGTAACGCATCCGCACCGGGGTCCCGGGTGGTCCCGAGACATTGAGTTCAGCGAACCCGGCCAGGTTCTGACCGAAGTCGACGACATAGACGCCGGGTGTGGGCTCCGTGATCCGCGCGGGCGGCAGCGTCCGTTCGCTTCGAATCGATGGCATGGCCTGGGCGCGCAGGACCCCCTTCGGCGCCGCCACGACCTTCGCCAAAGCCCACCCCACGTCGTTGTCCCCGGCCGTGTCCCAGCCCGTCTTCTCGAGACGCGCATCGTACGTCTCACCCCCGTAGATGCTGTCGAAAACCACCGGGCCCGTCGACGTCCGCCAGGTTGCGTCGGAGAGTACCGTCTCCATTCGGCCGTCCGCGTATTCGATGTGCAGCTGCAGCAACAGCCGGGGCGCCATGCGCCACGGGGCCTCGTGGAAATTCCAGACGGCGCGGGTATGGCAGTTGAACCAGCCCGTTCCCAGCATCACCCCGACCGCATTGGGTCCGGGACGCAGCCACGGGGTGATGTCGTGGGTCACATAGAGTACCCGCTTGTCGTACCGCGTGTACCCCGGGTCCAGGACACTGTCCGAGACCGGGTGCCCATTGACGGTCATGTCGCAATACCCGAGACCACAAACGTAGGCGCGTGCCCTCAGCACTTTGCCGTTCACCTCGAATCGTTTTCGCAACATCGGCGCCGGCTGGTACTCGGTCCCTTCGGTCCGCCCGATCCACGAGGCTTTCCAGTCCTTCGGTCGCAGCAGGCCCATCTCCCAGCGCCCGACGCCGCTCCACTCGGACGCCTGGCCATCCTGATCCCACGACCTCACCCGCCAGACGCAGGCCTGGCGCGACGCGAGTTCACGTCCCGAGTAGCGGATATGGAGCGTCTCGTCAGACGTGACACGGCCGCTGTCCCACAAGTCCGCCTTGCCCGGCTTCAGCGAGTCTTCGCGTGAAGCCACGAGGATCTGATAGGCGGACTGCCGCTGGTCCCTCTCCTTCGACGTGACGATCCAACTCAGGCGTGGTTGAGGCGCGTCGAGTCCAAGCGGGTTTTCAAGGTACTCGACACGAAGCCGCTCCGCGGTCAACCGCGCGAAAACGGGCGATGCGGACTGGAGCAGTACCGCGACACACATCAACGCACGCCACGTTCCGCAGGCAGGAAAGCCTGGAACGATCCGGGTCGATGACCTTGAAAAATCCAGCGCAGGGAGAAGCGGTTTCATGCCAGCGCAAATGCGCGTGGACCACGCTCCCGTCATGCCTCGCGCCCGTCAACGAAGTGGGGACCGGCACCTCCATGGCTGCGGTGCATCCACGAGTGGCGGTGGTGACGGCCTCTCCGAGGGCGCCGTGCCTGGGTGCGTCCGCGAAGGACGGCGCGCAGCGGAGTGCGCGCCCTACCGTCAATCTGTGGATGCACCCCCATGGCTTCGAAGAGTGGAAGATCGATTGAATCCGGCGCCGAAGAACCGTCATTGTCCCCACCCAAGAAATGCTGACCTTCAGTGGACTCACCAAAGCCTACGGCGGACGGACCCTTTTCGCCGATGCCTCCCTCGCGCTGATTGCGGGCGACCGCGTCGGTCTCGTCGGCCCCAACGGCGCCGGCAAATCAACGCTGTTCCGAATCCTGCTCGGGCAAGACACTGCCGACGAAGGCACGATCTCGTTTTTCCGGGGCATGCGAGTCGGCGTGCTTCCACAGGAAAGCGCGCCGGCAGGGGACGAAAGCGTCCTCGACCTCGCGCTTGGCCATGGCGCCCCGATCGGGCATGGGACCGACAGCGCGGCAGCCGCGGATGACATGCACCACGTGCATGTGGACGGCGAGACCATCGCCCGCGCCAAGCGGATCCTCTCTGGACTGGCCTTCCGGGAAAGCGACTACGACCGACCGGCGCGGCAGCTCAGCGGTGGTTGGGTCATGAGGGCGCACCTCGCGCGGCTTCTGGTCTCGGAACCCGACCTCCTGATGCTCGACGAGCCGACAAACCACCTCGATCTCGAGGCGTTGTTGTGGGTTCAGGATTATCTCCGGTCCTACCCGGGCGCGCTGCTTCTGATCTCGCACGACCGTGAATTCCTGAACCAGCTCTCCACGCATATCGTCGAATTGCGCCAGACGCGGCTCTTCAAATACACCGGCAACTACGACAGCTACCTCCGCCAGCGCGAGACCACCGAGGCCGCGTTGCTGGCCGAGGCCAAAGCCCAGCAGCGCCGCATCGATCAGCTTCAGGACTTCGTCGATCGCTTCCGCGCCAAGAACACCAAGGCCGCCCAGGCCCAAAGCAAACTCAAGCAGATCGAGCGCATCCGCGAGGGCATGGTCGAGATCGTCGGCAGCGACGCCGCCATGGGAGATTTCCGATTCCCCCAGCCCGAACGAAGCGGCCTCCGTGTCATCCGTGCTACCGGAGTGAAATTCGGCTACGGCGACGTGCGCATCTACGAGAACCTCCAGTTCGAGGCTGAGCGCGGCCAGCGCATCGTCCTCGTCGGCCCGAATGGGGCCGGCAAATCCACCCTTCTCAAACTGCTCGCCGGTGTCCTGAAACCCCAGGCCGGCGAATGCCAGACCGGCCACAACGTCCGGGCCGGCTACTTCGCACAGTACCGCCTCGACACCCTCAAGCCCGAGCGCACCGTGCTCGAGGAGGGCTATGACACCCCCCAACGCGTGACCGAGACCTTTGTCCGGACCGTGCTCGGCAGCTTCCTCTTCCGCGGCGACGACGTGTTCAAGAAAGTCGCCATCCTCAGCGGCGGCGAGAAAAGCCGGCTGGCCCTCGTCAAACTCCTCCTCGACCCGCCCAACCTGCTGTTGATGGATGAGCCGACGACCCACCTTGACCTCGCCAGCGTCGATGCGCTCGTCGAAGCCCTCAAGCAATACGAGGGAACGCTGATCTTCATCAGCCACGACGTGCACTTCATCCGGTCGATCGCGACCCACGTCGTCCATGTCCGCTCCGGCCTGCTCACCCAGTTCACCGGGGGCTACGACTATTACCTCGAGAAGACGCGCCAGGCGGCGCGGGCAGGCCTCGTCGGAAATGCCTCCGCCCCCGCTGCCCCCACCCGTCCCTCCCCAGCACCCAGGCAGAATACCGTGGCACCGGCCCAGGATTTGGACGCTTCCCCGCGCAAGGAACAGAAGCGTGTCGATGCCGAGGCCCGGCAATCGCGCACCCGGGACCGGCGGCAGCTCCAGAAGAACGTCCAGGAACTGGAGGCAGAGATCAGCAGGCTGGAGGCTCGGGAGAAGGAATTGGTCACGGACCTGGAACGTCCGGAGACCTACAACACCCCGGGCCTCGCCATGGCCGTGAACCGGGAGCTGCAAGACATCCACGTCCGCCTCCCCGCACTTCACGCGGACTGGGAACAAGCCGCTGGAAAACTCCAGGCCTTCGAAGCGTCCTGACCCGGAGTCCAATTCAGGCGCGACCTACGCGACCGTGACGACCGGCGACCCGAAGTGGAACGCCCCATAGCCGACCACCTCTTCCCGCCGCCTCGCGGTGTCTCCCGAGTTCCGCAGGTCCACCGCGGCCGCCTTCAACCGGTGTCCTGCGGCCGCCTCGAGGAACCCTCGGATGGCTCGGAACCCGCACGCGCGCCGCGGCGTCAGCTCGATGCTGGTGAGGCTCTCAATCGAATTGGCCGTGCCTTGGTCGAACCGGCGCGCCGAGTCGTAGTCGAGGAAGTGGCTGAGGTCGGAGCTGATCACGAACCGCGTTTCATCACCGCCCCAGAGCGCATCGATCACCGCGCGGATCCGCGCGTCCGTCTCCCGGCCCACCACCAACGGCACGATGGTGAACTCACGCAGGACAACCTGAAGGAACGGCAGTTCCACCTCGAGGCAATGCTCTGGAGTGTGGGCTGCATCGTAGACAATCACCCCGGGGAGCTGCAGGGCCTGGGCGATCGCGGCTGAATCCAGCCCCACATCCCCGAGCGGCGTCGCCATCGCCCGGGTTCCCGGTAATGCCATTCCCCGGAAATCCAGCCAGTGTGACGGCCCCAGCAAAACCACCCGCCTGATCTTGTCCGCCTCCGCCGCCCACGGCGCGAAGGCCGACGCGGCCACCGCCCCGGAAAACGAAAAGCCCGCGTGCGGCGCGATGATCGCCTTCGGATTAGGGATCAAACCCGGCTTCGCCGCGGCCAGGAATTCCTCCACCATGCCGGATAACATCTCCGATGACTGCGGGTAAAAGCGCCCGGCCTGGACTGCAGGCCGTACCTTTTGCGAAGGCGCTTTCATGGAGGCAAACATCACTTCGTGTAGCCATGACACGCCATTTTACTTCTTCAAGTCAAACATCGTGCCTCCCCGCCAGAACCGCGGCCCGAAGGGTGCGGTGCCTGCACAGGTCGACGGCAGGGCGCGCCGCCCTTCCGGGGGATGCCCCAGGGCAGGGCGCCCTCGGAGAGGCCGCCCTGCGACCGACAATTCGGGGATGGCTCGAAGGGTGGGCCCGATGAAAATCGCCTGTTCCCGGCGAGGGTGTCGGGGGTAGTCTTGGGGTCCCGGATCCTGAGGATCGTCGCCCGGATGTAAGGGTGGTGCAGGACGTCGGGATGGCATCCACAAGAGACGCGAGGCATGAAGAGCTACGATATTGCAGTCATTGGTGGCGACGGCACGGGACCTGAGGTCACGCGCGAGGCCCTCAAGGTGGCCGAGGTCGCAGGCCGGAAATTTGGGTTTTCACTCAATTGGCACCCGTACGACTTCGGTGGCGACCGCTTTCTCCGGACAGGTGAGGTCCTCCCGGATAGCGCCGTGGATGAATTGAGGAAGTACCGCTCAATCTACCTTGGCGCGGTGGGGCATCCGCAGGTGAAGCCGGGCATTCTCGAGAAGGGAATTCTCCTGCGGCTCCGATTCGAGTTGGAGCAGTACATCAACCTGCGTCCGGTGAAGCTGTACCGGGCCCAGGATTGTCCGCTCAAGGACAAGGGGCCGGAGCATGTGGATTTCATGGTCATCCGTGAAAACAACGAGGGCCTCTATGCCGGTGCCGGCGGCAATCTCTTCAAGGGTACCCCTCACGAGGTCGCGATCCAGGAATCCATCAACACCCGGCGCGGCGTGGATCGTTGTCTCGCATACGCCTTCGAGGTTGCGAAGAAACGTCGCGGCGGCCAGGCATGGAAGGGCCTGAAGCCCGAGGACGTCGAGGCAGGCAAGCGTTCGCAACTCACCCTGTGCGGCAAGACCAACGTGCTCACCTACGCGTTTGACCTCTGGTGGCGCGGCTTCCAGGAAATGGCGCCAGCCCATCCCACGGTCAAGAACGAGTACGCGCATGTCGACGCGATCTGCATGTGGTTCGTGAAGAACCCGGAGTGGTTCGACGTGATCGTCACGGACAACATGTTCGGCGACATCATCACCGACCTCGCCGCGATGATCCAGGGCGGCTTGGGTGTCGCCGCAGGCGGCAATATCAATCCCGAGGGCACTTCGATGTTCGAGCCGATGGGTGGCAGCGCGCCGAAGTACACCGGGCTGAACGTCATCAACCCGCTCGCTGCCATCAATGCCGCCGGGATGATGCTCGATTTCCTGGGCGAAACCGCCGCGGCCGAAGCCATCGAGAACGCCGTGGTCAAGATCATCAATACCAAGATCCAGTCGCTGGCCGCCGGACGCATGGGCTTCGGCACCACGCAGGTGGGCGATCTCGTCGCCGCCGCGATCTGATATCCACGACAACCCGCCGGGACTCCACCGGTTTGCGGGAGGGCATCCCTGACGATGGCGCTTCCGGGTGACACTTTTGGCGATCGCCATTCGGGCCTCCTGGAAGCGCTCCGAGGGATTGCCGATCCGCAGGCACGGTTGTCCTGGGTGATCGATCAATCCGGACGACGCGGTGGGGTGGACCCCGTCGTCCGGTCGGAGTCGAACGAGATCAAGGGTTGCGCTTCCCGCCTGTGGCTGGACGCCGCCTTCGAGAGGGGGCGATGCCGATTTCGTTCCGATTCCGAGTCGGCCATCCTGAAGGCCATAACGGGTTTGTTATGTGAACTCTACGACGGCCTGTCCCCGCATGAGGTCATGGTCGGGGAGCCGGGGTTTCTTGAGAGGACGGGGTTGCTGGATTCGCTGACGGAGAACCGGCGCAGGAGCCTTGGAAAGGTGCGCGCTGCGATGCGCGCTTTCGCCGCCGAACGCGTTGATCGCGTTGATGGCGTTGATCGCGATGCCATCGCCTGAGGGCACCATGGCCCTGTACGACGCTCACAATCATCTCCAGGACGGGCGATTCCTGGGTCGTCAGGACGAACTCGTGGCGGCATGCCGCGACGTGGGTGTGGTCCGGATGGTGGTGAACGGATCTTGCGAGAAGGACTGGCCGGCGGTCGCCGAGATCGCGCGCCGATATCCGGACCTGGTGGTCCCGTCGTTTGGGCTTCACCCGTGGCATGTTCACCAGCGGACTCCGGCGTGGTTTGATGAGCTGCGGCGGAATCTTGATGACGTTCCCGGCGCGGTCGTGGGTGAGATTGGAATCGATCGTTGGATCCTGGAGTGCCCGCCCTCGGCTCGGGCGGCGGTGTCACCTGAAATCGCCGGGTTGACTGCGGCCGCGTTGCCCGAGCAGGAGGAGATCTTTTCAGTCCAGATCGCGCTCGCCACGGAACGTAACATCCCAGCGAGCATCCATTGCCTCCAGGCGTGGGGACGGATGCACGATCGCCTCCGCGGCGGGCCGCGGCCGGCGTGTGGATTTCTTCTGCACAGCTACGGAGGGCCCATCGAGCTTGTCGAGCCCTTGACCCGACTGGGGGCTTACTTTGGTTTTCCAGGCTATTTCCTCCATGCTCGTAAGGCGCGTCAACGGGCCGTCTTCCGTGCTGTCCCCGCTGCGCGGCTCCTGGTCGAGACGGACGCACCCGACCAGCGCCTGCCCGCCACCGCGGAATGGCATGTGGCACATGAGCGGGTCGAGGGGCCGGTTCTCGGTGCGATGGCAGCACCGTCCACCGAAGCGCAACTTGGTATGTCATCGGGCGATTCCCGGCCTCTCCCCGGGATGATCGAGGGCTGGTCGCCCAGGATTCTTGCGGGGGGTGCAGGGCAGATGCTGAATCATCCGGCGGATCTCGCCCTCGTTTATGGCGGGTTGGCTTCATGGCTCGGAGAATCACCGGAGATCCTGGCCGCAAGGGTGGGGGAGGCATTCGAGACGCTTTTCGGTCGTGCCAAGGCTCATTGAGGCGGGCCGGTCGGTCCGGGTCGAGGCACGGGCTCGTCAATGAGACGCAATCGTTCCTGTGCATCAGGTGGGGGTCGGACCGGCAGAATCGTGGGACCCGTCGCGACCGCGTGCAGGTCGGCGAACAGTGTGGGATCGGTCACGCCCGCAATCTGTTCGAAGCTGGCCTCAAGGACGTTCCTGAACGCGTCGATGCCCGCACGGCTTGCGGCGATGTCAGCTTGGAACTGGGTCCGCGTGTCCGGGCCTGTCTCCGGCTCCTTCATCCAGTCGATGCGGGCGGACTCGATGGCCTCGTGGCGTTGTTCGCAGAAGCCGAGCAGGGCAAGGTCCTCGCCTGCGCGGAGCACCAGGGGGAATCCCTCGAGGCCGTGGTCTCGGAGAATTCCGGCGACTCGTTGCAGGGCCTCTGTGCCGCCTTGGATCCTCCGGTTGTATTCGTAGACGAACTGGCCTTCGGGGGTTGGAGCGAGCAACTCGGGTCGCCCGGTCTTCGGTTGGGTACGGATATCGAGGCTGAACAGCTGTTGATAGAACGCTGTGTTGGTGACTCCAAACTCCAACTCGAGATGGAGTCGTTCCCGGTCGTTCAGCGCCTCAAGGTATGCCGCCCGGGCGAGCTCGTTGCCACGGGTCAGGCGCCGGAACTCTGCGGCCTGCCAGCCCGCTCGAAAGGCGTGGTGCAGTGCCGACGGATTGATCTCGAAGCGCTTCATCAGGTCGGTGACACGGTCCAGATCCGTACCGTCTCCCGCCAGGGACCCCTCGCCCGCGGGTCTGTCGTCCTCTTTGGGCGCAAGACCTGGCGGTAGGCCGGGGGTGGGTGCCGGGGCCGGTCCGCCTGGTGAGGCGTTCCGGCCCCGACTGGGTTCATCGCCGTGGGTGCCTGGGGGAGCGGGCAGGGTCGTCGGGCGGACAATCCAGGCCACGGCGAGCAATACCGCGACCCCGAGTACGATCCATGTTATCGGCGATCGTTTCATGCGTAGGCCTTAGATGGCGGGTCTCATCGGCGGTAATGCAAACGCGGCGGCGATCCAGAGCGAGGTCACGGCATTCGGCTGGATGGAATTTGGGAGACTCAGGACCGTGGCCCCGTTAGGCGCTATGCTGAAGAGCAGGCTTGCGATGCCCGCCGGGGGTGGGTTGGCCCCGGTGTCGCATGGGGCTTCGCTGGGCACCGGGGCGTGTCCAAGCCCGAGGGCCAGGATATAGCCGGCTGGTTTCACGGCGGGTATCTTTGAGTAACTGTGCCGGGCCAGCAGTTTGGTGTTCACGAGGCGACGGTATTCGACTCCTATCTCAGCATTGGAACAGGATTCCGACAGGTCGCGCAGGACAAATTCGAACGGGGCCTGGCTGCTCGACGAGGTCTGTGGAAGGCCGGCGTTCGTGTATCCGACGTTGAGAAGGCGGAAGTAGGACAGCCCTCCGGTGGTCGGATTGGGTACAACGGACAGGGTTTCGTACTGGCGGATGCTGGCCACCCGTTTCAGGCGGCTGTCCGAGTAGGAAAGCAGGTCGATGGATATCTCGGAAATCCCGAGATCATTGGCTGATGTTCCGTTCCCGGACCCGACCAGCGAGAGAATGGCTTTCTTCAGCTGGTCGTAGGTCTCGGTCACGGCGAGCGATGTGCCGGTCTCGACCGCGGTGCGGGCGAGAAGCCGGCCCAGGATCGGTCCAAGCGCGGGCAGTGCCTTCGCCTGGGGTCCGACAAGGAAGCAGGACAAGAACGAAACACAGATGAGAATCCGAATGATTGCGTGGTGCATACTTCTTAGCGGGTGGAAGGGATGACTTCCACCAACCTCCTTGGAGCGTGTTTAAGTCGGCTCGTCGCGGATAAGTCAATGGCTTTATGTGGTGATTGCGAGAAGTCCAAAACAACCCAACTGATGGCCCGCCCTGGGGCGACGGTGGGCCGCCATCATGGCCTGGAAATCCCCGAGCGGGGCGCGCGGGGAGGCCTATTCCGATGGGTCATCCGTAGGGAATTCCGGTATCCGGCCACTGGGTAGGGAAAGTGAAGCGGATCAACCACCGAATCCGGGCACAAGTTAAACAGTAGCAAAACAGGGGGACAGGTCCTTTATGCAAGACGCCGACGTGACGTCGGAGCTGCGTGAAGCGGTGGCGGGCTTGGGTGGGACGGGGTGAAGGGTCAGCCGCCGAGGTAGGCGCTTCGGACCTGGGGATCTGCGCGAAGGGTGGCCGAGTCGTTCTCGAGAAGGATCCGGCCTGTCTCCATGACGTAGCCGCGGTGGGCAACCTCCAGGGCGAGGTTGGCGTTTTGTTCGACGAGGAGGACGGTGATTCCGCGCTCGCGGTTGATCTCGGTGATCTTTTGGAAGATCGCCTTCACGAGGAGGGGGGCAATGCCGAGGGACGGTTCGTCGAGCATCAGAAACCTGGGTCGCCCCATCAGGGCGCGTCCGATGGCGAGCATCTGCTGCTCGCCGCCCGACAGCGTCCCGGCGATCTGGCGCTCACGTTCCTTGAGGCGGGGGAACAGGGAGAAGACGTAGTCGAATTCGCGGGCGATTGCGGTGCGGTCGTGCTGGAGGTAGGCCCCCATCTGGAGGTTCTCGTGCACGGTCAGGTTGGCAAAGATCATGCGACCCTCGGGCACGTGCCCGAGACCCAGGCGGACGATCTCGTGGGGCGGCAGGTTGGCGATGGGCTTGCCGTCGAAGACGACGGTGCCGGCCCTTGCCCGGACCAGTCCTGAGAGCGTGCGGAGGGTGGTGCTCTTGCCCGCGCCATTGGCGCCGATCAACGTGACGATCTCACCGGGCGCGACCCGGAGCGAAACGCCATGGAGGACGCTGATGGCGCCATAATTGACGTGGAGATCCCTGACTTCGAGGAGGCTCACGGTCGGTGGCTTGGGGGAGGGTTGTCGGGGGAGTGCTCCTCGCCGAGGTAGGCTTCGATGACCTTGGGGTTTCGACGGATCTCGCCGGGCGATCCCTCGGCAATCTTCACCCCGTAGTCCAGAACGGCGATGCGTTCGCAGAGGTTCATGACGAGTTGCATGTCATGTTCCACGAGGAGGACGGCGAGATTGAAGCGCGTGCGGATGGACCGGATGAGGTCGGCCAACTGCGATTTCTCCGTGGGATTCATGCCAGCTGCAGGCTCGTCGAGGAGCAGCAGTCGTGGTTGTGTCGCCAGCGCGCGGACGATCTCGAGTCGGCGTTGGTCCCCGTAAGGCAAGCTGCACGCCTGGACGTCCCGCACCTCGTCGAGATTGAAGATTTCGAGCAGCTCATGGATCCGTTGCGCGACGTCCCGTTCTCCACGCTGGAACTCCGAGCCGCGCCACAGGGCCTGGGCGATGCCATGCGGGTGGTGCAATGCCATCGCCACCCGGACGTTGTCGAACACCGTCAGGCTGGCGAAGAGCCGTATGTTCTGGAATGTGCGGGCTATGCCGTGCGCTGCGAGTTGGTGGGGCTTGAGTCCCGCGGTGGGGGAACCTTGGAACGTGATCCGCCCCTCGGTCGGCTGGTAGACTCCGGTGATGAGATTGAACGCGGTGGTCTTGCCGGCTCCGTTGGGGCCGATGAGACCGAAGAGCGCATTGTCAGGGAGGGCGAGGTCGACCTCGGAAACGGCCGTGAGTCCGCCGAAGCGGATGGTCACACGCTCGAGTTCGAGGATGGCAGGCATCAGGCTTTGACCCTCTTCCCTCCCACAAAATTGAAGAGTCCCTGAGGCCTTGAGAGCATGAGGATGATGATGAGCAGGGAATAGAGAATCATGCGGTAATCCGAGAATCCACGGAGCAGTTCAGGGAGGAGGGTGAGAAGGATGGCGGCGACAGCGACGCCGGCGGTACGGCCCATGCCGCCGAGGATCACCATCACGACGATCTCGATGCTTCGCATGAAGTCGAATCCGGTCGGGCTGAGAAAGACCTTGTGATGCGCGTAGAGACCGCCCGCGACCCCGGCGAAGAACGACCCGATGGCGAACGCGGTGACTTTATACCGGGTGGTATTCACGCCCATCGCCCCGGCAGCGATTTCGTCGTCGTGGACCGCGAGGAAACCGCGGCCGTAGGTCGAATTCACGAGGGCCGCGACGACATAGATGGTGATTGCCGCGGTTCCCCACGCCCACAGGAAGTTCGTGTAGTTGGGGATGCCTTTGAGGCCGCTGGCAGCGCCGGCGGGTTCGAAGGTCTGGAAGAAGACGCGGATGATCTCTCCGAAGCCGAGCGTGACGATGGCCAGGTAATCCCCGCGAAGCCGGAACGACGGGATTCCGACACCGATGCCGGCGAGGGCGGCGAACACGCCGCCGGCGAGCAGGGACGCGGCGAAGACCAGCGGTGTCAGGGCCTGGGGAATCCCGGCCTTGTGTGCGGCGATGGTGAGCATGGCGGACACATAGCCACCGATGGCCATGAAACCGCAGTGGCCGAGTGAGAACTGGCCGGTATGGCCATTGATCAGGTTGAGGCTGACGGCCAGGACGATGTTGATCGCGACGTCGATGGAGACGCCGAGGTAATAGCGGTTGGTGTAGCCTGTGAAGAGGTGGAGCAGGGCGGAGGCGGCGAGGCCTGCGAGCAACCATCGTTTGGCGCCGGCAATCTTCATACCTTCTCGACCTGGGCCCGGCCGAGGAGTCCGGCGGGACGGAATAACAGGATCAGGATCAGGACCGCGAACGCGATGCCATCGCGGTAGTTCGACAACCCCTGGACGCCTCCGGCGAACGTCTCGACCACGCCGAGGACGATGCCGCCAAGCGCGGCGCCGGGCAGGTTCCCGATGCCCCCAAGAACCGCGGCCACGAAAGCCTTCAGGCCGGTCTGGACTCCCATGAGCGGTTCGATCTTCGTGTAGCTCATGGCGAAGAGCACGCCACCGGCTCCGGCGAGGGCGGACCCCAGAGCGAAGGTGAACGAGATGATGCGGTTGATGTTCACGCCCATCAGCGCCGCGGCCTGCTCGTTGAATGAAACCGCCCGCATCGCCGTGCCCACCTTGGTGGATTGGACCACAAATGTGAGCCCTGCCAGCAGGACCGCGGTGAGCACGAACACCACGATCTGTGTCGTGCCGATCGCCACGCCTCCGATGTCCAGCGTCCGGGCGTCGAGCAGTTGGGGAAAGGTCCGGGGCGAGGGGCCAAACACGAGCCGGTGCTGGCTGGTGAACTCGATGAGGAGCGACACCCCAATGGCGGTGATCAGGACGGTGAGCCGGGGGCGTCGTCGCAGGGGGCGATAGGCAAGGTATTCGATGGTGACGCCGATGACCGCGCAGATGGCCATCGCGGAGAGCAGGACGACGACGGCGCCTGCGACCGAGCCCGATGGGAACACGCGCGCCACGATGGGGGCGAGGTAGTAGCCGGCGAAGGCGCCGAGCATGAAGACGTCGCTGTGCGCGAAATTGATGAAGCGCAGGACGCCGTAGACCATCGTGTAACCCAGCGCGATCAGGGCGTAGATCGCGCCGAGGGACAGGCCGTTCAGGAGTTGCTGGAGGAACTCCGTCATCCGGTCACGGCGCGATGGTCTCGAGGTATTTCAGCTTCCCACCCTCGACCCGGAGGATCACCGCGGACTTCGAGGCGTCGCGGTTCGGGTCGATGGTGATCTTGCCGGTGACGGCGTCGTAATCGCGCGTGGCGGCGAGGGCGTCGCGGACCTTGGCTGGTTCTGCTGAGCCTGCGCGCTTCATGGCATCGGCGAGGATCATGGCCGAGTCGTAGCCGAGCGCGGCCATGGCGTCTGGGGAGCTGCCGTACGCCTTCTTGTAAGCGTCGACAAACTGGCGGCTGCGGGGCGAACCGACGTCGGGATGATAATGGGTGGAGAAGTGGGTGCCCTCGACCGCGTCGCGCCCGATCTCCATCAGCTTGTCGGATTCCCAGCCGTCGCCGCCGAAGATCGGGACGTTGAGGCCGAGTTGCTTGGCCTGGATGCAGATCAGTGCGACGTCCGTGTAGTAGCCTGGAAGAAAGAGTGCCTCGGGATTGGAGGCCTTGATCGCGGTGAGTTGGCCCTTGAAATCGGTGTCGCCGCCGTTGAAGTCGAATTCCGAGGCGATGGTGCCGCCGTTGATGGCGTGGCGTTCCTTGAAGAATTTCGCGAGGCCCTTGCTGTAGTCGCTCTTCACGTCGGTGAAGATCGCCACGCGTTTGGCCTTCAGCGTGTCCTTGGCGAAGTTCGCCATCACCGTTCCCTGGAACGGGTCAATGAAGCAGACCCGGAAAATGTAATCGCCGGTCTTGGTCACGTCCGGGTTGGTGGACGACGGCGAGATCATGGGGATCTTGGCGTTTTGGCAGACGGGTGCGGCTTCGAGAGATCGGGACGAGGCGACTTCGCCGAGGATGGCGACGACGCCGTCGCGGGCGATGAGTTTATTGACGACCGTCTGGGACTCGCCGGCCTTGGACTGGTTGTCCTGGGTGATGAGCTCGAGGCTTTTCCCCAGCACACCACCGGCTGCGTTGAGTTCCATCACGGCCAATTCGGTGCCGTTGTGGGAGGATTGGCCGAAGGTGGCTTCCTTGCCGGTGAGCGAGGCAAATTCACCAATCCGGAGGGTGGCCGAGTTGGTGCCGCCTCCGCCGGGTCCGCAGCCGGAGAGCAGGAGGGCGGCAAGGAACCCTGCACTGGCGGTCCAGGCGTGGAGAAAATGGCGTCGGTTCATGGGCGGGTGGGAGGCGGGCGCTGGCGTTTCCGGGGGTGCAAGCTAGGAGAACGGTCCCGCGCTTTCAATGGAAAGCCCGGGGGGCCTTGCAATGCCGTGCATCCACCGATTGAAGGTAGGGCGCGCACTCCGCTGCGCGCCGTCGGGTGCCGTCGATCGCACGGCGGGCAAGGGACTGCCCGCCCTGCTGACTGTGGCGAAACTACCGGATCCACCGCTCGCCATGGATCCGACCTCCCCTACAACTCCGTCGCGACCTCGGTCGGGGTCGCGTCCTTGGCGAGTTCGAGTCGCACTTGCTCCTGGAATTCTTCCGCGACGATGTAGCCGAGGCAGTCGGGTGCGCCGCAGGCACACGGGTAATCGCGCCACTCGGAGATGTCGTAGCCGTAGTTGAAGGTCAGTTCCTCGTCGGGGCCAAGGTCTCGAAGGGCGACGAGAAAAATGCGGTCGTCCTCCTGCTGTGCCTCGCAGTTCGGACTACAACTGTGGTTCAGGAAGCGCGCCGGGTTCGAGGGGACGTCGCCGTCGATGTCCCATTCGTCGTTGATCGTGAAGATGAACGGGTTTCCCTCGGTGCAGAGCGCGGCGGACTCGGCCTTGGACACCCGGCGCCCGACATACTCGATGAAGCGGGTTCCGGAGGGAATCGGGGCGCGCGCGAAGCCGCCGCGTCCGTGGATTCCGGAGGTGCGGAGTTCGACCCATTCATTCACGGGCTCGGGAGGAGCAGGTGAGTCGGGGCTTGGCTTGGTTTCTGGAGGTGTCGTCGGATCCACGCGGGGCGCAACGACGCCAGAGAACGGCTGCGGGGGCAAGCGGTGAGACGGAGATGTGGCGGGGTGCGTCGGCGAGGGACGGCGCGCAGCGGAGTGCGGTACCGTCAATCTGTGGATGCACGGTGGCGGTGGTCCCGTGGATGGCATTTGTTGCTTCCGTCGATTGCGGTGGCGATTCTGGCGGCTGGGTTGTCGGTGCAGAGCGTGTCCAATGCTGCCAGAACACCCGCCCCAGCATGACGCTTCTAGAAGTAGAGAATCTCGAGGTCGAATTTCGATCCGGCGGCGGCTGGGTCCGTGCGGTGGACGGGGTGTCTTTTGGGATCAGCGCCGGTGAGGTCGTCGGGTTGGTGGGCGAAAGCGGGTCTGGCAAGAGTGTCACGGCTCTGAGTCTGGCCCGCCTGTTGCCGTCGCCTCCGGCGCGGTATGCGGGGGGGAAGATAATCCTCGGCGGGCAGGACGTGTTGGAATTGCCGGAGTCCCGGCTCCGGAGCATTCGCGGCGGGGTGGTGGGCTATGTCTTCCAGGACCCGGGCGCATCCTTGAACCCCGTGTCCAGTGTGGGCGCGCAGATACTCGAGGTGTTGCGGGTGCATCGTCGGGACAAGGCGAACGCGGCGGAGGTGGTGCGCCTGCTGCAACAGGTGGGGATTTCGGCGCCGGAGACCCGGGCGCGGGATTTTCCGCACCAGCTGAGCGGTGGGATGCAGCAGCGGGTGACTATTGCGTTGGCTTTGGCGGCGCGGCCCCGGTTGCTGGTCGCGGATGAGCCGACCACGGCGCTGGACGTGACCATCCAGGCGCAGATCCTGAGTTTGTTGAGGGACATCAATCGTGATCTTGGAATGGCCATTCTGCTCATCACGCACAATCTCGGACTGATCACGGACATGGCCGACCGGGTTCTGGTGATGTACGCCGGCCAGATCGTGGAGTCAGGACCGGCGAAGGAGGTGCTCCAGCATCCGCGCCATCCCTACACGCGGGCGCTGATACGGTCGGTGCCGCAGCTGGGCCTGGATGTGGCCCGACTGACGGCAATTCCAGGGGCGCCGCCCAGCCCGGGAGCGTGGCCCGGCGGGTGTCGGTTCCATCCGCGCTGTCCCGAGGTGCGGGAGGATTGCCGGGTGGAAGTGCCTGCGTTGGCGCGTGTGACGAATGACCCTGCGTCCCGGTTTTCGCGCTGTCCCTATTCCAGCGGATAGGTTTTCTGCTTGTCAGCCATGTCACTTCTCAAGGTTGGGGATTTGAAGGTCCATTTCCCGGTGAAACCCGGGATGTTTCGTCGCGCGCACCAACACGTCCGGGCTGTCGACGGGGTGAGTTTCGAGGTTGCCCCGGGAGAGACGGTGGGGCTGGTGGGCGAGAGCGGGTGCGGCAAGACGACATTGGCGCGGGCGACCATTCGCCTGTTGAAGCCGACGTCGGGCCGGGTGGAGTTCGACGGTGTGGACATCACGACGCTTGGCGACCGGGCGCTTCGGCCGATGCGGCGGCGATTCCAGATGGTGTTCCAGGATCCCTACGGCTCGCTGAACCCGCGCATGACGGTGGAATCGATCCTGGGGGAGGCGATCGACATTCATCGACTGGCACCGAACGCGGCGGTGCGGCGGGATCGGATCGCGGCATTGCTGACGGACGTGGGGCTCGACGCGGATCATGCGCGCCGGTACCCGCATGAATTCAGCGGGGGTCAGCGGCAGCGGATCGGGATTGCGCGCGCCCTGGCGGTGGAGCCGCGCCTGCTCGTCTGCGACGAGCCGGTGAGCGCGCTTGATGTGTCGGTGCAGGCGCAGATCGTGAACTTGCTGCAGGACCTCCAGGATCGTCACGGGTTGGCTTACCTCTTTGTGGCCCACGACCTGGCGGTGGTGAGGCATATCAGCCGCCGGATCCTGGTGATGTACCTCGGTCGGGTCGTGGAATCCGGCGAGGCAGCCTGCGTATGCGGGGACCCGAAGCATCCCTACACCCAGGCGTTGATATCGGCGGTACCGGTGGTGGATCCGGCCTCGAAGCGGGTCCGGATCGTCTTGGGCGGGGACGTGCCGTCTCCGATCAACCCGCCGTCGGGTTGCCCTTTTCATCCGCGCTGTCCTGTCGCGGAGGCCCGGTGCCGACAGGAGGTGCCCGCGTTGCGGGAGGTGGCGTCCGGTCGAAGCGTGGCCTGCCATGCGGTGGAGGTTCGGGGGCCGGGACTTGGGTGTTGATCTGGGGTGCTGGCATTCTGGCGGGTTCCTGGCCCGGGCAGGTGCCGAGGGATTCCGGAAGCCGGATCCTCAAGCTGGATGCGGATGTTCCGATAAAGCACGCGGGAGCCGGCGACGAACGGTACGAAGCTGGCGAGGTGGAGCGGCGGGCGCCTCATAAAACCCCGCCGGACGGCATGGATGCCGTCAGTACAAACCAAACGCCCCACCCGGGGCCACTCATGGAAGGAGTGAACCATGCAACGCAGTACTTCAGGTCTGGCGGCGATGGCGGAGCCGCAGTATTCGACGGAATCCGACGAGCGAGAGTCGTCTCGTGACGGGAATTTTCTTCCCCAGAACGGGTGCAAAAATTCCCACCACCGATCCTTTGGCGCCGATTTGGAGGAATTGGGCTCACTCTTTCCGGGTAGAAACCGACGCCGTGCAGGGCGATCCGGGCTGGCATACGCAGTGCTTCCAGGTGCTTACATGAAGGCTGGAGAAAGCAGGAATGGCTCGATGGGAATGGCCGAGGCCGCGACAATGTGCCCGGACGAGCGTTCAACCTGGTATTCCGCGGAGCAGCCCGGGTTTCGCCGCGAACTGAATGTCCTGCCCGCCCCGCAATCGGCACCTGAGTGCGAACTTCAGCTTCGCACCAAGCCGGAATTCGCCCGCGCGGTGTCCCGAATTCCGGCAGTTGTCGCAAGCCTGAGGGCGTCACGGTCAACGCCTATGACAGGG
>CAIMTB010000155.1 GCA_903844265.1 uncultured Verrucomicrobiota bacterium
CGCGTGAACTTTCCTGTCGGGTCGACAGTACATCCTGCAGGAAGGCCGCGTAGTCATCGTGGATGAGGCCACCGGACGACCCCAACCGATGCGGTCGTGGCAACAGGGCCTTCACCAGGCCGTCGAGGCGAAGGAGAACGTTCCGCTCACGAACCCCTCGGAAACCGCGGCGCGCATGAGTTTCCAGCGGTTTTTCAGGCTCTTTCACCGGCTCTCCGGCATGACCGGAACCGCGATCGAGGCGGCGCCGGAATTCTGGAGAATCTATCGGCTGCCCGTTCTTCGCGTTCCTTCGAACCGGCCATGCGTCCGACGGCGATTGCCCGACCGTTACTTCGCCACGGAAGCCGCCAAGTGGCAGGCCGTCGTCGAGGCCATCGTTGCCGTCCACACCACCGCCCGTCCGGTCCTGATCGGCACACGCACGGTGGCTGCGAGCGAGAACCTGGCAAAGCTCCTCGAGGATCGCGGCCTTGAGTTTCGCCTGCTCAACGCGGTCCACAACGCGGACGAGGCGGCGGTCATCGCTCTCGCGGGAGAGCAGCGACGCATCACCATCGCGACCAACATGGCCGGCCGCGGCACCGACATCCGCCTCGGGGCCGGTGTCGCCGAGCTCGGCGGGCTTCATGTCATCGCCACCGAGCGGCACGAGAGTGCGCGCGTCGACCGCCAGCTCATCGGCCGGGCGGCGCGCCAGGGGGATCCGGGAAGCGCGCAACTTTTCGCGAGCGCCGAGGACGACCTGGTGCGGCGGTTCGCGCCGCGCCGGCTCCATCCGCTCGTGGGTGGCGCGCCTTCGTCCCTGGCTGGTGCCGTCGTGGCGCAAGCCCAGGCCCGCGCCGGCCGCATTGCCTTTCGACAACGTCAACAAGTACTCCGCAGCGATACCTGGCTCGATGAATCCCTCGCCTTTGCACCTGGTTCCTGACACAGGACACACGACACATCGCGCAACCCCGGCAATGACGCGGCGTGCCCGGAAGGGCTTTCGCCTGCGGGCCATCCGGTTTGCGTTCGGCGCGGCGGCCGCACTCGCGACCCTCCTTGCCTCGGGCACGGCGGTGGCCGCAGACATCCCGGGGAACGGCGCGGAGGCCGGATGGTCCATCAGCCTCTCGAACTACCTCGCCCTGGTCCTCGTGCGCAGTGAGCGGATGCAGGCCGACGCCGCCGCCTACCGTGCGACGAACCACATGACACATGCCGAGCGCGGCATCTTCGAGCCTGCATTCGTGGGGAGCGCCGAACATAACGAGAGCAGGCGGCAGAACGCGTCGCGCGACGTGGTGAGCCTCGGCAGCTCGCTGTTCGACGAACGGAACAACAACTACACCTCGGCCGTGGAGTTCCTCATCCCCACCGGGGCCCGGCTGCGGATCGGGTACAGCCTCCGGGACATCCACAACAACCTGCAATTCGGCACACGGACCAACGGCGAGCTCGAGACGTTCATCGGCGGCAACCTCGTCCAACCGCTGTTGAAAAACGCCGGCACGGCGGCGACCCGGTTCGGCATACGCCTCGCCGATTCCAACGCGGAAATCGCCAAGCAGGATTACAGGCGCGCCTTGCTCCAGCTCGTCGCCGGCGCAGAAACCGCGTACCTCGGACTCTTCCTCGCGCAGGAACAACTCAAGACATTCCACGAATCTGTCCACGTCGCGGAGACGATCCTCGCCGACTTCCGCGTCCGCACCGAGGCCGGCAAGGCGTCGGAATTGGACGTTCTCCAGGCGGAGGCCGACCTCGCCGAGCGTCGTGGCGGCCGGCGCGAGGCCGAGCAGAAGCTTGCCGACGCCCGAGCGCGATCGTCTGCGTTCGTGGCGGCGACCGAGCGCGATCTCCGCGGTCCAATCACCGCGGACGCGCCGCAGGCGCCAGCGCCCGAGCGGCTCAACTTCGAGGACCGTTGGGGGACCCTCTTCGAGTACAACCCGGACTACCTCGCCCAGCGCAAGCGCATCGAGCAGGAAGGCATACGCGTGGCTTACGCTCGTAATCAGCATCTGCCCCAGCTGGATCTCAGGGCGAGCTACGGAATGAACGGCCTTGGCCAGACCGCTAGCGCCTCATGGGATCAGGTCACCACTGGGGATTATCCCGCGTGGGCCGTGGGAGCCGAGTTCCGCATTCCGATCGGCGGTGACAGCCGTGGCCGGCACGAGCTGGCGGCGGCCCGGGACCGCAAGGACGCGTCGGTCTATGCGCTGAAGGATCTGGAGACGCAGCTTGCGAACCTTCTGGCGACCAGCCTGCACCGGGTGAAGAGCAGCCAGGCGGCGATTCCCGACACCGAAACGGCGGTTCGCCTCAACCGGGCCCTGCTCGACACCGCCATGGCTCGGCTCGATGTGGGTCGGGCCGAAGCCCGAAGAGTGCTCGAGGTTGAGCGGGACCTGCTGATCGCCCGGCTCACAGCGCTCGGGGCGTTGGTCCAACTCCACCAGTCCACCATTGATTTGGAAGTCCTGACCGGCGTCTATCTCATGAAGCGTGGCGTTGAATCGCCCTCCGGGGATCTTCCAATCCCGGCGTCCGCAGCCCAGCGAGTCCGAACCTCGCGCGAAGCATTCCAGGGGAAGCCCGCGGGTAATTCCACACCTCCTTGATTCTATGAACCGAGCTCTCGCGCAACATGGATCGGATCGCGGCATGAGATCACGCCCGACCCTGAGCCCGTATGTTCTCATGGCGGCCGTCATGCTTTTCTCGGCGGTGGCTGGGACGGTGCCAACGTCGGCGGCGGAAAGCCCGGCTGCGCTCGAGACGGAGGGCATTACAGCCGCCTACTTCGACGCCACGCTGTCATCACCCGTGGCAGGAATCATCGGGAAGCACTTTTTCAAGGAAGGTGACGCGGTCGAGGCGGGGCAGGTCATCGTCGAGCTCGACAAACGCATGGAGGAGCTGGAACTGGCTCGTCGTGAGGCGATTCTGGAGAACGCCGCCGAGGTGCTTCAGCGCACCGAGGAACTCGTGAAGCGGACGCGAAGCGTGGCGAGGGAGGAGCTCGACAAGCACAGGGCGGAACACCGCATCGCCCAGGCTGAGCGCGATCTCGCGCAGGAGCAGCTGCGTCGCCGCCAGATCACGGCCCCCTTCAGCGGCGTTGTCGCCGATCTGTTCAATCTCGACCCCGGCGAAGGGTGTCAGGCGCAGTCTCCGATCGTCCGGTTGGTTGACACCCGAAGGTGCTGGATCACGGTCAATCTCGAGGCACATGTGGCGCAATCCCTGAAGACCGGACAACGGGCCACGCTCCGTCTCGAGACGGAAGTGGGTATCCGCTCCGTGGATGCAGAGATTCGATTCGTCTCCCCTGTGGCCGATCCCGCGAGCGGACTCGTGCGGGTGAAGGCCTTGTTCGACAACTCGGAGGCACACATCCCGGCAGGCATTCCGGCAATGGTCCACCTTCCCACCCCCACACCGCCGCCGGCCGGTGCCCCGTCCCCCGCGGCACCGAGCCAACGCCCCTGATGGATGCGC
>CAIMTB010000156.1 GCA_903844265.1 uncultured Verrucomicrobiota bacterium
CCAGCTGCTGCCCCACTGCTGTCGGGATGTCAAAATTGATAAGCAACCCCTGCAAGACCCGTTGGACATCAGCAACCACCTCCAGGCCCCGAGCGTGATGCCCACGCCCCAGAGAAGGATCGACACCGCAAGCCAGCCGGGCTGGACCCGAAGCACGGTTCCCGCGAGTTGCGACGGCCCGAGTTTCCAGACCTGGATCCAGCGATCCACCCTCGGAAGGGCATCGAGATCGATCCCCTGAAGGCGGAGGACCGTCCGGCACTGGTAATGGAAGATGGCGTGGAAGGCCCAGGCCATCAGCAGGCCGGCGAGTCCGAGCCTCCAGAGCACGGACCAGACCTTCCGCAGCGCTTGCTTCACTCAGGCCCCCAGATGCCCTGGATATGAGCCAGTCCCTGGGGAATGAGTTCAATCGGCGTCGCGGGGCTCAGTTCAAGGACCTTGACGTGCCCGGGTTTGACGTACGGCTTGATGGCGGCGTAGTCGATGGAGCCAGTCCCGGGCACCTGATGGTCGCGGCCGGGAAACTCGACATCATGGATATGGAAGCCAATCAACCGGTCGGACAGGCCGCCCACGTGCATGGCATGGTGGATGACCCCGAGGTTCTCCTTGATCTGTCCGTGGCCGGTGTCGTGCCAATAGCCGATGCACGGTTCGCGGAACTCGCGGAAGAACAGGTGGAAATCGCTTTCAAAGGGGATTTCCTCGAGGGACTCGCGATTCTCGATGCCGAGCTTCAAGCCGCGCTGGGCGGCTTCCTCTGCCAGCCCGCGCAGGAAGGAGTAGGCCGCCTCGACGTGCGGTTCCTTGCGGGCCTCGCGTTTCTCGAGGGCCTCCTCGAGGAGCTTCGCGTACTTCGGCGTCTCGCGTTTGCCTTCCTCGATCATGTCGAGCAGGCGGTCGGTGTAATCCCGCATCTCAACGGCCCCCATGTGGAGGACGACCAGGATCGCCTTGAGCCGTGCGGCGGTATCGAGCGTCTTGAGGGAATGTTTCCATGCACTCTCGCGCTCGCGCCGGTCGAGGGCAGTGAACTTGAACAGGTTTGGGGCCGGATGCATCACCCCCATTGGCAGGGGGCAGAAATTGTGCAGGGACGTGATCTTGATTTCACCCGCATCGACGGCCTCGAAGATGCCCGGGAGCAGGCTGAGGCGAATGCCGTGGCTAAGTTCCGCGTACTCGAAGCCGAGCGACCGGATCTCGTTGAGCATTGCACGGCCACAGGTGTGGCGTCCGGAATTCCAGCAGGAAGAGAGAGAGTACATTCGTGGTCGAAGTCACGACAGATACCACAATCACCGCTCCGGGGCGCGGCAAGAATCGAAGGCGGCCGGCACATATTTTTATGCCGGCCGCCCGAAACAGGAATGCTACAGGTCCGCGTAGCGGGCGCTTAGCATCGCGTTGAAACGCGCAACCTTCAGCTTGCGGCGCCGGCGTTCGCTAGGCTTCTCGTAATGACGATGGCTTCGCACTTCGCGGAGAATACCCTCGCGATCCACCTTCTTCTTGAGGCGCCGTAGCGCCTTCTCAACCGGCTCGCCTTTCTTGAGTTTGATCTCGGTCACGCTGATTCACTTCCTTTCCGGACCTTGGCCGGCAACCCCACGCCTTCGCATAGGGCCGCAACAGCCACTCAGGTCAAAATGGACGACCAACCTACGTGGAGGCACCTCCCGATGTCAACGCGCCAGAAAAGTGTTTGAACCCGGGGCAGGAAAGGTTCTGGGGAACGCCCGGATTTCACGCCTTGCCCTTCACGCCCACGCCACTGCTCCGCTTGGCCAGCTTCCGGCTCGTCACGACCTTGGAGACCGTCCCCGTCTTGAGATATTTCACGCGCACCCGATCGAGAATGGCATCGCGCTGGTCATACAGGCGCTTGGGAATCCGCGATTTCACGCGGCTGAGGACATAGGCTGTGAGCAGCGGCAGCGCGATGGTGGTGTCGGTGTAGCAAACAACGCAGTCCGGTAGATGGCTCGGGTCAACCTTGCCCCAGCTGACGGCCTCGGCCGGCGTCGCCCCGCTCAAGCCTCCGGTGTCAGGGCGGGCATCGGTGCACTGCAGAAAATAGTCATGCCCCTTCTCCTGGATCCCCATGACCTCCTGGATCTGCGGCTCGGTCTGGAGCATGAAGTTCTTGGGACTGCCACCGCCGAGGATGAAGACGCTGCTGGTGAGCCCGGACGACTTCGCATTGTAGACGATGCCCGCGGTCTGGTTGACATCGCGGTTGGTGTCGAGGAGCAGCTTCGAATCGCGCAGCGCCATCGCCGCGATGTTCATGCCGATCGAGCTGTCCCCGGGACTCGAGGTGAAGATCGGTATCCCGTACTCGTAGGCGGTCGCGAGAACCGAGCTGTCCTTCAGACCAAGCTTCTTCCCGCGGGCGTGGACGTACTTGCCGAGCAGGTAATGGAACTCGTCCGTCCCCATGGTCCTCTGGAATTCGGGGCCCTGGATCACTTCCCGGACGAACGCGTCGGTGTCGAGCAGGACGTGATAATCGAAGACGATGTCGTAGATCCGGATGATGCCCTCGCGATGAAGCTCAACGTCATCGAGGAACGGCGAACCCGCGTAAAGTTCCATGTCCAGGCCGTAGTGAAGGTCGTGGTAGAGGTTCGCCCCTGTGGAAACAACCCAGTCCACGAAGCCGGCCTTCATCAGCGGAATGAGGCAGCTCTTGCCCAGGCCCGCAGGCGTCAGGGCTCCCGTGAGCGACATGCCGATGGTGCCGTCATCCGGGAGCATCTTGCGCGCGAGCAACTGCGCGGCCTCACGCAACCGCCCTCCGTTGTAGGCAAGGAACACGTCGTCGATGAGATCCGCCGCCGAGATGTCGCGGCCGATGCCAAGCGGGTTGAGGCGGGGGTACGCGGCAAACTTGCGGGAGACCCCGGCCCTGGAGGAGGAACGCTGACTCATGTCGACGCGAAGTGTCGGTTCAGCACGCCAAAGAAAAAGCGAAAAAAGCCGCAGATTCATTGGTCGTCGTCATATACAAGACCTGTCCCTTTGTTTTCATCACTGTCTCATCAAAAGCCTGTCCCTTCATTTGTTTCCTCAAAAAACCCGGAAACGGCTTGGTCCCTTCAACCCCGGTCACTCAGCCCCCGCATCGGTCGCTGGATGATTCCACTCCGACCGGCTAGCATCGCCACGCCATGGCCGGTTCCCCTTCCTCCCCGCCCCCAGACCCTGCGGCCGCGCTGTATCAGGGCCGCTCCGGCCAGCAATACCACGAGGGCAAACGAGGCGTTCCCGCCTTGGCACTTCCCTGGATCCACCGATTGCGCGCCGAAAAATTCGGGGCGTGGGTACGACCGGACGACCGTGTTCTGGAACTGGGCGTCGGCGCCGGGTGGAACCTCGCGGCCTTGCGCTGCCAGCATCGGCTCGGCTGCGATGCCGCCGACAACACCGCGATGCGGGAACAGCTTCGGGCAGCCGGCATCGATTTCGTGGCGTCGCTCGAGGATGTCCCGTCAACCTCGATTGACGTCGCCCTCTGCCACCACGTCCTCGAGCACCTGCTCGAACCCGCGACCGCGATGAGGGACCTCGCGCGGATCGTGAAACCCGGGGGCCTGCTCATCCTCCATGTTCCCTGGGAGCACGAGCGCCGATACCGCCACTTCGACCCCGCGGAACCCAACCACCACCTGCACGGGTGGAACGTCCAGTCCCTCGGCAACCTCGCCACCGTCCTGGGCTGGCACATCCAGCATATCCGCATGCGGCGCTACGGCTGGGACAGGTTCGCCGCCCGAATCGCCGTCCGCGTGCACGCCACGGAACGCGGATTCCGGCTGATCCGGGCTGTCCTGATCGCCTTGAATCCATTGCTCGAAGTCGAACTCGTCGCGCGACGCCCGGCCTGAGAGAGCCACCCTGGCGGACAAACTCCTGCAATTCCGTCTCCTGCCCACCCCTGCCCCGACAAGCGCCCCAGCTTTCCGCCCACCCGAATGAAGATCACCGACGCCGAAATCCTCGATCTCCGCTTTCCGACGTCTCTGGGCCGCCATGGTTCCGACGCCATGAATCCCGACCCCGATTATTCGGCGGCGTATGTGATCCTCCGCGGCGATGTCGCCGGGGCTGCGGAGGGGCACGGTCTCACCTTCACCATCGGCCGCGGGAACGACGTCGTCTGCGCCGCGATTCGGGCGTTGTTGCCAAGAGTCATCGGCCATGGCCTGCGGGAGATCTTCTCCGATATGGCCGGGTTCTGGAGACACGTGAACGGCGATTCGCAGCTCCGCTGGCTCGGGCCGGACAAGGGGGTCATCCATCTCGCGTCGGCAGCGGTGATCAACGCCCTCTGGGACCTCCACGCCAAGCAGTCCGGGAAGCCGCTGTGGAGGCTTCTCGTCGATCTCACGCCGGCGGAACTTGTGAGATGCGTCGACTTCCGTTACCTGACCGATGCCCTCCCACCCGAGGAGGCTCTGGACCTTCTCCAACGCGCCGCCCCGCACAAGGCGGCCCGGGAGGCAGTCCTCCGATCGGACGGGATCCAGGCCTACACGACCTCCGCCGGTTGGCTCGGCTACTCCGACGATGAGATTCGCCGCCGCTGCCGCGACGCCGTCAACGAAGGCTGGAGGCACTTCAAGATCAAGATCGGACGCGACCTCGCCGAGGATCTCCGTCGCGCGGAGTTGGTAAGATCCGAGATCGGCGAGGAACGATTCCTCATGTTCGACGCAAACCAGGTTTGGGACGTGCCCCAGGCGATCCGTTGGATGGGTGAACTCGCACGCTTCAATCCGTGGTGGATCGAGGAACCCACCAGTCCCGACGACATCCTCGGCCACGCCGCCATCGCCGCCGCGATCGCCCCGATCCGGGTCGCGACGGGGGAACACTGCGCGAACGCGGTCATGTTCAAGCAATTCCTCCAGGCCGGCGCGCTGCACGTCTGCCAGATCGACGCCTGCCGGGTGGCGGGGGTGAATGAATGCCTTGCGATTCTCCTGCTCGCGGCGAAGTTCGGCGTGCCCGTCTGCCCGCACGCCGGCGGGGTTGGACTTTGCGAACACGTCCAGCATCTCGCCGCCTTCGACGCCATCGCCCTTGCCGGCCCGCGCGAAGACCGGGTGGTGGAGTTTGTCGACCACCTGCACGAGCACTTCGTCGATCCCGTCCGGATGCGCGAAGGCCGTTACCTGCTGCCGGAATCACCCGGCTACAGCACCGAGATCCGGTCCTCCTCACGCACCGCCCACACCCATCGCTCTCCGTGAGTCCGGTGGGGTCAAACCTGAATTGTTGACAATCAGACCGCGGTCCCCGCCCTGCTCCGCGCCTCGGAGCCGGATGGCGAGGGTGGAGGCCTGCGCCGTGGGCTGCCCCAGGGTTAATCGGCGCGGCCGATGTCCTGGGCCTGCTCGAAGGTGAAGACGTATTTCTTCTGGATGACCCAGCGGACTGAACCGTCGCAGAACAGTGCGTTGGCTCCGTCGGCGCCATGGTTGTCCCATGCGTCCGGGTAATCGTTCTGCCCGCGCTGCGCGATGGCACCGTTCTCGAAATATCTGGCACCATCGTCACCGTCCACGAACAGCCAGATATTGGCGGGGCCCGGGGCCGAACCCTTCAGCCCGAAAGTATCATTGAGATGGACGTAACCGTTCACCGACGACTGAGTCTTCCGCACGCAGCGGGGATTGAGCGGGTTGTCGGTGACTGCGCCCATGAACCCGTAAAGTTCATAGCTGTAACCGGCGGTGTCACGGTTGCGGGCGAAGTCGAGAAGGTCGATGACCGAGACCTGTCCCGTGAGGCGGTCCCGGACCGTGTTCGTGCGGATGTAATTCCGGGTGCTTGGACAAATGAGGACCTGCCAGGATGGGAGATAGTTGGGATAGATCCAGTTGACGTTGTCATCCATGTAATTGGTCGCGCCGGTGAGGGCCCCGTCCTTTTGGTCCTCGGAATAGAGCATGCACGCGAGTCCCACCTGACGGAGGTTGCTGATGCACGCGACGCGTTTGGCACGTTCCTTGGCCTTGGACAAGGCCGGCAGGAGCATGGACGCGAGGATGGCGATGATGGCAATGACGACCAGCAACTCGATCAGCGTGAAGCCGGTTGGAGAAGGACGTTGGCGAGGCTGCATGGCGCGGGAAGGAGGGCACTCCGCAAGGCGGGAGGCGAGCGACGAGGTTGTCGTGGCATCCGCAGAAGAAAGGGGCGCACAAGGGCGCCCCTTCGTTCCAGGTTACGGATCTTTAGCGGTCGGACGGTGAACTTACTGCCCGGCCACGCGGTAGAACACCGCCGTGCCGGATGGCGTCACCGTCACGGTCCTGTCGGAGGTGGTGGTCCCATCGCTCCAGGTTCCAGACGCGGCGGTTGGGCGGGACTGGATCTTGAACGGCGCGGTTCCACCGGTCCAGGTCAGGACCGCGGCATTGTTCGCGGCCGTCTTGATTCCGGTGATCTTGATCGGCGACGTCGCTTGGCCCGGCACGAGGATCGGCTCGGAGACAGGTCCGGTGAGGGAATATCCGGCCTCGGTGATCTTGGCGTTCTTGGAGTAGGTGACTGCGATGGCGAGCTTGGAGCCCGGGGGTGGATTCAGCGCGGAGATATCGAAGGCAAACTCACCCACGGCAACATTCTGGTCGGCATCCGAGTTATCCAGCAGCGTACCGAGATAGGTTCCGGGAATGATGGCTCCCTTGGCCTCGGCGGCCGGATCGATGATGTAGAGGTCGATGAAGTCCGCGGGCCAGACGTCTGTCTTGCGGGCGGGCGTCCTGCCACTGAGAACATTGTTCACCAGCGTGGTGAGCGAGGGCTTGGGTGCGGCTGGATCCACGAGCACATCGGCATAATAAGTCTCGTAGGCACGCCCGCCGGCGTCGGACCAGGGGAAGGCTTCGAAGGCATTCCCGGAGAAGTGATTTCCACGGGCGGTCACGGGAACGGCGGCGCCAGCCACCAGCATATCGTTGCCCTGGATCCCGAACGCCCAATTGCCCTCGATGTCGTCGCTCACGCCGTCGCCGTTGCTTCCAAAGCGGACCGAGCCGGTGCCGGGAAGCTCGATAAGATCGGGCTCGAAGTCACTCACCGCCGGGGCGACGGTGCTGCCGTCGACACCGACGCCGAAATAATTACCGGCGATGACACAGTTGTTGGCGGCGCTGTAGAACTCGATGAGGTGGTCATACTTCACGTTGCCAAATACATTCCGCTCATTGGCGTCGTTGATCTTATCCCCGTCGGTCCCGATCACCGCGTAATCGGTGACGCGTCCGATCTCGAGATTCTCCACTTCTGAATCCCCCGACTCACGCCCGGCGTCGATCTGTGCCTGGTAGATGTCGTCGGCGTCGAGGAACGTCCTGCCGTCGGCGAGGACGTTGAAATGATTGCCGGCGATCCGTGCATAGGGAAGCTCGAGCACCAGGGCGATGCGCATGCCGGCAGAGATATTGCCTTCACCCACGTCGCCAATCCCATCGCTGTCGGTGCCGAAGATCAATCCGTCCGAGTAGGTGTCGACGTCCTTGCCGGCGGCGTCCTTGACGCGATGACGGAAGGCCGAGACGGCGGAGGCGCCGCCCTTGATGGTCTTGCCGTCGGGCTGCAGGCCGAACCAGCAGCCCTGCACGCGGCAATTCTCAGCGCCGTTCACCAGGGCGATGGAATAGATTGCGGGATCGCTGTCCGAACCGAGGCTGTGACGGCTCGCGAAGGCAAGACCACGGATGGTGACGTTGTCGGCGCCCACGATTCCGAGGGTCCCGTTCTCGGAGTCGCCGTAACCCGGGAAGGGAAGGCGAGTCGAGCGGCGGAGCGGCAGGTCAGGGTTGCCCTGAGTCTCGTCGCCACTCGAATCGAGGACGATCTGGATCTTGGCGTCACTGCCCTCGAGGAATCCAAGGGTGTTGGCGGACGCCCCGGGCTGCGAGGTGCCGTCGATGGTGACCCCGTCCTGCGCGATCAAGGCATAGCCGCCGATCGGCGTCTTGATCACGTGCGGTCCGGCGCCGGGAATGTTGAACCTGATGATATCGTTGGGCTGGAGGTCCGCCAGGGCCTCCTTGAGGGAAGTCTTGCCGTCGCCCGGTCCACTGTCGTTGTCCGCGGTGTCGACGATCACGGTCCGGACCCGTTCGACCCTGACGTTGTCGAAGATCCCGTAGGTCTCGTCGCGCGGATCGGAGATGGAACTGAATGTATCGGCATAGCCGACCATGATGGTGCCGGACTTGAACGAGGTGTCGTTGACGCGCTGGGCGATGATGTGCCCATCGATTTTCCAGGTCACGGTCGTCCCAACCTGGCTGATCTCCACCGAGAGCCAGCGCTTGCCCGCGTACCCGGCGCCCTCGAATTTGCCTGGGGGAAAGACCCTCAGAAAATACGGATCACCGTTGTCGGTATCGATGACGCCGTCCCCGTTGCGATCGAGAAGACCGCCGGAGGGATCGGCGAGCATGGGGACCGGGGGCTGGCCAGCTCCGCCGCCTTGCAGCGAGACCGCGTCACGGGCGGCACCGCCGTCACCCGTGATGCCGAAGAAGAGGCCGTCGCTGCCATCCCGGCCGACTGCGGAGGTCTTGAAGTCGTCGCGGAGACCGGCGCCGCTGAGAGCGAACCAGTTCACGAAATCGCCGCTGTGATTGATCCCAAAGAGGCCGTACTCCGTCGTCCCGGTCCCGCCGCCCAGATACGCGCTGTGGGCGAGGAACAGGTCGAACTTGAAGACGAAATCGCCGCTGAAGGTCTGGCCCTTGGGAAAAAGGTTCACCGCGAAGCGCGCCGCCTCGTCGTCCTTCTTGTTGACCGCGATCTTGAGACCCTTGGTCGTGCCGGTCGAGTGGGGCGCAGGCGGGATGGACTGCAGCACGCCTTCGATGTCGTCGGCCGCCCGGTAGACCTTGAACTTGGTCTGTCCGTAGTCGAAGGCCCAGTCGACTGCGTAGTCATCGGTGGCCGTTCCGTCGTAGTATCCGGTCTTGATCGTCCAGTTGGCGGACGTGTTGGTGTCGAAGTTGTCTTCGAAGAGCGGTGCAGCTTCAGCCAAGGGCGCAAGAGTCAAAGCCGCCGGCAGCGCCAGGAGCCAGCGGGTGGCAAGTTTCATTCTCATGTGTAGTCGATCGATCCTCGGAGGGAGCCGAAAGGCCCGACCTCGCGATCCATCGTCAGGTCGACGCGCCAGGGCGGCTCCGCATCCCGTGGGCCTTTACACGGCATCCACCACGGACACAAGGATGGGACTCGGGAATGAAAAAAAACCGGGCTCCGCAGTCTGGGGAAGACCGCTGGAGCCCGGGGAATTTCGAACTCAGGGTGCACGTAGGCTGATGAGGATGCCGGAATCCGTGTGCACCATCACGTTTCCGGAAATCAAATCATCGTAAGAACAC
>CAIMTB010000157.1 GCA_903844265.1 uncultured Verrucomicrobiota bacterium
CTAAGGTCTAAGGTCTCATAGCAGTTCGTCGAAAAAGGAACTGTCCGTCGTAGCAGTCGACGTGAGGAGACTCCATTCATTGGCTTTCGGATGAAGTGTGAGTCTCCTGACGTCGACTCCTGCGGTTTCTTGACGGGCTAGGCGAGGGCGCCTTTGACGACTTTGCCATGGACGTCGGTGAGGCGGAATCGGCGGCCCTGGAAGAAGTAGGTGAGTCGCTCGTGGTCGACGCCGAGGAGGTGAAGCATCGTGGCGTGGAGGTCGTGCACGTGGACGCCGTTCTCGGCGACGTTGTAGCCGAACTCGTCGGTGGCGCCGTAGGCCGTGCCGGGCCTGGCTCCGCCGCCCGCCATCCAGATCGAGAAACAGCGCGGGTGATGATCACGTCCGTAATCCGTGGCCGTGAGTTTGCCCTGCGAATAATTGGTGCGGCCGAATTCTCCGCCCCAGACGACGAGGGTGTCGTCGAGGAGTCCGCGCTGCTTGAGGTCGGTGAGAAGTGCCTGGCAGGGCTGGTCGGTCTCCTTGCATTGCTGGCGGATGCCGCCGGGGAGGCCGCCGTGTTGGTCCCAACCCTGGTGATAGAGCTGGATGAACTTCACGCCGCGCTCGGCGAGGCGGCGGGCGAGGAGGCAGTTGGCGGCGAAGGTGCCGGGTTTCTTGGCGTCGGGGCCGTAGAGCTCGTAGGTGGCTTCGGTCTCCTTCGAAAGGTCGGTGGCGTCGGGCACGCTGGTCTGCATGCGGTAGGCCATCTCGTACTGGGCGATGCGCGTGTCGATCTCGGCGTCGCCGTTCTGTTCCTGCTCGGTCTGATGGAGTTCCTTCAAGCGGTCGAGCATCAGGCGGCGGCTCTCGGCGGTGACGCCGTCGGGATTGTTGAGGTAGAGGACGGGTTCCTTGCCGGCGCGGAACTGGACGCCCTGATGTCTGGACGGGAGGAAGCCGCTGCCCCAGAGGCGTGAATACAGGGGTTGATCGACCTTGCCGCGAGTGACGAGGACGACGAAGGCGGGGAGGTTTTCGTTGTCGCTGCCGAGTCCGTAGTGGACCCATGAGCCGATGCTGGGGCGGCCGGAGATCTGCGATCCGGTCTGCAGGAAAGTGATGGCCGGGTCGTGGTTGATGGCCTCGGTGTACATCGAGCGCACGATGCAAAGGTCGTCGGCGACCTTGGCGGTGTGGGGCAGGAGTTCGCTGAGCCATGCACCGGCCTGGCCGTGCTGGGCGAACTTGAAGGCCGAGCCCGCCATCGGGAGCGTGGCCTGGTTGCCCGACATGCCGGTGAGGCGCTGGCCCATGCGGACCGACGCTGGAAGTTCCTGTCCGTGGCGTTCGTTGAGCAGTGGCTTGTAATCGAAGGTTTCCAGCTGGGACGGTCCCCCGGCCATGAACAGGTAGATGACGCGCCTGGCCCTCGGGGTGTGGTGGAATTGTCGTGCGAGAATGCCGGGATCGGAGGCGGACACGGCGGCCTCCGTGGCCGCGCGCGCGCCAGTCGGGTGGAGCAGGTGGGCGAGGGCGATGCCTCCGAGTCCCATGCCGAAGCGGTTGAGGAAATCGCGACGGCTGGTGGGGTCGGGGCTGGGGCCGGTACAGGGGGAGGTGTTCATCGTTTCATCACGAACTCGTCGTGGTTCATGAGCGTGCTGGCGAGGACAGCGGTGGCGGCGACGTCGGGGGCCGGGAGCTTCGTGTTGCGCGGGGCCTCGCCGAGCGTGAGGTATTTGTCGGCGGACTCCGGTGCCGCGCGGAACCGCTCGAGTTGTTCGCCGTGCAGGCGGGTCAGGATCTC
>CAIMTB010000158.1 GCA_903844265.1 uncultured Verrucomicrobiota bacterium
CGATGCGAGCACCGCACAGAACCGGGTTCGCCACATCGCGCTTCAGCGGAGGCTGGATGGAAGTAGGGAAATTCGACGGAAAAGCCGACGACCGGAACAAGTCGCGATCCCGGCCAGCCCCAGAGCGGTTACGCCGGGCTCCGGGACCACCGAAAACCCGTCGATGTCGGCACGGCCTGAGAGGACGTCGATCCGGACTGATTTCACTTGGTCGAGAACCACCGGCTTTCCCGACTCGTCCCGGGCCCAGGCGATGTCGTAGCCGGTGCCTCCGGCCGAGCCGCCGTATTTCGAGCGGATGCCGTCGAGGGTGAGCCCCGCGAAGTCGGAGCCGCCGAGCGCGGGGTTCACGGGCGTTGAGAAGTCACCCGCGCCATCGCTCGGGAAGTAGCCGTCGACAGTCGGTGCGAGCGCGGGATCGAGAACGTAGAAATGGGTGTCATCGGGGCTGACGAGGACGCGGGTGGATCCCTGGTTGTCGCCGAACAGGGTCCCGTCGGTGATGCCACCGCCTGAGTAATCGCCGTTGGCGATGATGAACGCGGCGCTTGTGAAGACCATGAAGTCGATGCCGAACGGGTGGCTGGCGAGGTCGAGGATGGGAGGGTTGAAGCTTGCGGTGACCGACCCGCCGGCGCCGACGGCGAGGAGTTGTGATGGTTGCCAGGGGGCGGAGAAGGGGTCCACGGGGCCGCCGTATTCTCCGGGTGTTTCGCGTGAGGGTGCGCCGGTGATGGCGGAGGGGATGTCGTAGCCGGCTGGGGTGCCGGTGCCGGGATGGTAGTCGCGGGTGGCGACGGCGTAATTGTCGGCCGACGCATGGAGAGCCATCGTGGCATGGAGAAGCACGAGCGACGGCAGCGTCGCGGGGGACGGGATCAATTTCATCTGGTCTTCGCAAACGACCGCGCGCCCAGGCGCGGCTACTCTGTGCGAGACCAGTGCGGGGAATGGAGACGAACAAGCCTCCGTCACCGCTCCTCGGAGAATGAAGGCATCCTGCGAAGCTGCCCGGCGGACGGCCGGGACGACTGGCCTCATCCTTCTCTTGGGCGGAGAAGAGTTCCGATGACAACACGTCGGAACAGACGAGCACCGGCCGACCGGTCTCCTGACTCCGGGCTTCGAACCTCGCCCCCGCCTTCCCGGTCTTTCGACTAGTGGCTGTTGGGGGTCTGTTGCCCGATACAGTGGCGCTACCGTCCCCGAGTCTCACGGGGTTCCCGAACATCGGCTGATGACGACCGGATGACTTCCGGTCCTTCAAAGAACAGGACGAGCACTTACGCCGGTGTCGAAGTCGTGACAAGGCCAAAGACGGCAGATCCTCCGGTTCGGAAAACGAATTTGACGGGGCGGGGCGCGGCCTCCTAGGATTCCCCCGTGATTCGCTCCGCGGCGTCCAGTCTTCCGGTCGTAGTCGTCCCCGTAATAGGGGGTTGACGCGCGATCTGTGGCTGACGACCGCTGGCAGATCGCCCGCACTTCCAATCAACGGAGGGCGGGCTTTTAATTTTCCGGCGGCGCCGCTGAGACCCAAAGAAAGATTCCTATGCGCCACACAATATCGGTCCTGGTGGAGAACAAGTTCGGCGTGCTGACCCGCATCGCCGGGTTGTTCAGCGGTCGAGGCTACAACATCGACTCGCTGAATGTCGCGCCGACACACGACGCCACGTTGTCGCGGATGACGATCGTTACCCGCGGCGACGACGCGACGGTCGAGCAGATCGTCAAGCAGCTGAACAAGCTCGTCGACGTCGTCAAGGTCCAGGAATTCAGCCAGGGCGACTACATCGACCGCGAACTCGTGTTGATCCGGGTGAAGGCGGAGGCTCAGAACCGGGCCGAGATTTGCCAGATGGCGGAGCTTTTCCGGGCGAAGGTCGTGGACGTCCAGCAGGACAACCTCACGATCGAGATCACGGGCGGCGAGTCGAAGCTCGAGAAGTTCATTTTCCTGGCGAAGGGATTCGGGATCCTCGACCTCACGCGCACGGGCCAGGTGGCCCTGCCCCGGGACTGATTTCAGCGGTGCGCAGGACGGTTTTTTCACACCCCCAACGACACAGAATCAGAACATGGCAGCCAAGATCTACACGGAGAAGGACGCCGACCTCGGCGTGTTGCAGGGCAAGACGCTTGCGGTCCTGGGCTTCGGCTCACAGGGCCATGCCCACGCGCTGAACCTCAAGGACAGCGGGCTCAACGTCATCATCGGTCTGTACGAGGGCAGCAAGTCGATCGCCGTCGCCCGGGAGAAGGGCTTCGAGGTTCTGACGACCGCCGAGGCGGTGAAGCGCGCCGACGTCATCATGGTGGCGCTTCCGGACACGAAGCAGGCCGCCGCCTATGAGAAGGACATCGCGCCCAACCTGAGCAAGGGCAAGGCGTTGCTCTTCAGCCACGGTTTCTCGATCCATTTCAAGACGGTCGTCCCGCCGGCTGACGTCGACGTCATCCTCGTTGCCCCGAAGGGTCCCGGCCACATCGTCCGGCGCCAGTTCGAGGAAGGGAAGGGCGTGCCTGCGCTCATCGCCGTGCATCAGAACCCGAGTCGGAAGGCGAAGAAGATTGCGCTCGCCTGGGCCAAGGGCATCGGCGGCGCCCGCGCAGGCGTGCTAGAGACCACGTTCAAGGAAGAGACCGAGACCGACCTGTTCGGCGAGCAGACCGTCCTTTGCGGCGGGGCGAGCGCGCTGGTCCAGGCGGGATTCGAGACCCTTGTCGAGGCGGGGTACTCCCCGGAGATGGCGTATTTCGAGTGCCTGCATGAGCTGAAACTGATCGTCGACCTCATGAACGAGGCCGGCATCAGCGGGATGCGCTTCTCGGTCTCCGAGACGGCGAAGTGGGGCGACATCACGGTGGGCCCGAAGATCATCGACGCCTCGGTCAAGAAGCGCATGAAGGCGGCGCTGAAGGACATCCAGAGCGGCAAGTTCGCGAAGGACTGGGTGAACGAATACAAGGGCGGCTACAAGCGCTACAACGCGCTTCTCAAGGCGGGTGAAAACCACCCGATCGAGAAGGTCGGCGCCAAGCTGCGCTCCCTCATGCCCTGGATGAAGAAGCGGCAGATCAAGGGTGCCCAGGCGGCCTATTGATCGACCCGGCGCGCCACGTCAGAAGATTCCCGACCGCGGCCGCCGGAGAAATCCGGCGGCCGCCTTTTTTCACCGCGATGGACTACAAGAACTCACTGAATCTCCCGCAGACCGGCTTCGCGATGAAGGCGGACCTCGTGGTCCGCGAGCCGGAGCGGCTTGCCAG
>CAIMTB010000159.1 GCA_903844265.1 uncultured Verrucomicrobiota bacterium
GGGGACAAGCGCCGGTCTGGGATTCCGTCTTCCTTCGTTCGCGTCGTCTTCCAGCTCTTCAGCGTGAAGCCCTCAAATTCTCTCCGCCCGCGGCGTAGCGACGGCGAGTTGCCGGAGCGCTCGGCAGCGCTCGAGCCCACGGAGGTTGGATCCGGCCCGCTGAGGGTAGGTCGAAGCAGCTCGATCACGACCCGGGGGAGCTACTCCGCCACAGCATCATCGGCCCGCGCTGTGTGCGTCGTGGGAGTTCGCCATCGCCGGCAGTGAGGAATCTTGTCCGTGCCGGACCTCGTCTCATCGGACGCGATGCCCGCCGCCGGGCGGGCGCGGAGCGACGGGACGCCCCTTCAAGGCTTCTGCCGGTAGAATCGCTGCGGCAGGCGGGGCACGCTGTTGGTGTCCACGAAGCGGGCGATGCCATTGGTGTCGAAGACGGTCGAGCCTAGGAGGGTCCAGTCCGCGAGATCCGCTGAAGTCTCGATGTCCACGCTGCCTCCGATGGGGCCCGGGAACTCGAGTCGGATATCGGTCCCGGTGCGCCGCACGGGGGTGACGGCACCGTACTTGATGAGGATCACATCGGTGCCGCCGACCTCGTTCTGGCTGACGCCAGCGACGAACAGATTACCCTGCGCGTCGGCAACGACGGCACGGCCTTCGTCGTCCTTGTTGGCTGGGCCGTTGTAGCGACGGACCCAGAGCAGACCGCCGTTCTCCGTCGAGAAAGCCAGCGTCGCCGCGTCCACGCCAGACTCCGGGCGACTGAGCCCGCCGGTGACGATCACCGCTCCGCGGCCGTCGAGCGCCATGCCGCGAGGGAATCCTCCGGTGGTGCCGTGATCGTCGTCCGTGAAGTCCTGAGTCCACCGAGGTATGCCGTCGGGACCGTTCTTCCCCACCCGCAGGATTCCGAAGGCCGACGAGCCGTACACACTCCCATCCGGGTCGACCACCGAAATATCCGTTGCAACCTGAAACAGATCTTCCTGCGGTGCCACCCTTTGTCCGGCGGCATTCAACGCAATCATTGACGATGCTCGCTCGTTGTATGCGTAGTAATCGCCCGTGACGATCACCCCGCCGTCCGGGCGCGCCGTCAGGCTGTAAAGGTTCCGAACGCGCACGCCTATCCCCAGTCCGGCCCCCATGTACGTGTACTTCCACGCGCGATCTCCGGCGGGGGTGTACTTCTCGATCGCCAATTGAAATATCGGCGCGAACCCGTTGCGGATATAGGCGTCGAACGCCTCGAAACCCCCGACGAAGATTTCGCCGTGGTCGTTCACCGCCACTTTCGTCGAATAGCTTGGATACTGAGGATAGGCCGGGTTGTCCTGCGGAATATCCGCCTCTTCCCGGGTCCAGACATTGGTTCCACCGGGCGCCAGTTCGATGGTGCGGATCCTCTCCGTGGAGCCTCCGGTGACGAACGCGTAGCCGCGGGTGTCGATCGCGACGTCGGCCCCGCCCTCGCCGTACATCCAACCCAGCCTGCCGTCGGCGCGGAAGCGCACGGTGTCGGGGGTTCCGGTCATCACCACGTTCCCCTGGCGGTCCACGTCGAAGGCGTGCAACTGGTTCGGGGGATAATCGAGCGAGGCGTAGTTCGTCGCCCACAGGAGTTGGCCGGTCGGGGCGAACCTGAGCAGGAAGTAAGCCGTGTTGCGGCTCCGCCACAACTCCTGGGGAAAGGCGTCCTTGAGGAGGAGTCGGTTCACGCGGATGCGGTCGATGTCGCCATGGCCGTTTGTTAGCAACGCCTGAGTGTCCTCGCCCAACTTCACACCCGCGAACCGTGCCGGGTCCCAGATCGAGGCGCCTTCGCAGATGCGGTTAAGGTCGCTAGCCATAATATCAGTGACGAGTAGCGACCCAGCGTAGCCGCCGACCGGTTGGCCGGGAGGCCAATTCATCACCTGAACCCTCGCCCAAGGAGCGAGTTGGTCTTGGAGGAACTGAGCGATCGCGTTCGCGGGTGCCCTGAGCTTGGCAAAGAACGCGGTGGCATCTCGAAGATCGTCCCCAACGAAGACCAGATCGGCCCTTGGCCCGTTCGACTCCACCCAATCCCCGGCGACCGTCAGGTTGCCCTGCGCATCGGCCTTCATGCCATGAACCCGGAGGACCGTCCCGCGGTCGGAGAGGTTCCAGCGGGTCACCCATGCTTCCGACGGGACAGCGCTGACCGCGCGTGACAGGAGTGCGGTCCAGGCCAACAACACGAGCGCAGGCAGCACCCATCTCTTAAATGTCCGGTCTTCGACCAGCGGAGGTCTGGGTCCGTCGCCGTCGGTTCTGCGCCCACCGAAAGTCAGAGAACCCATATCTCGTCCAGTCCGCGTCCTGGCCGCTCCCGCCGACGGCGAATGGTGAACGTGTGGTGCATTCATTGAGCGAGGTGAACCGGCAGGCTGGGATGATCGAGCTGCAAGCCCGCGTTGGTGCTGCCGGCTCTGTAGGTATTGGCACGGAGGAACCACTTGGGCGCCGTACCGAGCCGAGTGCGAAGGTGATCGCTATCGCCGCGGTTGATGATGTTTCCGCTCAGGACCGCCGACTGCCAGAGGGCGGAGTAACCGTCGTCGAGGATGCCGCGGAACTGGGTTCCGCCGAAATCGTTGCCCAGCACGTAGGCGACGCCACCACAGTAGGCGATGCTCAGAGCTGAGCCCACGTTGGTCACGGCGTTGCCCGAGACATTGAGGAACAGATTGGTGTGGGTACCGCAGAAGACCGCCGGGAGGTTGGTATCCAAGGCGGGCATAGGGTAGGAGGAAGCGCGGTTGCCGGCGAGGTTGAGGCGATATCCCGTGTTGACGTAGGCCAGTGTGGAGAGCTGGCCGAGGTTGACGTGCCGTCCCTGAAAGAAAGTGTTGGCAAGGACCGAGTAGACCATGTCGGGCCGCAAGGCCCCGCTGGGCCCCTGGTACTGCCCGACCGTGTTCAGGGCGGTGGTCGACCCGTTGGCGAACGACGTCACGAAGCGGTTGCGAACGACGGCAGCCGGCCCCCCGTTCAACTGGATGCCTTCGAGGTAGTAATTGGTCACGACGTTGTCGGCCGCGTACCAGTTGCCGTCGCTTTGCAGCCAGAGCAGCCCGTCGCCGCCGTTGTAGGGCGTGGGATCAGGGCCGGAACCGATCCCGACGTTGCCGTTGAAGCTGTTGCTGATCACCAGCACGTTGTGACAACTCGCCAAGGCGCCCATGATATGCGCCGAGGTCCAGACCGGGTGATTAGTCGTTATACCTCCGAAAATGGCCGACGAATTGGTAAGCATCCCTTCGGGCGTGACGCGGTCGAGGAACTCGTTGTTGCGGAAGGCGAGTTGGCTGACCCACTGGGAGCCGCCGTTCATCCGCCATGCCATGGTGGTCGGATTCTGGAAGCGGCAGCTCGTCACGAGAATCCCCACCGTAGGTGTCGTGTTGTTGAGTCCGTCGCACACCACGAGGGAACCTGTATCGACGCCATCCGCAGCGGCCAGCCATCCATCGGTCCACGTCGTGGCGTTGGTGCCGTTGACAATCCGGTGCGGCCGTCCAGCGATTGTTAGGTCACGGAGGGTGACGTTCGTCACGGCACGCTGCGCAGGTCCGTTTGTCATTCCGAGATAGAAAACGGTCGTCGCCCGATTGTGTGCGATCAACTGGGTGTTCGTTCTCCCCGCGCCTTTGATCTCGAGAAAGCTCTTACTGACATACAAGGCAGTGTTGGACCTAGCCAAGCTGGTCTCGGAAGCGTTCGTCTGACCAATGTAGTAGACTCCTGCAGGAATGTTGACTCGTCCCCCCTGGGTGGGACTGGTGTTGACCGAGTCGATCGCCGCCCGGATCCGCGCGGCGTTGTTCGTCGCCGTCGTCCACGAATCGTCGTTGGCCGCCAGGCCGGCCACGGTCGTCTCGTTGGTGCCGATGTTGGCGATGCCCTCGTTCCAAGAAGGATAAACCGTGAGGTAATTGAACTTTCCGGCGTAGCTCTGTCCCGAGGCGTTGGCGACGGCGGAGAGCTTCAGGTAGTTCGGCCCCGCGGCCAGACTGAGCAGGGTCGTGCCGACTGTCGACCAGTTGGTCCCCGGAACCGAGAGTGTGCCGGTCGTGGCGTAGTTGGTCGACGACGGGGTGCTCAACTCGCACTTGAACGTCCCGCCCGTGCCATAGCCGGCGACGCGAGCCTCGACGGCATAAGTCCCGGCGACGCGCACGTCGAGCGTGTACCGGGCCCAATCGCCGGCGGCCAGGGCGACGTCAAAGCCGCCGAGTGCGTCGCTGCCCCCGGCCCCGTTGGGCAAGGCGTCGGTCGTCGCGAGGATCGGCAGGCGACCGGGGCGGTAGGTGGTGTTGTTGGCGTTGACCGCTGCGTGATACCCGACGCCCTCGCCGTGATCATACTGCTCCGCTTCGAAAGCACCGGTGACCGCCGAAGGTTCGCCAAGGAACGGACGGCCTGCGCTCGCGCCGCTCATGTCCTCGGCCACGTCGAGGATCCCGTCGAGGTCGGAGTCGAGCAGACTCAACGCGGCAAAGGACGCCCCGATCGAACTGGTCGTCAACGGGGCGTTCCAGATCTCCAGTTCGTCGATGGCGCTCTTGGCGCTACGGGTGCCGGTAGAGTCGTTGCCGAGGACGAAGCCGGCGGCGCGGGCAGCAGCTGTCGGCCAGAGGCTGACGCCCGAGCCGGATGCGGCGAGCACGCCGTTGGTGTAGAGCGCGGAGTTGGTCGAGGTGAAGTTCAGGGCGAGGTGATACCAGCGGTTGGTGATCAGGGAGACACTGGCGGTGAGGTTGGTGACGGTGACGTTGTTGCTCGAAGTGACGAAGCGCAGCGTACCGTCGCCGTTGCCGAAGCGCAGGGTCCAGAACCCCGAGGTAGGATTGGCGGGATCCCCCATCCAGAGGAGCGGTGCGTTGGTGGGCGGAGTAGCCCCGGACCAGGACGGGCGCAGCCAGACTTGAATGCCGCCGCGGGAGCAGTTGATGTTGGGCCAGCCGTTGGTCTCCACGTCCCGGTAAGCAAGCGGCGTCGCACCGGAGAGGTCGGCGGCGAAGCCGCTCCAGTCGTAATTGGCGGCAACGGCGTTGGTGTTGATCGGGGTCTGGCCCATCTCGCCGGTGAAGAAGGGATCGTTGAAGCGCCAGTAGCCGAGGCGGACGAGCGGCACGCTGGCGGCGTTGTTGGTCGAGGTGCCGTCGACCTGTGATTCTGCGAAATCGCTGCGACCGTCATAATCGGTGTCAAGGAGCGGCGAGGGCGAGGCGTCGGCCGGCAGGGAATGGAAGCCTGCCGCGATCTGCGCGCTGGTGAGGGGGTAGTTGAAGGTCTGGATTTCGTCGACGCGGCCGACCGAGGGTGAGGTGACTAGGTTGTGCGCGCCGTCGAACCAGCAGCGGTGGCCGACGCGCACGCCGTCGAGCCGAGTGTTGTAATCCGGGAAGAAGCGGATGCCTTCGCCCAAGTTATAGGTCGGCAGCGAGGTGCCTGCGGGGATGACGATGTCGTTGGTGGCGACGATGCGCGGGCGAAGATCGGCAGAAAGGTTGAAACTCGCCAATTGTCCATCAAGATAGCAGGCGGCGTTGCTCGGGGTGTACGTCACCCCTATCTCGTGCCAGTAGCCGTTCGTCCACGCGATGTCTTGGTGGAAGGCATCAACCTGGACCACGTCGCCGTTGGAGAGGCGCTGGCGGGAGACTAGATCGAGTTCGTTGCCGCTGGACCAGAGGCTCAAGGCCCAGGTGATTCCGTTGATGTCCGGTCCTACCTGGAACAAGGCGCTGTGACCCGATGCAATTCCGGCCCCTCCGAGGGACTTGCTCGTCCAGTCAGGACGGAACCACAACCGAACCGTTCCGTTCCGGAGATTCACGAGGGCGGTGCCGTCGGAATTGAGCGTGGGATATTTGATCTGCGAGGAGGTGTTGGTCAGGTACACGGCGGTTCCGGACCAACTCCCCGCGCTCAGCAGCGAATTGGTGGTGAGGGGCGCGATGCCAGCCTCGTTGGTCCAGTTGCCGGAATTGTTGAACCGCCAGTAGGAAAGTCGGCGCATGACCGTGCTCCCGGGATCGGATGGATCCTTGCCGTTGGCGACCTCCTCGGCGTCGGTGATGCCGTCGTAATCGGAATCCCCGAGGCCGCGGCCGGTGGGGTCCAGGACGTAGTCCGGGATGCCGTCCTTGTCGGCGTCGAGCGCGTTGCCGTTGGTGTCGGTGGCGAGATAGTGGAAGCCGATGTCGACGATGGAGTTGGCTTCCTTCTTGAGATCGATGGTGGTGGTGTAGTGCCAGAGTCCCACATTGGTGGCAGACTGGCTGCCGGTGTCGACGAGGTTGGTGAGGCTCGTCGGGGCACCGCCGGTGGGGTAGTAGTATCGGCCGAGAGGACCCGTCTGGTAGTCCGGGACGAGCCCGGATTTCGCGCTGGTACCGAACGTGGTGAGGCCGGAGCGGAAGCCATTGTTGGAGGCCGTGAAGGTGTTGGTGGCGCTGGCGACATCGCAGTCGAAGAGATTGTCCTTGATCGTCCAGGTGTTGAAGGCGTCCTGGTTGTCGAAGGTCACTCGGCCGCCGCGGAAGAGGTTGTTGCGGGCGCTCAGTGTATAGGTGCCAAAGCCCGCGAGATCCATGAAGCTTAACGCACATCCCTCGAACAGGTTGTTCGTGAGAGCGACCGTCTGGTTGTCGGAGCCGGCGTAGGTGATGTCGAGGTGAACGCCGCGGAGTTGACAGTGGCTCAGAGCCAGGGGCTTCAAGAGATTGCCACTTCCTGCCGCGAGGAAGCGACGGGCGGTTGTGGAGTTGGTGGTGATCGCGAGGTGACTGGCCTCGGTGAACCTGAATTGAATCCCTGGTCCCAGGGAGGCCGTGAGGACATTGACATCAAGCAGAGCGAACGAATTGGAGGAGGCGCTGCCCCAGTTGTTGGTCTGTTCCTGGACCGTGTTATATCGCGTGATCCGGTTGAGCAGGGTCGGGGAACCGTCGCTCGTCAGCAAAGCCCGTTCGCGGAGGACCAGACCCTTCGGGCCGAAGATACCGATGGCCACGCCGTTGGTCAGAGCGAGAGTGCAGTTGGTGACGTTCAAGGTCGTCAGGCAATAATCGAGTGGCAGGTAGTGGTACCCACGGTCAACAGCGTTCGTGTCGCGCGGGACATTGACCGACGGACTCAGGGTCGAGGGGGAGGGTCCGACAAAATCGTTGGTGAGGATCTCGGGCGCGAATGTTGTGCCGCGCCGCAGTTGAGCGAGGAGCACGGGATCGACGGTGCTCACCCCGGCGTCGCGGTTCGTGCTGTTGTCGGCGAGGTAATAGCTTCCGGCTCCAACCGTCTTGAACAGGTTGGTTGACGAAGCGTAAACCGCGTTGGCGAGGCCCGTGTAGACGTCGCCGCCGGTCACAGCGGCGACCAGGAGACAGTTCGTCAAAGCGAGAGAGGCGGTGCCGTCAGGAAAGCGCAACGTGGGGGCGTTGCAGACGGTGACATTCTCGCCGCTCATCTGCGTCGTCAGGTACGGCACGAACGCCTGCCCACCTGCGGTCGTGTCCAAAATCAGGGCATTCTGCACTTTGACACTGGCTGCGTGGTCCCCGTAGACCGCTGCGTTGCAGAATTGGAACTGTGCATTGCGAACCGTGCCGGATCGCTGAGTGAAGAGCACCGCGTGACTGCAGTACCGGAAGCGGACATTCTCAAGGACGGGCGAGCTGGCATCGGTCTGAAACCAGAGATCCTCGGTGCCATAGTAGACTCCCGCGGAGGGCACCGCGAGACTGTTGGTGATGTACTGGCCAACGGATTGATCATCCCTTGCTGTGAAGATGGCCGGACGGTACGGGGTAGTGCCGGACACGAATGGACCCTGGACGATGAGCCTCTGAGGGGGGTTCGTGCCACCGGCCCAAGCGTCGTACTTGATGACGGTGCCGCCTTCCAGGGTGGTGGTGCCGACAAGATTTACCGGCGCGTTCACGAAGTAGGTCTCGTCCCCGCGAAAGGTGTAGTTCGTCAGGTTCTGCGCCAACGGGAGGTAATCGATGACCACCCCGGGCGAATCGTGCACGAGGCGCGTCGCGAGGAGCATCGGGCGATCGACCCCGGCCCCTCTTCCGGTCGGCCGAGCCGGCAGCACAGACTTCGAATATGCTAATGGGATACCGTTCAGTGGCGGATCGGCGATGACCCCGGCGAGTTGTTCGCTCCATTGGGAGCGACCGACCTCCATGTTTTGCCCGGGCGTGGCAGGTTGCGAGGCCTTTGCCCCCTGGCGCTCCAGTTGGAGGCTCTGGAGAACTGGCGCGACATCAGAGTACTCGACCGACTCCGCCAGCACGCGACGGCCCGGATCTTCGATCCACTTCTTGGCCACAACCAGATAGCCATCTTCACCTGCCAGGGGCATCGAGGAGTTCTGGCCCAACCTGAAGGCGCGGCCATTTCCGATCCCAAAACTCCCAAAATCCAGGTGCTCATCCTCCCAGTCGGGTACGGCGAACTGGGCGCGGAGAACAGGATCGTCGATGGAGGCGAGCAGGCGCACGGTCTTTTGCGGTGTGGGCGCCTCGAAGAATTCCGTGAGTACCTCGAGGCGCGCCACCTTCCCCGAGAAACCAAACACCTCCGGATCCGGTGGCATGGATCGAAAGACAATATCCTGCTCGGTCCCGCTCATGCGGTACGTGTACACCACATCCGCGTGGACCGTGTAGTTGGGGTCTTGGGCTGCAAACGCGTCGCGGTAGACGGCTTGGTTCGGCGGCACGAGCTCGCCAGGCACGTCCCGAGCTAGACCGAAGGTAGCGCGCCGACCGCTCAGCGGATCGAGGTAACTTAAAGCAAGAACCGATGAGCGGACCTTCTGGCCGTCCGCCGTGAGTAGTTGAACCGTGCCGCTGGGGTCATCCAGGGTCGGAGCGAAGTA
>CAIMTB010000160.1 GCA_903844265.1 uncultured Verrucomicrobiota bacterium
GGCAGGGCGCGCACTCCGCTGCGCGCCGTCCTTCGCGGACTTCTCACGCCGGCACCAGCGAAACGGTGAACACACCCTGGCTCGACAGCACCCAGAGTTGCTGGGTGTCGGGATCCAGAAGGAGCGACCAGACCCCGAAGGTGCTGGCCGGGTCTCCAGACGAAGGCAGGGCTCGCGGCAGAACCCCGGGTTCCCCAGAAGTCCAGTGGAACGTCGACAGCCAGGGTGAAGCTCCGCGATCCACCACGGGCCGGGCGAGATGAACCACCCCGCTTGAACCCGGATGATACAGTACGCCTTGAACGTAATCGGGAGCCCAGACCTGGACTCCCAGGAGCTGGGTCCAGCGGTTCTGGTCCAACTGCAGCAGCCAGAGGTCGTTGAGAGAATGGGCATTGCCGTTGTATGCACGGAGTCCCGGCACCCGATCCCCCTGTTTACCCGTATTGTTGCCGCTGCCGCCGGCGAGAAGCCATTGGTCGGGCGTGGCGCCGGGGAACAGGAAGCCGCCGGTGCGTGGCCAGGGAACTCCACCGCCGTCGACCACGTTCACCCAGGTCTCCGTCGGAAGGTCGAATTCCTTGCGGCGGTTGTGGAATGAGAAATTCCCGTAACCTCCGAAGCTGCCAACCCGGCCGGTGACCGGGTTGAAGTAGGGCAGGCCCGTGAAATCCAACTCGTTGATGGGATGCGAGGCAACAATCGAGAGTGTCGGGGGAGTCGGAGCCGGGGATGGGCCTATCCTTGCGATCACACCGTCCTCGTTGTTGATCCCCCAGAATTCTCCGGATTTCGGTAAAAAAATCGAATGGCCGATCTGCTTCGGGTCGTTGGTGAAGATCTTCTCCTCGAGCTTCCATGTCGTGAGGTCCAGGGCCCCGTAGACCAGACCCTGCCTGAAGCTTTGTAAGGAATGGCAGATCCGCCGCTTCCAGTCGCAGGTCAGGTTGGTTCCGGCCCAGGCTTCCACGCCAAAGTGATCCGGGAATGGGAGCCGCTTCCAGACCGCCCGGAACGGCGCCCGATTCTTCCAGATGTAGAATCCCCCGACGGCCAGCCCAACCCCGATCGTGCCCTCGATCAACCTGCGCCGGGAAACCTGCGTCCGGCCCGGTGTGGCGGCACGGAGCGCCTCCCCGAGTTGTCCGGCAGCTGTGAAGCGCCGCGAGGGCCGCCCATCGGCGGCGCGCAAGAGAACCTCGTTGAGCCGCCATCCGTGCCTTGCCCATTCGGCCGAGCTGGTCACCTCCGGGGGCAGCGACGGGAACTGGAACCGATCCTTCCCTGTCCAGACCTCGTAAAGCGTCCGGCCCAGGGCGAACACGTCCGTGGCCGGGGAACCCATGCCATCGGGAGGCACATAGCCTTCGGTCCCAGGAAACTCGACAGTGTCACCGGGTTGGCCGATCGAGCCGTAGTCCGAGATGCAAAGCTCCCCTCCGAAGAAGAGCATGTTGGACGGCTTGACGTCCCTGTGCAGGAGGCCCAGTTGGTGAAGCCGATCCAGCGCGTCGGTCAGCCGCAATCCCCAGGCCACCGACTGTGCGGTCGTGGCACGGCGATGTTCCATCAGCCAGAGGGCGAGGGACAACGGGGTGTAGATTTCCGCCTGCTCGGCCGAGAAAGGCTTCCCGTCCACATTGTCCGCCAGAGGCATCTCCTCCCAGAGGATGGACTTCTCGGAATTCCATCCCCACTCCACCACGGCCACGAATCCGGGTTGCCGTGACAGTTCCAACAGCCTGCGGCGATCGCGCATCAGGAATTCGACCGAGTCCGAACGGGATACCTGCTGGAGCTTGAGGGCGCACCAGGTGCCGGACGGGTTGGAAGCCAGGTGGACCTCAGACCCTGCCCGGACCGCGAGCGGGCGGAGGACGCGATATCCGTCGGGGGACCACGGTGTCGCGGAACTCATTCGGGGACATCGGTGAGCGGTCCGGACAGGAGGTTCTTCCACGCTTCCCGAAGCCGTGCCACGAGGCGGTGGCGGACCACGGCCACGTTGATTTGGGTGGTGCCGAAGAGTTGCGCGACATCTCTGGCTGGGAGGCCCTCGATGACGGACTTCTCGAAGATCTGCCAGTGACTCGGCTTCGCCTCGTGGCGCACGCGGGCCAGGCACGTCGACCACAGGTGCGACTCAAGCTGCTCGCGCTCGTGCGTCTCCGACTCCGGGGCCATGGCTGGAAGAAGCCATTCCCTGATCGACGCCACGAGCTGGGGTGGGAGTTGCTGGTGACGCTGGGATTGATGATGCTCGAAGATGAGCCCGTTCGTCACCTGGTTCAGCCAGCCGCGGAAGGTCGTGGACTTCCAATTGAAGGGGCGCCGCCCGAGACGGGTCGCCAGCTTCTCGAACACCTCGCGAACCACGTCCTTCGACTCCGTGGGCGAGAGTCCGCTGCGGGCGCAGTGGTGGCAGATCGCTGAATCGTAGAGTTCGGAGAACTCCGCCCAGATCTTGGAGTCAAAATTCGCCGCCGCCCGGGCGAAAAGGTCGCGCTGGGTGGTTGGCGCCTGGATGAAACTCTCCGTCTCATCCAGTGGATCGATGTCGGGCCCCGTTCCCTGTACAGCTTTTGGCAACGATTTCATGTCGATCTTGTCCCGTTGGCTGCGCTGCCTGCCCGCGGCATGGACTCGACCCCCAGACCGCTCCGCGAGCGCCGATCCGACCCGTGTCACGTGCGTTGCGACTGCCGCCTCTGGCTCCCGCGCCTGGCTGCCTTGTCCCTTCTCAAGACCCTAAAGGCAGGAGGAATCCGAGCCAGAGAAAAGTACCCTGCAGAAAAAATAGACGAATTCTTGTAATGGTTTTCAGACGCACGCTTGGCGGTGTCCTGAGCTGCCGAGGGTTGGAATTACCTAAAATGGGTGAATCGAATGTTGGGGTGGGGGTCCGCCAAAAGGGGGGGGGGCGACGGCGGCTATCGTCAAATCCGGTGAGAGTCGTGGAATACCATTGGGTCGTAA
>CAIMTB010000161.1 GCA_903844265.1 uncultured Verrucomicrobiota bacterium
CCCCACCCGCCACGCCGCTGGCTTGCGTCTCAGAGATTCAAGCGGCGCGCACGGGCGCGGACCGCCCAGCGCTCCCTGGCGACGCCGTCTTCGACCACCCAGACCTCGCTGTGCAGGGCGGTGGTCGGACAGATGTGCCAGGGCACGGCGTAGACCACCGAGCCGACAGGGAATTGGGCTGCGGCGCTCGTTTCCACCACGAGATGTTCCTCGTTGTGGGCGACCGTGATCGCGCCGGGGACGTTCAGGAGCACCACCCGCGGGTGCGGCATCTCGGACGCGACGGCCTTGTGCCCGAGGTCGAGGCAGAGCCGGTGGGTACCGGGGCGGCTGACGACGCGGCACAGGAGCACGGCAGCCTGGAGGAATTCAAGGTCGGGAAGCCTGGCGTGATAGCCCGCGTCCCAGAGCACGCAGGTGCCCGGACTGCATTCAACGCCCGGGCGTCGGGCATGGATGGGGAAGGTGGGCGTACCTCCGGCCACGATCCGGGGCACGTCGATCCCGGCCGCGACGAGTTGCTGCCTCAGGCCCTCGACCGGCGCGTAAGCGGCGTCGCAGGCCGTGGTGCGCTCGGCGAGGTCGGATTGGTGGAGGTGCCCGTCGTAGGCGTGCAATCCACCGAACCGCAGCCCGCGTGCCGATGCGATGGCCTGGACCAGTTGGAAGGCGGCGGGTCCTGGGACGACGCCGGTGCGTTGCTGGCCGACGTCGAGGTCGACGAAGATGTCGATCGGAGGCTGGGAATCATCGGCCAACCGGGCGAGATCGGCGAGCGCCCCGGGGTCGTCGACCAGGGCGGCGAATCGCGTGGCAGGGAGCGTGCGGGCGAGCGCGACGAGTCGGCGGGCATCCGGACCCACGGGGGGGAACGCGATGAGGACGTCCGGAGCGCCGGCTGTCGCCGCCATCTCGGCCTCGGCGATGGTCGCGCATTTGAAGCGGGTGATGCCGAGTTCGATCTGGCGCCGGACAAGTTCCGGGAGTTTGTGGGTCTTGATGTGCGGCCTCAGCCGGTCGGGGCCGCCGGCGATCGCGATCATGCGACGCAGGTTTTCCTCCACCCGGTCGCGGAGGAGGAGCAGTGCTGGGGACGGGATGTCGGCGGCGTTGGCCAGTTCGAAGCCCGGCGACGGGTTCGCCGACGAGGGTGTGCTTGGGTTCACGCGATCTCGAAGATGGCCTCGATCTCGACCGGGATGTTGCCCGGCAGCGGCCCCATTCCAACGGCGCTGCGCGCCCCGACGCCAAGGTCGGGACCCCAGATCGACGCGAACAATTCGGACGCGCCGTTGATGACCTTGGGTTGTTCGTGGAAGTCAGGCGCGCTGTTGACCATGCCGAGCACCTTCACCAGGCGTTTGACGCGGTCGAGTGAGCCGAGTTGCTCGCGCAGCGTGGCGAGGATGGCGAGGCCCACCTGGCGCGCCGCGGCCTTGCCCTGCTCGAGGTCGAGGTCACGGCCGACCACACCTGTGATCAAGGTGCCGTCGAGACGCACGGGTCCGTGGCCGGAGACGTAGGCCGCGTTGCCGAAGATGACGAGGGGCTTGTAGACGGCGACGGGCTTGGGCGCCTTTGGGAGTTCGAGTTTCAGTTCGGCAAAGCGTTGTTCAGGGGAGTCGTTCATGAGGGGGATGGGGATCGACGTCCCGGGTCTTGGGGCGCCTGGATCTCCGAGCTCGTGGGGTGTGGGTGGCCGTTCTGGCTCAGCGTTTCGGGGTCGAGGATGGGGGCGTCGGGGATTCGGAGGCGAGATCCAACAAGGCGGGCGACCAGGGGGGTGCGGATTTGAGCTCCGCCTGGGCGAGGAGGAACTCGCGGCGCTTCTGGAGATGTTGGCGGCAGCGGTCGAAGCGTTCCTTGAGCTCCCGCTCCGCGTCGTCCGGGGACTGGTTCACGACCCCGGCGCGGATGCGGGCCTCGGGGAGAAGGCGGCTTTGCATGGCGTCGATGACGGGGCCGAAGGCTTTCGGCGTGTAGACCGAGGTCAGGATGTCCTTGGTCTTCGAGAGGAAGACTTTCCGGAACCGCGGGTTGGCGAGCAGCGGGCCGGAGAACCAACCCGGAGGTCGCCACCAACCGCCGCCAAAGTCGTTGGGCCCGGAATCGCCGGTCATTCCGAAGGTCAGGGGCATGGTGAAGAAGACGTCGGTATTGAAGCCCATGCTGGTGACGCCCCAGGTCTGGTCCTGATCCCACGGGTACATCGTCCATTTCCCTGAGCCACGGGAGTCGTGGTAGGCGTAGTAATTGTTGAAGAATCCGTCCCAGTGGGAGAGGACCATGTTGACGGCGAAGTAGGTGGCCACCTGTTCCACGTCGAAGTTCCGGCGGATGACTTCCCATTGCGCGTCGCCCTGCGATTTTTCGAGTGCGCTGACGAGGGCCTGGAGGTCGGCATGGTCCGAGTGGCGATTGGAGCGCTTGGCGTGTTGGCCGGTGAGGCCATCGCCGAACCAGAGGAGCTTGTAGAGGTTGCCACCGTCCTCGGCTTTCGCACGGCGCAGGAAGGCGCGGTTCGGTTGCTCGACGAGGAGGTAGTAGCCCGCGGGACGGCCGTCTTCCCAGAGGCGCAGGTGGAAGCTCTGCTCCGCAGCCATGCCGGAACGGCGATACACCTCGTAGGCGAGGGGTTCCACCAGCGTGGCCATGTCGCTTTCATAGATCAGGTTGATGCCGGACATCCCGCGGAGGAGTTGGTCCTTGAGGAAGTGGATCTTCTGCCCGCCTTTGCGGGACGGGATCTCCACGAAATCGTAGAGCTCCGTCGTTTGTGAGGCCGGATCGAAATAGACGAACGCCGAGCGATGGGAATTGCGGAGCGCTCCACCCTGGCCACCCACGCTGGGAGGCCCGCCGAAACCCGGGGGGCCCCGGAAAAGCATCGGTCCGCCGGGACCGCCGGGACCGCCCCGGGGCCCGGCCAAGCCCACGAAAGCCTCACGTGGCAGTTGCCGCCAGGCGGTGAGTTGCTCCGCCTGCTCGGCCGAGAGAAGCGGCTTGAGCGCGGGTTCGATGGTTTCACCGAGGGCATCGGCGCGTTCCCGTTGATCGCGGAAGTTCGTGTCCCGCCCTTGTCCGCTCGCGATTTCCTCGAGCAGTTTCCCGCGTTCGAGATCGAGGTCGTGGATGGTTTTTCGCAGGGATGCGAGGCGCGCCGGGTCTGCGGGGGTGTTGAGGGTCACGGCGTACCAGGCGCCCTCGAGATCGACACGCCGGAGGATCGTGTCCCGACCCGGAACCGGCGGGTGGGTGCGCGACCCGATCCAGTTCCTGAGCGAGGCGTCCTGGTCTTTCGTGAGTGCGGGTTTTGCGGCCTCGACGACGGTTGCCCAGAAGTTCTCCAGCACTTTCGAGAGATCGTCGATGTCACCCGCGGGTCCGCGCCGCGTGAGCACCGAATCGATGAGCGCGGAGCGTTCGTCGAGCCTCGCCAGGAAGGCCTGCCGCGCTTTCTCGAGCAGAACCGGATTGTCGTCGGTCGGAGATGCGGTGGCGGCGAACCACGCCGGCGACAGGTCGAGGTTACGCCGCAGGATCGGCATCGTCCGCTCGATGAACTCGATGTCGGGGTCCACCGGTCCGCCAGGTCCGCCCCGGGGAGGTCCGAAAGGGAAGCCGCGAGGGCCATCCTGCGATTGCGCCGATTTCATCTCCGTTTCCGTGGTCCGGAGGATCCAGCCGAACGGGATTGTTCCCGGGGCGATGGGACCTTGGACAAACGCGGAGAGCGCGGGGCGGGGCTCGGTTTCTGCGGGGAAGAATCGACGGGCGCCGTCGTTGCTGATGGCACGGACGCGAAATCGCACGAGTTGATCCGCGGCCTGGCCTGGGACTGAGGCGGTGAACTGCCCATTGGACTGGCGGCTCATGGGGAGGGTGACCTCGGGTTTCTCGAAGCCGGGGCCTGCGATGCGGTAGAGCAATTCCACGGTCTGGACGGCTTCGCCTTCGCGGATCGTGGCGGTGACGGTGATGGCCTGGTTGGGTGCTGGATGGTCGGGTGCGAACTTCAGGTCCGTGATGGCGGGCGGAATGTGGGCCGAGAAACCGGCGTTCACCTGACCCGGGGTTCCGCCGGGTTTTTCGCGGTCGTTGGACAGGGGTGATGATGTCCAGTTTGCCGGGTCATTGCTGGCGCCCTCGGGGCTGATGCGTTCGAGCGAGCCCGAGTAGCCATCGGGGCCACTGGGCCAGGGGGCGCGATCCTTGAATTTCACGGCGTCGACCGTGGAGCCGCGGGCGTCGACGAGTTCGATGAGTGAGCCTTTGGTCGGGATTGGGGTGTCGAACACGCCGGCAATGGGGGTCTTGTAGAAGGTGTTGAATCGTTCGGTGTTCCGGCAGAGCACGACGAATCCGTGGGGCCCGATGCGTGTTCCGTCGGCGAAGCGGAAGCGCAGGCCCTTGGAGAACGACCATCCGCCGATGTCTGCGGCCTGGTCCGAGCTGTTGTGAAGTTCGACGAACTGCAGATCCTCGAGGTCGTCCGGGGCGTGGTAGAGAATCTCGTTGATCACGACCCCTGCCCGCGCGGCCGGGGTGGCGATGACGCAGAGGAGGCAGAGCAGGCAGCCTCGGGCGATGGCGCCCACGGTGGGGCGGCCGGTGTGAAGTGGGTACATGGACGTCACGTAAGAGTGACATGCGCGAGGGGCGACGTGAATCCGCCAGTGCGTCCCGGGCCCGAAACCGACGGCGCCCTCCATCGCGGGCGAATTCTCGCTGAACAGCCGGCGATCCGGCGCTAATCTCGGGCATGGCGTTCGACTCGTTCCGTGACTGGGTGATGCATCTCGACCGGGTTGGCGAGCTGAAGCGGGTTCGTCAGCCTCTCGCGACGGAGTTGGAGATCACGGCCTTGGCGGATCAGGAGATGAAGCAGCCGGGTGGTGGCAAGGCGCTCCTGATCGAGCAACCGACGGTGAATGGCGTGGTCAGCCCGTTTCCCGTGGCGATCAACACGCTGGGTTCGTGGCGGCGCATGGCCTTGAGCATGGGCGCGGACTCGGTCGAGGACGTGGCGAAGGAACTGGGGTCGCTGATGAAGGCGAAGCCGCCAACCAGCCTTCGCGAGGCGCTCAGCCTGCTTGGCACGGCCCTCGAGTTGCGGCATGCGCGGCCGAAGCGTGTGAAGGACGGTCCGTGCAAGGAAGTCATCCACCGGTTTCCGGACAACGAATCCCGCGGCTCGCGCACCGAACCGTGGCCGGCAGCTCCCGGCATTTCACAGGACGCAACGGCCGGATCGGAGGCGGGTGCGGCCGTTCCGACGCTGCTCAACCTGCCGATCCTGAAATGCTGGCCTCTCGATGGCGGGCGTTTCATGACGTTGCCGTGCGTGGTCACGCGCGACCCCGACACCGGGGAGCGCAATGTGGGCATGTATCGCGTGCAGATATACGACGACCGTTCGACGGGGATGCACTGGCAGTTGCAGAAGGTGGCGGCGCGACATGGCCGGCGCTACTACGAGACCGGCGCGCGCATGCCGGTGGCGGTGTTTCTCGGCGGTGATCCGATGTTTCCGTTCGCGGCCACCGCACCTTTGCCGGACGGGCTTGATGAGTTCCTGCTCGCGGGCTATCTGCGGCGCAAGTCGGTGGAGTTGGTGAAGTGCGAGACCAGCGACCTCGAGGTGCCGGCCAACGCGGATTTTGTAGTCGAGGGTTACATCGACCCGAAGGAGCCACTGCGCGACGAGGGTCCGTTCGGGGACCATACGGGGTTCTACACCCTGCCCGAGCCGTATCCGGTGTTCCATGTCACCGCGATCACGCATCGCAAGGACGCGGTGTATCCGGCGACCATCGTGGGGATGCCGCCGATGGAGGATTTCTACATGGGCGGCGCGTCGGTGAAGCTTTTCCTGCCGGTGTTCCGGATGAATTTCCCGGAGATAATCGACATTGCGCTGCCGGCGGAGGGCGTGTTCCACAACCTGGTCTTCGTGAGCATCCGCAAGACCTACCCGATGCAGGCCTACAAGATCATGCACGGCCTGTGGGGCATGGGTCAGATGATGTTCTCGAAATACATCGTGGTGGTGGACGACGACGTGGATGTGCACAACACCAGCGACGTGCTCTTCCGTCTCTGCGCCAACACCGATCC
>CAIMTB010000162.1 GCA_903844265.1 uncultured Verrucomicrobiota bacterium
CCCGTGCCAGACCCCCTTCACATCCACCCCCCACCATCCCTTCTCCTCCACAAACCAAACGACCCCCTCATTCCGGTACGCCTGCTTCGACAACGGCATCGCGGGCGTGTCCCGGCGCAGGGCAAGCTCGTCGGCAACGCTCATCCTCTGCGATTTCCGAAGGCTCTCGATACGCGTTCCGTAGTCGAGGTGCATGTCGTCCCGGCCATGGCCAGCCGACACGATAAGGTCTTCCCAGCCGTCAAGGTCGAGATCGATGAAGATCGGGCACCAGGACCAGTCGGTGGCCTCGAGACCCGCCAAATATCCCACCTCCGCGAATGTACCGTCGCCGCGCGAAAGCTGGAGGGTGCTGCGCGAGAACTGCGGGCGGGTCTGACCCAGGCCGCTCCCGCCGGCATCCATGCCTCGATCCATGCGCGACATACGTATCCCGTGGTTGCGGCTCAGCATGTCGAGGACGTAGAGGTCAAAATTCCCGTCGCGGTTCACGTCCGCGACGTCGACGCCCATGGAGAATCGACTCGTGTTGCGGAGGGCACGGGAGGGTGCTGCGCGGAAGATTCCCCGACCCTGGTTGATCCAGAGCCGGTCCTCGCTCATGAAATCGTTGCAGACATAGATGTCTGGTTGCCCGTCCCCATCGAGGTCACGGAGGGTGACCGACAAACCCCAGTCATGCGGCGACGCCGTCAGCGGATTGCCGGACTCGTCCAGAAAGGTTCCCCCCGTGAAATTCAGCGCGTCAAACCGACCCTGACCGTCGTTGTGGAAGACCGCATCGATCTCACCCCATTCGGTGATCGAGCCGCTCATTCCATACGTGAACCGACCCTCCAGCTCGGGTGTGTTCGTGGGCTTGCCGTTGACGAGGGCCACGACAAGTTTGCCGTCCACCTTGTTGATGCGGAAATTCGTCCTTGGCTGGTCCCGCAAGGTTTCACGGCGGTAATTCGCCACATAGAGGTCAAGAGCCCCGTCGCCGTCGAGGTCGGCGAGTGCCATCGACGACCCGCAGCGGCCCACGTTCAGAACCTGACCCGGAGTGAAATGCCCGTGACCATCGTTGATCAGGCAATGGGTTCCCTGCCCCACGGTGTTCACGACGAGGTCGAGGTCCCCATCGCCGTCGATATCGGCAAGCACAACACCGGTGGCGTCCAACCCTGGCAAGGCCGCGCCGGCCGCCACCGTTACGTCGGTGAAATGCCAGTGACCGTCATTGCGGAACAGTCTGCTTCCGCCGCCTAGCCCTGCGAAATAGAGGTCACTCCATCCATCCCCGTCGACGTCCCCCGCGGCCACGCCCGAGCCGTTGAGATAGATCTGGTTGGTCGTGTACCTTTCGACCGGCAAGGCATTGGTAAAATGAATTCCCGTGTCTGACGACGGGAGTCGGTGCAGACCCGTCCGACCCGGGGCCAGCACGCTCAGGCGGGCGCTCCGATAGCCGGTTCCCTGTTCCCAATTCAGCGCCGAATCCGGCTCGGCCGCACAGGCGGAAATGGACCATGTGATGAGGACCTGGAGGAGTGCGGTGGCCTGCCACCGCTTTGCGGCGACGGGCGCCGTACCCGGCCTACGGCCACCCTCTCCCGTCGGGGACGGGCGAGGGACCTGGCTCGTGTGTCGTTCATGGAGAGCCGCCACGGGTTCGCGAATCGCGCATTGAGACCATGAACCACGCGGGGATCTACCACGAAGGTCACGAAGAGCACGAAGGCCAGAGGATCTGTGTTCCTTCG
>CAIMTB010000163.1 GCA_903844265.1 uncultured Verrucomicrobiota bacterium
CACGCCCCCTCGGACCGCAGGTCGCACCAGCTGATTCCGGCTGGCGGCTAAGTCCGACAGGCTGCTAGGCCGGGTTGTGGAAAGCGGCGATTCGTCGCCGCTTTCCACGATGCAGGACGCACGATGCAGGACGCGGGTTGCGCGTTGAAGAAGGGACGGGTGTTGTCCTTCTCCGCCTTCGGTTGCGCGCTTGCGGTGGGGAAAGCGGTGACAAGTCACCGCACTCCAAGGATCTCCGTCCTCAGGCGCCCGACGTGTGCCGAGGGCATTCGCGGATCGGTCGACCCCTGGACCGCGCTTTCCCGCCCCACGTGACCGTCGGCGAACACCACGGTCGCCCGTTCCCGATGTCGGAAGTGGGTCGTCGGCTCGTTCGTGCTGAGGTAGTAGAATTCCTCGATCATCGGATGGCCGGGGCTTGCCGGGGGTTGGAAGTCATTGATCTGGGCTGCATCGGCGAACACCGCCAGGTCTGTGGGACGGGAGACCGAAGCGAGGCGGAACGCGGGTTGTCCGGCCGGGCCGGAAAGGGTCAGGTTGTAACCATAGCCGCCGGTTCCCGTGGCGGCCTTCGGTTTGAAGTCGGGACCTGATCGCAGGAGTTCCGGGCAGGTCTCGACTCCGCGCGCCTCAAGGTACGGCCAGATCGCGCCTGGCTTCGGGTCGAACCGGCGCTGGCCCTCGGAACCCCGCTCGAGCCAGCCGAACCAGAAGATATCCCCGCCGTTTGTCGCCCCGCTCCGGTAGGGAAATGACTCGCCGTCGTGGTCGTCCCAATACATCTGGGCCGCGAACCCGAACTGCCGGAGGTTCGATGTGCACCGCGCGGCTCCCGCGCTCCCGCGTGCTCTGGCCAGCGTGGGCAGCAGCAGGCTGGCGAGAATGGCGAGAATCGCGATGGAAACGAGGAGTTCAACGACCGTGAAGCCGCGGCGGTGCCGTGCCCTGCTCATCGCCGCTCCAGTCGGACCCGATAGAAGCCCGAGTCCGCCGGGGGCGCGGGATCCTCGAAAACCCAGGCGGTTCCGACGGTCCTTGTGCCGCCGTCAACGGTCTCCCAGGGATTGCCTTCCGGGTTCCTGGTACGTTCGAGCGCCGCATCCCATCCGGAAATGACGGAGGTTTTCCCCCGAGGAAGCGCCATGGGTTCGCCTGTGAACCACGTCAATTCGACCCGCGGCGGGTCGGGATACTGGATCTCGATGTCGTCGATCCAGCCTTTGGCGAAGAGTTCCCCTCCGTATCCCGCGGGTTGGCCCGCCCCGCTGTAACTCGTGATGGAGAAGGCATCGACCCGGAAATCACCGAAGCGCGCGTCGAGATCCACTTCGCCGTACGAGTAGGGAACGTCGTTTCGGGACACGGAAAGACTGAGGACCTGCCTGTTCGCGTCCAGGGCGATCTCCACCTGGAACAGGTCCTCCGGAGTAAGTTCCAGCGGGAACAGATTGGCCATGGCCCAGCGGAGGTTGTTGGTTCCGACAGCGACGGCTGCGAAGGTGGGCGTGATCGCGCCGCCTGCCGGGAAATAGTTGAACTCGACGAGGTCATGTGGCCCGGAGATCGGGTTCACGCCTGAGCCGCGCAGGAACTTCGGAGCCAGGGCCTCCTGGCTGCGCAGCAGGCCCACGGCAAGCTGGAACGTCCCCGATCCTCCCAGGGACCGGACCTCGTCCAGCCGGATGCGGAACCTGAACCTGAAAGCATCCGTTCGCGCGAGCACCGTGCCCAGCCGATGGAGGAAGAAGGTGTTGGTCCGCGTCGAATCCCACGTGGCCGCCAGTCGCTGGTTCGCGGCGTCCCAGTTGAACAGGGAAATGTCACCGTGCACCGACCAGCCGTGGAGGCCGGGGTCGGTGGAGAAATCCTCGTGCCAGGTGGCAGCAATCACGTCGCGTGATGGAGTTGCCAGGAAGGCAAGAGCCGATGCGAGCACCGCACAGAACCGGGTTCGCCACATCGCGCTTCAGCGGAGGCTGGATGGAAGTAGGGAAATTCGACGGAAAAGCCGACGACCGGAACAGGTCGCGATCCCGGCCAGCCCCAGAGCGGTCACGCCGGGCTCCGGGACCACCGAAAACCCGTCGATGTCGGCACGGCCTGAGAGGACGTCGATCCGGACTGATTTCACCTGGTCGAGAACCACCGGCTTTCCCGACTCGTCCCGGGCCCAGGCGATGTCGTAGCCGGTGCCTCCGGCCGAGCCGCCGTATTTCGAGCGGATGCCGTCGAGGGTGAGCCCCGCGAAGTC
>CAIMTB010000164.1 GCA_903844265.1 uncultured Verrucomicrobiota bacterium
CACCAACGGGGATCCTTCCATCTCGGGCGGGGATTCACGCTGACAACATCTTCGGATCGGCGGCGGTTGTCAGAAAAGGCGTGACGCCGTGACGTCCGGGTCCTCAACGCGAGGAGCGCCCATGCGATCCCGAAATTGACCTTCCGCCCAACCAAAACCGCATTTCGCGGAATTCTTGTAGCCTCCAGAGCGTTGCATCTGTACTCGCTCGCGAGAGAAGTGACCTCCGCCACGCCAGCCAGGTGCAAATCAGGGACGCCGCACGAATTCTGGGAGCAGAATTGGTCTCTCCTGTACGCAACCGCGAAGGAGACGGCGACCTGTTGGCTTTCGGTCAGGTTCCACCAGGACATTGAGGAGGTCGCAGTCGAATCCATCGAAGCGCTGATCGAGGCACGAAACACCGATCTTGAGATCACGGTCGCACGCCGCCGTCTGGTCTGCATCACCAAGCGGAAGGCCATCGATCACGTTCGTTACCATCAGGCCCAGAAGCGAGACATCCGAGAGGTCACAAGCTTGGATGCCGAGACCGAAAACGGCCCGATGGAAATCGGAAGCCCAGGAGGAGATCCACTGACGGATCTACTCACGGCAGAGGACGGCAAGGTCTTGGGTGAATTGATCGCCGACCTCCCGGAGAAGCGGCGCGGAATCCTCGTGGACGTCTACTACCGCGATTGTTCCTACCAGGAGGTGGCGCAATCCTACGGCTACGACATCAATTCGATCGGCGGGGAAATCTCGCGAGCGAAAACCCAGCTGTACAACGCCATCAAGAAGCGCACCGGCCTATTTAATGAACTGCAGGAAACTCTGGGGGTCGCCACCCGACTCCTCCAGGTCCTGTTCTGCCTCGTATGAACCCCGTCAGCGACACGCGATTCCTCGACCTCGCCATGAAAGGGGTGGCGGACCTCTGCACGGCTGAAGAGAAGGCGGAATTGGATGAGATTTTGGCCTCCCAGCCGAAGCGGGGGGAACAGTATCAGAAGCTGCAGCGGGAACATCGACTAGTGGCCAAGGTAATTCCCTTGATCGCGGCCATGGATGCCCCAGCAATTCCAGTCCCTGGCTACGTCCAAAATCGGTTACGAGCAGCAGTCACGAAGTCCTATGGGCCTGAAGAAGGCTCGTCCAGACCGGCCGTGGTGAAGCAGTCTATATTCCGCAACTTCTTTGCCCTGTTCACCACAGTGGAAGCTGTGTGTGCCGTCGCCATCTTCCTGTTCGTGTGGTCACCGGCTCGACAGCGCTCTGAAGATGCTGCCCTTCGCGCGGCGGTCGATCGCGCCAATGCGGCACTAGGCGCCGGCGGTGGATCCTCGCTGAGGCCAGCGCAGCCCGAAGAGCCACGGTCCTCTTTGTTCAGCTCGGAAGTCACTTCCACTGCGATCGCAACCTTGGCAGCAACGGCGGCCTGTGTCGTCATCGCGAAACGCCTGTCCCGTCGCAAGTGAGTATCCCAACGGACCGGACTGGCAGAACCTGACGCCTGACTCCACTCGATAACCCGGACGGAAAGTGGCAGTGCTTGGAGCCCCGTCACGGCTTTGCTTTGGACTCAGCACGTACTGCGTCGATATATTGCTTGAGGCTCTCCCCTCGGCTTACCTCGGAGGGATGGTGGCTGAGGAACCCTTGGATCCACTGCGAAAACCGTGAATCGGCGCTGCCTTTGGAATCGGCAAGTCGTTGCCACAGGCCAACCGCAGCCTCCGGGCGGAATCCTGCTTGGAGCATTAAGGTGACGGCGATCTTGTCCGCCTCAGCTTCCATGTCTCGACTGTGTGGCAAGGTCATCACGACCAGCGATCCTTGGTCCAGCTTCCGGAGGATATTGGTGGATATCACCGCATTCCATACCCCTTCGCGGGAAGCCCAGTTGGCAAGAGATTGGGGAATCTCCAGTCCTTGTTTTCGAAACTGTTCCCTGGTCACGCCCTCCCCCCAGTGACGAGCGATTGTGTGCGACATCTCGTGAGCCAGTACAAAAGCCAGTTCATCGTCATCCTTGACCACCTCGAAGACCCGGCTGTACACGATGACTTTTCCTCCTGGTATGCAGAACGCATTGAAGGCGTTGCTGGAAATGACCCGGAATTCAAAAGTGATGGCCGAATCGTCGAGCAAAGGCAAGCTCGCTGGGATCAAGCGACTTGCGAGGCCATCAATTCGCTTCTGGTGTGCTTTGACCTTCGACTGAAGGGGAAAGGAACAGATGCTCTTCCATAAAGGTGCTCCAAATTCACCCTCCGCTGCTGGTGTGTAGAGGGTAAATTGGGTCCGCTTTGTCACGGGGACCGTGCGGAAGTACTGCCCATAACGTTCCTTGGCGGAGTCGAGAACGGCTTTGGACGCTTCCTGCAGCTGAACCATGCCCTGCTGAAGCATGTTCGATGGCGCCGCCCCAAAGTCTTGGTGGCAGAGGGTGAACAGCGAAATGACCAAGAGACCGGCACTCTTCCACCGGGATCGATGAGGAGGGGGTTTCACGACGACCGTATTCAATGATTGGTTGATGACATCCGCGGACTCTTTCCGACTTCAGCCACTGAACAGGCACGACCCAGGACATCTGTGTAAACGATTCCCCGTTGCACTGGGGCCAATTTGAGCCGGAGGACAGGCCTGACAACGAAAATGACACAGGAATCTGGATCGAGATCGAACTGTCCTCGCTGTTCGACCCTGAAGTTGGTTGTGGCCTCCGGTTGATCCACACATTGGTGGACCGGAGGCCACGACGTCCATGTGTTGTCACGCTGCGATGAATCCGTCCATCGCGTCCTCGACCCCGGTCATTCGTAGATGCCGCCGCGTTCGACGAACTTGGATTCCGAAAAATCCACGTCCTGGAATGCGGTGACGATCCCGTGGCTCAAAATCCTGCGCCCGTAATGATGCCGGCCGGCGGAGCTGTCGAAGAAGCACCCGTTCGGCGCGATCATGGCGTAGGAACCACTCATTTCTTCCGCCGTCTCCGGAACAACCGGGAAAGCATCGCCGACGATGGCCTTCTGGCGGGCCACGTATTCAATGAATTCGGAATCGGTGGCTGCGACTTCCTCGAATTCCGCATCGTTCTGACCGGCAACGCGCTTGGCCTGCAGGATCTTCCAGCGGATGGGTGTGAAGCGCAGCAACGCCGTGCCAAGGTTCTCGGTCACGTTGAAGCGATTAACAACGGTGTTGATCTTCACCCGGATCCCAAGGCGGGTGGCCTCCGTGGCGATCGACTCGTAATCAGGCGCAGGTTTCGTGGAATTCTTCGGGCTTCGACCAATGCGGGCGCTTGTAGCCGGGTCGGTGCTGTCCACGCTGAGCGTCAGGATGTCCAGGCTGGGGCTCAGACGGGCGAGGGTTTCCGGCGTCAGCCTGGATCCGTTGGTCACGATCGAGGTTTTCAACCCAAGGGAGTGGGCGTATTCGATCATCGCGATGATCTGGGGGTACAGGAGAGGCTCACCCCCGGCGAAATTCACCTTCCTCTGGGCGATCCCGGCAGGCAGCGGAGCAGCGGCGATGGCGGCGAGGATTTCCCGGAGTTCGTTCGGCGGGATCATCCCGACGGAAAGTTCGGCGAACTCCGCGTAGCAATAGCGGCAGCCGAAGTTGCACGCCCGGTTCAGG
>CAIMTB010000165.1 GCA_903844265.1 uncultured Verrucomicrobiota bacterium
GGGCAATGATTATCTCGACGGTGGGTCGGGTGACGACTGGATCATTGGCGGCCATTGGCTCGGGCCGGGTGGCGCGGGTCTCGGGACGCCGTATGGTGCCACCCTCAAGCAGCAGGCGGAAGCTGACGGCAATCGCAAATATGTGGACCCGGCGTCCATCCCTGCCCCTGGCACCCTCAAGGGTCGCGTCTGGCGCGATGTCGACCTGAACAATCAGGAAGGTGCCGAATTCGGCGTCCAGAATATCCAGGTCAATCTTTACGACTCACTCTGGACACTCATCGCCACGACGTATTCCGATGTGAATGGCTTCTATACGTTCACGAAGCTGTCCGCCTGCGACTATTACGTTCAAGTCCTGCCCCCTTCCGGCAATAAGTTTGCGGTCAAGGGAGTCGGACCTGCAGCGACGAACAGCGACGTGGACGCGGTCACCGGACTGAGCAGCGCCATCACGGTGGGTGTCGGCGCGACGGTCAATGACATCGACGCCGGTCTCCAATCCGTCCCGGGCGGCTCGCCTGGCCCGTGGAGCGTGCAGTTCAGTCACCTCGTCTACAGCGTTCGTGAAACGGACGGATTTGCAACCGTGACCGTGACGCGGACGGTGGGGAGCTTCCAGCCGGTCGGGGTCTATTACACCGCAGATGGGACGGCTGTGAACCCCTCCGACTATCTCCTGGCCAAGGGGACGATGAGTTTTGGGGTCGACGAGACGAAGAAAAGCTTCGGGGTGCAGGTCTTCGATGATGGTGTCACCGAGTCGCCGGAGATTGTTCAACTGTTCCTCAGGAACCCGACCGGCGGGAACGTCAAGGGGAACCTGCCGGCGGCGATCATCCTCATCTTTGACAATCCGAACCCGGACAACGACACGATCTACGGACAGGACGGGAACGATGTCATGCTCGGGGATTTTGGGTATTTCGACACCTCCGGAAACCCGGTACTCCTCGGCGGAATGGGCGAGGACCAGATGTTTGGGTCGAGTGGCAAGGACAAGATTTATGGCGAGGGTGGCAATGACCTGATCGAGGGCGGCGCTGACGACGACACCCTTGACGGAGGCAGTGAGAACGATACTTACCGCTTCGACGGTGATGCCAGCTTGGGAAATGATACGATCACCGAGGCGGCGACTCCGTTTGGCGGCAATGACACGATTGACCTGTCGCTCACCAGCAGTCGTGCCATCACGATGGATCTTTCGAGCGCTGCGCTGCAGCAGGTCACAACCACGCTCACCCTCCAACTCCCCTCGGGAAATGTCATCGAGAACGCCTATGGCGGCGACCAGAACGACATCCTCACGGGCAACAGCCTCGACAACATTCTCATCGGCGGGGCCGGCAGCGACGTTCTTACGGGTGCAGGAGGAGACGATAAGCTGACCGGCGGCCTTGGCAGCGACACCTACCAGTACGACGCCGACGCGCCCCTGGGCCATGACGACATCTACGAGTACGCCACGAGTGGATCGGCTGTCGATACGGACACGATCGACTTTGGCGGAACGTCCGCAATGTCGATCGCGCTCGACCTCGGCTCCAACGTGTCCCAGACCGTCAACCCGAACCTGAGCATCACCCTGTCGGACGGCGAGGGGATCGAAGACATCTACGGCGGGGCCAAGGGCGACACCTTGACTGGGAACCATCGCGACAACGTCATCTGGGGACGTGAAGGAGATGACAATCTGGATGGCGGCCCGGTTGGAGATACCAGCATCGACACCCTCCGTGAGGAACGTGGCGGTGGCTTCGAACTCTTCGATGGCACACCTGTCCGCCTGGTCTTCAACGGAACCGAGACTGATTTCCTGTCCGATTTCGAAAACATCAGCCTTGTAGGCGACGACAACGCGAACACGCTGAACGCGGCCTCCTTCTCCGGGATTGTTCGCCTCGATGGACGCGGAGGGAATGACACGATCGTGGGTGGGTCAGGATCCAACTTCCTCACGGGTGGCGCTGGCAGCGATATAATCGACGGCACACTCGGTATCGACGTGCTGACCGAACAGGCCGATGCGGATATGGTCCTGACCAATGGATCGCTTGCCTCCGGTGCGGATGTGGACACCTTTATCGGTACGATCGAGCTGGTAGCCTTGACCGGCGGGGCAGGTGACAACTTGATTGACGCCTCCGCCTTTGCCGGGCGTGTGGCCCTCGATGGCGGTGATGGTAATGATCATCTGATAGGCACCGCCCAGTCGGATATCCTGATTGGCGGCGCTGGCAACGATTCGCTGGATGGCCGTGCCGGCGACGACGTGTACCTGTTTGACGCCGATTCCGCTCTTGGATCGGACCTGATCACCGAGTTGCCCGGCGGCGGCACTGATCGCATCGACTTTACACCCACCGCCTCCGAGGTTTCAGCAAGCCTGGGCGTCACGACCGTCCAGATCGTGAACTCGAACCTCTCGCTGCAGCTGTCCGCAGCCAACAGCATCGAGAATTTGCGAGGCGGGTCGGGTGACGATGACCTCGTAGGCAACGGACTCGGCAACGTCATCGAAGGCGGCAACGGCAACGACACACTTACGGGTGCGGCCGGTAACGATGTCCTCGACGGCGGTGCCAACTCGCTGTTTCCCACTCCCCAATTCTGGTTCGACCGCGTGGTGGAGGAGCGCAATGCCCTCAACATCACGTTGACCAACATCTCCCTGACCTTCACCGGAGGTGAGACGGACACTCTGGTCGGCATCGAGGCAGCCACCCTCATCGGCGGCGCCGGAGTAAACACTCTCGACGCCTCGGCGTTCAGCGGTTCCGCCACCCTGCAGGGTCTGGGCGGCAACGACGTCCTGATCGGTGGCAGCGGGCCCGACTTCCTGGAGGGTGGCGAAGGCAATGACGCCCTCACTGGCAACGCAAATGCCGACACCTATGTCTTCGACGCCGACACAGATATTGGGTCGGACACGATCAATGACTCAGGTGGCAATGATACAATCGATTACTCGGCCACGAGCCAGTCCATCATCACCCTGAGTCTGGCCGCCGCTGGCGTTCAGGTTGCCGCCAGGAACAGCCCGAGCTTGGTGGTGGTACACCGTCTCACCGTGACCGTTGCCGGCAGCGTGGAGAATCTCATCGGCGGAGCGCTGAACGATACCCTTCTCGGCAGTAGTTCGGCGAATCGCATCCTCGGCCTGGGCGGAAATGATTCCATTACCGGCCTGGGTGGCGATGACTTCCTGGTCGGTGGCGAAGGAAACGACACGTATCATTTTGACGCCGACAGCGCGCTAGGCACGGATAGAATCTGGGAGGACGTGGGAACGGGCGGCGTGGACACACTGGATTTCTCCGCCACCACAACTCAGGCGATCAGTGTCCGACTCGGCCGGGGGATCCTGCAGGTCATCAATCCAAACCTGAGTCTCCGCTTCTTCACGGCTCATTCGATCGAGAACGTCATCGGTGGATCCCTGAGCGACTTCCTTGAGGGCAGCACGTTGGACAACCGCATCGAGGGCCGCGGGGGCAACGACTCGCTCATAGGCGACTGGGGCAACGACACATTCGTGTTCGATGCGGATTCGGCTCTGGGCACCGACACCATCAGCGAGCAGGCGGACTCCGACGGCGGCATCGACACGCTCGACTTCACCGGAACGATCGCATACATCGGCGTAGATCTCGGATCCTCCCTCGTGCAGGTCGTGAATCTCAACCTCTCGCTGCACCTCACCTCGGGCGCCGCCATCGAGAATCTCGTGGCAGGCTCTGGAGGAAGTACACTCTCCGGCAACACCCTCGATAACCATCTGGTCGGCGGCGCTGGCGTCGACGCGATCAACGGTGGCGGCGGCGACGACATCCTTGAGGGAAAGAGCGGCAACGACGTTCTGACGGGCGGTCAGGGCGACGACACCTACGTCTTTGCAGCCAACTCGGCGCTCGGCACCGACACGGTCGTGGAGGCCGCAAACGGGGGCTTCGATGTCCTGGACTTCTCCTCCACCTTGACTCAGGCGGTCAACGTCGATCTCAGCCGTGTCGGCGCGCAGATCGTGAATCCGTTCCTGATCCTGGCTTTACCCGCAGCCGATCGCCTCGAGAACGTCATAGGTGGAGCAGGGGATGACGTGTTGCAGGGCAACGGACTTCCCAACCGGCTCGCCGGTGGCGGAGGAAATGATCGGTACCTCTTCGACGCGGATCTGCCCCTCGACGGCGATATCATCGAGGAGGCCGATGGTGCGGTCGGCGGGATCGACACGGTCGATTTCTCCGCCACCACAACGACCCTGATCAAGTTCAGTCTGGCGACCACGGACGTTCAGACCATCACCACGAACTTCAGCCTCATGCTGGTCAGTGGCACATCGCTGGAGAATGTCGTCGGAGGCGCCAGATCTGACGTGCTCACCGGAAATGGGTTGGACAATGAAATGACCGGCGGCCCAGGGAGCGACACGCTGAAGGGCGGGGGCGGCACGGACACTGTGGTGGAGCAGCGGGATTCGGATTTTCTCCTGAAGAACACGCTCCTGCTCATTGGAACTGAAAGTGACAACCTAGGCAGCATTGAGCAGGCACGACTGACTGGCGGCGCCGGACCAAACTTGATCGACGCCAGTTTGTACACCCTTGGTCCAGTGACGCTTGATGGCGGTGCCGGGTCCGATAAACTCATTGGCAGTCCATCCCTAGGTGACCGTCTCTATGTCAGTCGTGACGCGAATATCACGTTGACCGATACCCTTCTGGTCATAGGGGTGGAGACAGACAACCTGTCGGGGATCGAGAGCGCCACGCTGATCGGCGGGGTCGGCGCGAACATCATCAACGCCACCTCCTTCACCCTGGGACCCGTCATCATCGACGGCGGTGCTGGCAACGACAACCTGCGAGGCGGGTCCGGTAACGATCGTATCACAGGCGGGTTGGGGAGCGACATCATCGCAGGCGGCGTGGGCATAGACACGGTCGTCGAAAGGGCGGACGCCGATTTCACGCTCAGCAATCTCCAGTTGGTCATTGGGGCCGACAGCGACACGCTGGTCAGCATCGAGAAGGCTGAGCTCACCGGTGGGGTCAGTGACAATTTCATCGATGCCTCCGCGTTTACCGCAGGAGCGGTCGTTCTTCGAGGTCTCGGAGGCTCTGACTTCCTTCGAGGAGGTGCTGGTGATGATTTGATGGACGGTGGATCCGGCGACGACTTCCTTGAAGGTGGGCCCGGAGACGACACTTACCGGTTTGAGTCCGACTGGGGTCGCGACAACATAACAGAGGGTGTGACCCAGGGCCGAGACACTGTCGATTTCAGTGCCGTACGCGACGGAGTCGTCGTGAACATCGGATCGGGGCTGAGTGTCTCCCAGGGGGCCTCGGAGGTAGTCGCTTCGTTCGGTCGAGTGGAGGTCGTGATCGGGACGACTTCAAACGACGCCTACTTTGTCACGCCATCCGCGGCGACCAGGTATGAGTTGAAAGCCGGGGGTGGCGACGGGGACGTGCTGACTTTCGACGCCGGAGGGTTGGCCACGACGCAGGTTGGGAACTTGATTACCTCTTCTGGGATGCTGCCGGTCACGGCGGATGACTTCGACGTCGTTTCTATTCTCAATAATCCATCTTCCCCGGCCTTGGCGTCTTTGAATTCGGTGGCCTCCCTGTCCGGGCGACCCATGTTCTCCAGGGGTTGGCGCGGCGCCGTTCCGTCCAAGGCTCATGAGATTAACCGCGGGATGCCGCCGTCTGACGTGCGATCATTGCCTGCTCTGATGATTGGAGGGATGAAATGAATCCAAGATTTCTGCCCAGCCCTCCAGGGCTGAAGTGTTTCCTGCTGTCGGCGTTCCTGGCGTTGTTCATGACGGGACCCTCCACGGGGGCCTTCACGATCGCCTTTCCACCGGTGGTCTCAGACATTCCCGACATCACGATCCAGCAGGGCACCAGCACCGGGCCCGTGACGTTCCTTGTCACGGATATCGATAGCCCGGCAACCAGCCTGACCGTCACGGCCACCTGCGACAATCCGAACCTTGTTCCCACCACCGGCATCTCATTGTCCACCAGTCGCGTCAATGTTGGGTGGTCGATTTCAATCACGCCGAGCCCGAATCTGACAGGCAAAGCAACCATCACCGTAGTCGCTTCCGATGGACGTCTTAAGGGCTCCGACAGCTTTGTCCTGACCGTTCAGGCACCCAACACCGCGCCCTCGATCAGCACGATTCAGGGGGTCAACATTCCCCAGGATGGATCCTCAGGTCCCATTGTCTTCTTTGTAAATGATGCCGAAACCCAGGGAGGCCAGCTCGCCGTCAACGCCTTCACCGACTTCACGACGCTATTCCCCAAGGGCAGCCTCGTTCTCGGCGGGACGACAGGCTCCCGAACGCTGACGGTGACCCCTGCGCCCGGGATCTCAGGAAGCGGGTTCATCGTTGTCACCGTCTCTGACGGCCAGTTGAGTGCCTCGACCCAGATATCGGTGACTGTCCAGGCCCTCGATTTCGGGGATGCTCCCGATTCTTATCGGACACTCATGGGTAGCGACGGTGCGAGGCACGGGATCCTCAAGGGGTTCAACCTTGGCAAGTTGGTGGACTCCGAGCCTGATGGCCTTCCAGGTCCGGCAGCGACCGGCGATGATTTGTCGGTGAAGGGGGCGAGCGACGAGGACGGAGTCCTATTCCCCGCGGGGTTGGTGGCGGGTCAGACCGCAGTCGTACAGGTCGAGGCCACGACCGTCGGGCGTCTCGACGCGTGGGTGGATTTCAACGGCAATGGCGGATTCGGCGATCCTGGGGAGCGAGTCTTCACCACGCTCACCATCGGGGGCGGAGTGAATGTCCTCAAGTTCGACGTTCCGTCGACCGCCACGATTGGAGCGACCTATGCACGGTTCCGGTTCAGCAGGGAAGGCGTTCAGGATTACTTTGGCGCGGCTCTCGACGGCGAAGTCGAAGACTACGCCGTCCAGATCTCAAGTCCGGCCGTGAGGATGGATTTCGGCGACGCGCCCGATTCCTATCGCACCAAGCTTGGCAGTGATGGCGCCCGACACGTGATCTCGGAGGGATTCAACTTCGGGAAGTTTGTGGATTCGGAGGTCGACGGACAGCCGTCCCTCGACGCGCTGGGCGACGACGGACCTGCGGGTGCGCCCGACGATGAGGACGGAGTTGCGCTGCCCTCCAGTTTCGTGGTGGGCGACACGGCATTGATCACCATCGACGTGACGGGATCAGGGCGACTGGATGCCTGGATCGATTTTAACGGCAACGGCGACTTTGCGGATGCCGGGGAGCGGATTTTCACGACGGAACCGGTCGTGGCGGGATCCAACCAGTTGAAGGTGCAGATCCCTACCAATGCCAAGCCGGGGGCGACGTACGCCCGGTTCCGGCTTAGCCGGGAGGGCGTGAAGGATTACTTTGGCTTGGCCGCAGATGGAGAGGTCGAGGACTATCTGATCCAGATCGCCGTTCCTCAGCCCACCTTGGATTTCGGGGATGCGCCTGATACCTATCAGACGACGTTGGCGAAGGACGGAGCGCGGCACGTCATCCTCCGAGGGTTTAATCTCGGAAAGATCGTCGATCCGGAGTTTGACGGACAACCTACCGCCAGTGCATTGGGCGACGACGGTGGCGGAACTCTTCCCGACGACGAGGATGGCGTGCTAATGCCGTCCAGCTTTGTGGCAGGCCAGTCGAGCAGCATCGCGGTCGAGGTCACAGCCACCGGGCGCTTGGATGCGTGGATGGACTTTGACGGGAATGGTGATTTTGCAGGTGCAGGGGAGCGGATCATGACCGCGGTACCTGTGACGGGCGGAATCAATTCCTTGACTGTTTCGGTGCCAACAGGCGCCAAAGTGGGCTCAACCTACGCCCGCTTTCGGCTGAGCCGCGAAGGCGTGAAGGACTATTTCGGGTCGGCGCCGGACGGCGAGGTGGAGGACTATCTCATTCAGATCGACGCCCAGAAGCCGACGTTGGACTTTGGGGACGCCCCGGACACCTACCGCACGACGCTCGAGAAGGATGGAGCGCGGCACACGATTTTGCGGGGCTTCAACCTGGGTAAGACGATCGATGCAGAGTTCAACGGTCAGCCCTCCGCGGATGCGCGTGGGGACGATGGCGGCCCGAACCAGGCGAGTGACGAGGATGGCGTGACCCTCCCGAGCAGCTTCGTCCTGGGGCAATCCTCGAGCATCAGCGTCGAGTCGACCGCTGCGGGCAGGCTGGACGCGTGGATTGACTTCGACGGGAACGGTGATTTTGCGGGTGTTGGCGAACGCATCATGACGTCAGTTCCTGTTGCCGCCGGCTTCAACTCACTGAGTGTCATCATCCCCACAGGGGCCAAGGTGGGATCGACGTATGCACGCTTCCGGCTTAGCCGGGAAGGGGTGAAGGATTTCTTTGGTTTGGCGGCAGACGGTGAAGTGGAGGATTATCTCATACAAATAGCCCAGCCTGCGGCGACGCTGGACTTTGGGGATGCGCCGGATACCTATCGGACGACGCTGGAGCGAAACGGCGCACGCCACACGATTCTGAAGGGGTTGACCCTTGGTAAATTTGTGGACGCGGAATCCGATGGCCAGCCCTCTGCGGACGCGTTAGGCGACGACGGCGGGGTAGCGGCGACCGTATTGGACGACGAAGATGGCGTGACCATGCCGTCCATTCTTGTCGTGGGCCAGTCGACGAGCATCTCGGTGGAGGTGGTCGGAGCAGGGCGGCTTGACGCCTGGATGGATTTCAACGCGAACGGTGATTTCGCGGATGCGGGTGAGCACATCATCGCGGCACTCCCCGTGACGAATGGGTTCAACCCCATCAGCATCAGCATCCCGTCCACCGCCGCCATCGGGAAGTCCTATGCCCGATTCCGATTGAGCCGTCAGGGCGTGAAGGACTATTTCGGGCCCGCTTCGGAGGGCGAGGTGGAAGACTATCTCATCCAGTTCGGCCAGCCTGAAGTCCGGTATGACTTCGGGGACGCGCCGCAGCCGTATCCCACGGTGATCAAGGACAACGGGGCGCGACATCGGATCAATCCTGACGTTTATCTCGGTCTTCGCGTGGACCCCGAGGCCGATGGCCAGCCGAACGCAGGGTCCACCGGGGACGATATCAATCCGCCCAACGGAGTGGACGACGAGGACGGAGTGAAGTTCTCCCTCCCACTCGTCGCGGGCCAGAGCGGGACCGTGGTGGTTCGCGCCTCGACGCAGGGCAGGCTTTGGGCGTGGATTGATTTCTACGCAAACGGCGATTGGGCGGACGTGGTCGACCGCGTCTTCAACGGGATAGTGCTGAATGCCGGCGACAATACGCTCACGTTCCAGGTGCCGCCGGACTCCAAGCCGGGGCCCTCGTTCTCGCGCTTCCGGTTCACCCGCGCCACGATTGAGGGCTATGTCGGGGAGGCCCCCGATGGCGAAGTGGAGGACCATCCGGTCCGCATCTCCGCAGGAGCGCCGATCTACGACTATGGTGATGCGCCCGAGGAGGGAACGAGCTTTGCCACCACCATCGCGCGGAAAGGTGCCTACCACCTCGTCGATGCGAAGTTTCACCTGGGTGCGAGCGTCGATTCCGAGGCGGACGGGCAACCCAATGTTGCGGCTTCGGGCGATGACACAAGCCCGACGGGAGGCCTTGACGACGAAGACGGTGTGCAATTCATGACGCCATTGATCGCGGGATCCGTGGCCCGCATCGAGGTCACCGCGACAACGCGCGGCATGCTGGATGCCTGGATCGACTTCAACCTGAACCGATCCTGGAACGACCCGGGCGAGAAGATCTTCAGTGCTAAGCAGTTGGTGGGCGGGGTGAACGTTCTCTCGTTCAACGTGCCGGCAAGCGTTCTCCGGGGGGGTCCAACCTACGCCAGATTCCGATTCAGCAAGGAGGGTGGCCTTGGGCCCGAAGGTTACGGGGGCGCCGGAGAGGTGGAGGACTATCTTGTGCGGCTCGAGCGACCGGCCCCGTGTGATCTGGGATGCAACGGGGTGGATTTCTGGCTGGCGTTCCCGGGCAACTATGCGCCCGACCCCGCCAATCCGGTGAAGCCCTACCTGACGTTCATTGGCGCCGCAGGCACGCAGGTCACCATCCAAATTGCCGGTTTGGGGTATAACAACGTCGTGGCCATACCCGCTGCCGGCACCGTCACGGTCCTGCTCCCGAAGAATGCGGACCTCGGAGACGCCAACGATGTCATCGAGAAAAAGGGCGTGCACATCACCGCCTCGGCGCCGGTTGCCATCCACGCGCTGAGCCAGGTGAAGTACACCAGCGACGGCTACACTGCGATCGCCACCGAGGTTTTGGGCACGGAGTACATCGTGTTGGGCTACGGGAATGTCCATTCGGCAGTGCCAGAACTGAACGGCACCCAGTTCGCAGTCGTCGGAACCGAGAATGCCACCCAGGTGACGATCATCCCGTCCGAAGTGACCGGGAGTCATGACTCTGGATTCCCCTATTCGATCCTTCTCCAGGCGGGAGAGACCTACCAGTTGCGGAACACCAACGACGCACCTCGTGATCTTACAGGGACGATCATCGTCTCGGACAAGCCCATCGCTGTGTTCGCAGGTCATCAGGTCGCCAATGTCCGATCGCACAACGCCTATTTCGCCGACTATCTCGTCGAGGAAATGTTGCCTGTCCAGCGCTGGGGCACCGACTTTTTCGCGCGGCCGCTGGCGATTCCGGCCGCCCCAGGCAGCCGGAGCGGGTATCTGCTTCGCGTGCTTGCAAGCCAGAACAACACGCACGTCTTCGTGAATGGGGTGCTCGTGGGCACCCTTGACCGCGGCGAGCACCTCGATCGCGGCCTGGTGTCCGCCAGTCGTGTTCTCACGACCAAGCCGGCTCTGGTGGCGCAATACGCCTTCAGTTCCGACGTCGACGGCGTCGTGAACTCAGACCCATTCATGGTCCTCGCCCAGCAGCGGAACCTGTTCAACAAGGACCTTCGCTTTTCAACAGCGACGGCTGGGTTTTTGACTCACCACATCAACCTGATCGTTCCGACCGCCGCGATCGGGTCCGTCCAGTTGGACGGCGCTGGAGTTGCCGGGCCGTTTGCTGCCATCGGGGCCAGCGGATACTCCCACGCCACCGTCCAGGTCGGCGTCGGTGTCCACCGGGTCATCGCTGCCCAGCCTGTGGGTGTCATGGTCTACGGGTGGAATGAATACGAATCCTATGCCTGGCCGGCGTGTCCGTTCTTCGGCGACACCACGCCGCCTGATGTGACGTATTCGGACAAGGATCTCCAGGTCACACTCGGGTCCGGCACAACCACGGTGGCTGGCAATACCGGTTGCAAGGTGCCGGTACCCGACCTGCGCTCGCGCGCACAAGCGACTGACAACTGCCTGTTGTCCGCCACCGGCCAATTTCCGATCACACAGGACCCGCCTCCGGGAACTCTTGTGGGCGTGGGCACCCACGACATCACCCTCAGTGCCACGGACGCCCAGGGGAACGTCGGGACTTACGTCGTGAAGTTCACCGTGATCGATCCCAACCCGACCGGAGCACTCACTCTGACGTGTCCCCAGAACATGATCATCCCGTGCACGGAGACGAACGGTGCGATTGCAAATTTCGAGGCCGTCGCGTTGCGCGGTTGTACGCCGATTCCGCTGGCCTGCATTCCGGCTTCGGGAAGCTTCTTTGAGGAGGGTACGACGACCGTGAACTGCGTCCTCGAGGAACCCGATAATCCGCTTCAGTGTTCATTTACCATCACCGTGAAGTGTGGTGGACGCCAGATCGGGATCAAACCCTCGGTGGCGGGCGCGGCGGCGTCACTCACCCTCGATTGGGGCACCGGTGCCGTCTTGGAAGCGTCTGAAGCCATTGAAGGTCCGTGGTCAGCGGTCGAAGGTGCCACGGCTCCGTTCACCGTCGTGCCACAAGGCCGCGGCAAGTTCTTCAGGATTCGGGAGTAAGGCAACACGACGACCCGCTTGTCCGCGCTGCTTCGGACAGCCACCGTCAGCCCACGCTCAGGCGTTGCCGCATCGGCAAGAATTCTCGCGGAATGGCGCCGGGCATTTCTCATCGCCGCGGACCAACGCCGGCCTTGTCGGCAGCCATGGTCTCGGCACAATGCGGGCCGTCATCCATGCGCGCGTCCCATTCTTCAGATCAGGTGTGGTTCTGGCTCTTGGCTTTTCCGAAGGCCCTGATTGGCTATGTCGCAGTCGCAGCGGGTGCGATCGCCGCGCTGGGTGATCAGTCCGGCGGAGCCGGGGTCGACTTCCTCGGCGAGGTCCGGCCAGTGCTGGCTTCGCACTGCTTCAAGTGCCACGGCCCGGACGAAAAAGCGCGCAAGGGTGGGCTTCGATTGGACCAGCGGGACGCCGTGCTTAAACCTGCGAAATCAGGCAAGGCAGCTGTTGTCGCAGGCAAGCCGGACGAGTCGGAGCTGATCAAGCGGCTCGGGAGTGTGGACCCGGACGAGGTGATGCCGCCGCCGGCAACCAAGCATGCCCTGACCGTGGCCCAGAAGGAGCTCCTGCGGCGCTGGGTGACTGAAGGAGCCGATTTCAAGCCGCACTGGGCATTCGTTCGTCCCATCCGACCGGCAGTTCCGCAAGTCGCGGCCAGCAGATCCCCGGTTCGGAATCCCATTGATAACTTCATCCGGGCGCGACTCGCCAAGGAGGGGTTGGAGGCGTCCGCCGAGGTGGACAGAGTTACCCTTGTCCGGCGAGTGTATCTTGATCTCATCGGCTTGCCGCCCAGCCCCGAGAACGTGGATGCCTTTGTCGCGGATCCATCCCCCGAGGCCTACGAGAGTTTGGTGGACGGACTTCTTGCGTCGCGACACTACGGCGAGCGTTGGGCCCGGCGCTGGCTTGATCTTGCGCGGTACGCGGACACAAACGGTTACGAAAAGGATCGGCCACGCTCGATGTGGCCTTGGCGCGACTGGGTCATCAACGCCCTGAACGACGATCTGCCGTTTGATCAATTCACCATTCAACAGATTGCCGGCGATCTCCTCCCCGCTGCGACGTCCGACCAGCGCATCGCGACGGGGTTTCATCGCAACACGATGATCAACGAAGAGGGCGGCGTGGACCCGCTGGAGTTTCGTTTCTACTCCATGGTGGATCGGGTCCATACCACGGCCACGACGTGGCTTGGCATGACCATGGCCTGTGCCCAGTGTCACTCGCATAAGTACGATCCCATCGAGCACCGTGACTATTACGGTTTCATGGCCTTTCTGGACAACGCAGACGAGCCGGTCATGGATGTGCCGGATCCCGGCACTGCCGCGAGCAGGCGCGAGATTGAAGCGCGCGCCGAGGCGATGACGGCTGGCTTGCGAACGAAATTTCCAGCCGATGAGAATGTGACGCTCGTGACTCCAGCCGCCTCCCGTGTGATTGCGGAAAGCGGCGCCTCCCCGGAGCGGCTTGATGATGGATCCTATCGCTTCAGCGGGCCGACGCCTGACAAGGAAACGTATACGTTCGAATTCGAGACGGAACTCACCCATGTCACACTCCTGAATCTCGATGTGCTCGCCGACGATTCACTGCCGAAGAAGGGTCCGGGTCGCTCGGGCAACGGCAACTTCGTCCTCGCCGAGATGGAGATCCGTGCCGGCGCCCTCTCGGGCACTGCCGAGACTGTTCCCGTGAAGATTGCCTCGGCGACGGCGGATTTTGAGCAGGGCGGGTTTCCGGCAAGGGATTCCCTCGACGGCAAGAGGGATACTGGATGGGGGATTTCAGGCGACGGCAACTGGAACATCAACCGGCGCGCAACGTTCCGTTTTGAGACCCCGGTGGCGTTTCCCGGTGGGGCACGGTTCCAGGTCAGGCTCGTGCAGAGCTATGGCAGCCAGAATGTTCTGGGTAGGGCTCGCCTGAGTTTCGGAGTGGAGAAGCCCGACGCGCGATCCATGGAGGAACGTCGTTCCGATAACCTCGCGCGCCGCTTCGAGGCGTGGCAGCAGCGCGAGGCCGGCAGGGCAAGGAGTTGGACCCGCCTCCGCCCGGTGGAGGCCCGAAGCAGAATCCCAGTGCTCACGGTGGAAGACGACGCCTCGGTGTTTGTGAGTAGCGATCAGACAAAAAGTGACACCTACGAGCTGAAGTTCCATCCCGGCCTGAAGACGATCACTGCGATCCGGCTCGAGGTGCTGCCCGACGACAGGCTCCCGCGTCGCGGGCCCGGCCGCGTGGCGTACGAGGGGCCCTTCGGGGACTTTTTCCTCTCCACATTCAGCGCTGATGCCGGTGGGCAGCCGGTGAAGTGGGCGCGCGCCTCGCAGACTTATGCGTCTGGCGGCAACACGGCGGACAAGGCCATCGATGACGACCAGCAGTCCGGCTGGTCGATTGATGGAGGGCAGGGTCGCAGTCATGTCGCCGTGTTCATTCCTGAGAAGCCCCTGACGGATGTCGCGCTACTCGAGATACGGATGTTGTTCGAGAAGTACTTTGCCGCCGGTCTTGGCAGGTTCCGCATCTCAGTGACGGACGATGCGCGTGGCGCGGAGGCGGTCAATTGGCCGGACGACCTGCAATCGGCGCTGGTGAAGCCGGCGACGGATCGCAGTGCTGCGGAAAGGGAGTCGCTGCTGGCGCTGTATCTCTCGGTCGCACCGGAGCTTGCCTCGTCCCGGGCCGAGATCGACAAGGTCCGCCGCGAGGCGCCCGCATATTCGACCACGCTGGTGATGCGGGAGCGGCCTGCTGAGAACCCGAGGGTGACGATGATCCGAAACCGCGGCGATTATCTGCAACCGACGCAGCCGGCGACCGCAGGACTGCCAAACGTCTTCGCGGCATTCCTGATGCAGCAACCCAGGAACCGACTCGAGTTCGCGCGCTGGTTGGTGTCCCGCGAAAATCCGCTGAGCGCGCGTGTCGCGATGAACCGCCAATGGTCCGCCTTCTTTGGCCGTGGGCTCGTTCGCACCACGGAAGATTTCGGCTTTCAGGGCGAGCTCCCGACGCATCCGGAACTGCTCGATTGGTTGGCGGTGGAATTCATGGACCGCGGCTGGTCGCAGAAGCAGATGCACAAGCTTATCGTCATGAGTGCGACCTACCGGCAGTCGGCGCGGGTGACGCCGGAAGCACTTGAGAAGGATCCCCAGAACCGGCTGCTCGCCCGGGCGCCCCGATTCCGGCTCGAAGCCGAGCTGGTGCGGGATCTCGCCTTGCGTGTCAGTGGATTGCTGTCGGAAACGGTTGGCGGACCGAGCGTCTTCCCGCCGCAGCTGCCCAGTATTACGAAGGAGGGAACCTATGGGCCCCTGGACTGGACTGTAAGTCGCGGCGGTGACCGCTATCGGCGTGGTCTCTACACCTTTGCGAAGAGGACGGCCCCCTATGCGACGTTCAGCCTCTTCGACGCACCCAGTGGCGAATCGTGTCTGGCGCGACGGGAGGTTTCCAACACGCCGTTGCAATCGCTCACCCTGCTCAACGACGAGGTGTTCCTGGAGGCTGCGCAGGCGTTGGGCCGGGAGGCGCTGCGCGGCGAGGGTGATGAGACAGCACAAGCACGAAGACTATTTCGGCAGATACTTGCACGCGCACCGCAGCCGGAGGAGCTCGGTCGGATCGTGAGTTTCTACAGAGCCCAACTTGGCCGCATCGCCAGCGGCGAGCTCAAGGCGGAGGAACTCGCGGGCGATGGAAAAGAAGATAGGATCCGGCACGCGGCCTGGACGACGGTAGCCAGGGCGCTTTTGAATTTGGACGAGACCATGACGAAGGGGTAGACAGAACGATCCGCAGCCGAGGTGTCGGTGCGCCACCAAGTTGACTCGAGACCCGAGAATTCAGACCTTGAATCCAACCATGTCCTCGCACAGCAAATTCGGGCCATTTGACACGACTGGTGTTTCCCGTCGTTGGTTCTTTCGCGACTGCGGCATTGGCGTCGGCAAGGTGGCGCTTGCAGGGCTGATGGCCCGATCGGCTGCCGGTCGAGCCCTTGCGGCTGGCGCGGCCTCTGCGAATCCCATGGGTCCACGCGCCCCGCACTTCCACCCCCGGGCACGGGCTGTGATTCATCTGTTCATGGCCGGGGCGCCGAGTCAGTTGGATCTCTTCGACAACAAGCCAGAACTGACCAAGCTCGAGGGCAAACCACTGCCGCCTTCAGTCATCAAGGGGCAACGTTATGCCTTCATCCGACCAGATGCCGCGGTCCTTGGTCCGCGCTTCAAATTCAACAGGTACGGACAGGCCGGAACCGAGCTGTCGGAGGTCCTGCCCCACCTCGGGAGCGTGGCTGACGAGATCTGCGTGATCCGGTCCTGCAAGACCGACCAGTTCAACCACGCGCCCGCACAGATCTTCTTCAACACCGGCTTTGGCCAGCCGGGGCGGCCCAGCATGGGGTCCTGGGTGACCTATGGGCTGGGTTGCGAGACCCAGGATCTTCCCGCGTTCGTGGTCATGTCGACCGGCGCCGGCATCAGCGGTGGCGCCGCCAACTGGTCGAGCGGGTTTCTTCCGACGTATTATTCCGGCGTTCGCTTCCGGAACTCGGGTGATCCCATCCTTAACGTCTCCAGTCCTCGAGGTGTGGACGATCGGCTCCAGCGGGACACCCTCGACCTTGTCGGCGACCTGAACCGCCGCGAACTTTCGGAGGTCGGCGATCCTGAGATAGCGACGCGGATTCAAAGTTACGAAATGGCCTATCGCCTGCAGTCGTCGGCCCCGGAACTGATGAACCTGAAGAAAGAGAGCCAGGCCACGCTGGAAATGTACGGATGCGACCCTGACAAGCCGTCGTTCGCCCGTGCCTGCCTTCTGGCTCGTCGCATGGTCGAGCGCGGGGTCCGCTTCATCAACATCTACCACGAAGGCTGGGACGCGCATTCCGACGTGGCCGGCAACCTCAGGGGCAACTGCGGCGCGACCGACAAAGCCAGCGCAGCCCTCATCCGCGACCTCAAGCAACGCGGTCTCCTCGACTCGACGCTTGTCGTGTGGGGCGGTGAGTTCGGCCGGACGCCGATGGTGGAAAGCAATGCCGCGCTTGGGCGCAGTCTGGGGCGCGACCACCATCCGCAGGCCTATACCATGTGGCTCGCCGGTGGCGGCATCAAGCCGGGGCTGAACTACGGGGCCACTGACGAACTGGGGTTCCACGTCGCCGACAAGCCTGTCCACGTCCACGACCTGCAGACCACGATCCTGAACTGTCTCGGACTGGACCACGAACGGCTGACATTCACCTATCAGGGCCGGCAGTTCCGGTTGACGGATATTCACGGCCAGGTGGTGAAAGACATTCTCGCGTGAACGCAACGACATGACTGACCACGGCTTGCTGGTTGCTGGTGACTGACTGCGGATTCTGGATTGCCCATCCCCATCCCTCCTAAACCAATGAATTCCTTTGCTCCTGCCCACTGGTCCCGGATGTGTCCCTACAGCCGGCGTAAGTTCCTGAAGTCCGCCCTTTCGCTGGCTGGAATCAGCGCGGGGGCCGGACTGGCTCCGTGGCTGGCGCGGGCTGCTGAGGAAGAAGGCGAGGTCACCTTGGGCCGGCCTGAGGCGGCGGCGCCGGCAGCGCCCAAGGTCTCCTCAAGCGTCAAGTCCAGCGCCAAGGTTGCCCTGGTGCGATGTCGTGGGTTCGGTACGGAAGTCCATGCGGCGATGGCCAAGGCATTTGACCTGGTAGGCGGAGTGGCTCCGCTCGTGCGCGGCAAGACGGTCACCGTGAAGATCAACCTCACGGGATCGGATTTCAGCAGGGTGTTCGACCGGCCGGTCGGTGACAGTTACATGACCCATCCCGAGTCGGCGCTGGCACTGGCTTCGGCGTTGTTCAAAGCCGGGGCAAAGCGTGTGCGATTCGTCGAATCGACTCAGCGGGTCGAGTTGCTTGAGCAAACCGTGCTGGATGCGGGCTGGGACGTGAAGGCGTTTGAGAGCCTGGGCCAGGTGGAGTGGGCAAACACACGGAACCTCGGCGGCGCCAGCAAGTACGCCACCGTGAAGGTTCCTTCGGGGGGCTATCTCTTTTCCGAGTTCACCTTGAACCGGGCCTACGAAGATACCGACGTCCTGGTCTCGCTGTGTAAGATGAAAAACCATCTGACCTGCGGCGTGACGCTTGCGATGAAGAACATCTTCGGCATCACGCCGAACGCGCTCTATGGCGACGAGGCTCCCAACGAGCACGCCACCGCGGGACGTGGGCCGCTGCACAACCGCAAGGCCTATCGGGGGCAGGGCCTCATGCCGGGTGAACTCAAACCCACCGTCGCCGACAGCGCCTTCCTCCGCGTGCCACGGATCGTCGCCGATCTCAACGAGGCCAGGCCGATCCATCTCTCGGTGATCGACGGCATTGTCTCAATGAAGGGCGGCGAGGGCCCATGGGCAGGTGACGTGAAGCTCACCACGCCCGGAGTGCTGATCGTCGGGCTGAACGCCGTCTCCGCCGATGCGGTCGGAACCGCGGTGATGGGCTACAAGGACCCCCGGGCAGTCCGCGGCACGGTTCCGTTCGCGTTTTGCGACAACCACCTCCTGCTCGCCGAACAGCGCGGTATCGGCGTCCTCGAGCTCGGCCAGATTGACATGAGAGGGCTCAGTCTTCGGGAGGCGATCTATCCCTACTCCTGAGCTGTCACGGTGCGCCTTCAACGACCTGGACCGCGCGGTCGACGTCGACGTCGGTCAGGATGTTCGTGGAGCCACCGACGAAGCGGACCTCGATGCGGTCGACTTTTCTCCGGTCGCCGAGGCCAAAGTGCGGAAACAGGCCGTAATGGCTCTGGTACCCACGGCCGCTGTGGACTTCGTCCACCCATGAGCGGTCACCCGCCACAACCTTGATGCGGGCTCCGATCCCGTCGCGGTTGCTACGCGTGCCGCGCGGGCGGACTTCGATCCAATGATTCTGCGTCAGGCTCTCGTTGCGAAGAACGGTGGGTTCCTTGCGTGCATTGAGGATGACGACGTCGATCCGACCGTCGTTGTCGAAGTCGTCGAAGGCTGCGCCACGACTGCTTCGCTTGATGGACAGCCCGTCTCCGGCGTGGGCTGAGACATCGATGAACCTGCCCTTGCCCGTGTTCCGAAGAAGGATGTTTGGCTCCTCGTAGCGGGTGGTGTCATCCCACGACTCGACGTTGTCCTGGAGGTGGCCGGTGGCGATGAAGATGTCGCGGTGACCGTCATTGTCGAAGTCGACCATGCCGATTCCCCAGGTCACCTGGTTGAACGTCCCGGTGGCGGCCCCGGTGCTGCGTGTCACATCCGCAAACACGCCGCGGCCGAGCGCCTTGTAGAGGATCGTCCACTGCTTCTGGTAGGACGTCATGTAGAAGTCCAGCTTGCCGTCGTTGTCGAAGTCACCGCACTCGACACCCATGGTTCCCAGCCCGACGCCATTGGAATCGTAGGCAAGCCCGGAACCCACGCCGACCTCCTCGAAGTGTCCCTTGCCGTCGTTCCTCCACACGAAGTTCGCCATCGCGTCATTCCCCACGATGATATCTGTGTCGCCATCGTCGTCGTAGTCCGCGCAGATCACGCCCATGCCCGTTCCCTTGAGCGCACCGATGCCGGATTCCCGGCTGATGTCGGTGAATGTCCCGTCGCGGTTGTTTCGAAACAGGGAGGACGGCGTCGGACCGTAGATCGCGGGCCCGACATAGGCGGGGTGACCGTTGACGCTGCGCGTCTGATGCTTCGCGATGCTGAAATCGCAGTAGTTCGCGACAAACAGGTCAAGGTACCCGTCCCCGTCGATGTCCAGGAAGCACGCCCCCGCGCCGACCTTGTCGCCGATGGCGACGCCGGCGGTCTTTGTCACGTCGGTGAAGGTTCCGTTGCCGTTGTTGTGGTAGAGGATATTCGGTCCGAAATTGCTGAGATAAATGTCGGGAAACCCGTCGTTGTCATAGTCACCGACACAGACACCCAGGTGATAACTCGTGTCGGTAAGGCCGGCCGACTTGGTGACGTCGGTGAACTTGAAGTTGCCATCATTCCGGTACAGGGCGTTTCCCGGCGTGGACCCGGGTGCCGCGGTGGATCCCGGCAACGGCGCGCCATTGAGGAACAGGATGTCGATCAAGCCGTCGCCGTTGTAATCAAACGTCGCGATGCCAGACGCCACGCTTTCGACGATGTATCGACGTCCCGAGCTGCCGTCGGTGTGCACGAAGTGAATGCCGGTGCCTGCCGTGACATCGCGCATCTGGATCGTGGAGGGACTTTCCGCGCCGCGAAGTGTAGCCCCGGCGAATAAGGCGCAGCCCGGGAGGAGGAGCCACCGCGCCGCTCGTCGAAGTAGAGAAAATGTGTTCACGTCGACTCCTACGGTTATTTCGCCGGCTGTTGGGGTGGCGCCACCAGTCCGCGTCCTTCGACGATACGCACCAGGCGGTCGATGCCGACGTCGCGAATCACCTCGACGCCGCCCCCGATCCACCGGACGAGGACCTCGTCGATGCGGGTATTCCCGCCAAGGCCAAACTGAAGCCGCTTGCCGAAGTCACTTTGATAGCTTCGTCCACTGTGGACCTCGTCGATCTGGGTCACGCCGCCGGCTGTGACCGAGACGCGCGCGCCGACGCCGTCCCGGTTGGATTTGGTTCCCTGGAGTTGGACCTGGAGCCAATGATTGGTGGTGCGCGAGTCGTTTCTGAGGATCGTTGGCTCACGCCGTGAATTGAGGATCACGACATCGATGTCGCCGTCGTTGTCTAGGTCGTCGAACGCCGCGCCGCGACTGCTTAACTTCGGAAGCAGTCCGTCGCCGCACTGGTCGGAGACATTCACGAACCTTCCCTGCGCCGTGTTGCGCAGGACGATGTTGCGGGCCGCGTAACTGGTGGAGCTGTCAAACTCGTCCACGTTGTCGATCAGGTGCCCACAGGCGACGAAGATGTCCCGCCGGCCGTCATTGTCGAAGTCCACCATGCCGACGCCCCACTTGACATGGGGATAGGTGCCCAGACCAGCCCCTGTCGATCGGCTTGTCTCCTCGAAATAGGTTCCGGCATGACTTTGGTAAAGGCTGCATGGCTGTCGCTGATATGTGGTGATGTAGAAATCAAACCATCCGTCATTGTTCCAATCCGCGCATTCCACGCCCATCGATCCCTGGACATTGCCCGACGAATCATAGGCCAGGCCCAGGCTCACGCCCACCTCCTTGAACTTGCCGCCACCTTCGTTTCGCAGAACGAAATTCGGACGCAGGTCGTTCCCCACGATGATGTCGGTGTCTCCGTCATTGTCGAAGTCGGCCGCGATCACGCCCATGCCGGACCCTTTATATGCTGCGATGCCGGAGGCGACGCTGACGTCCGTGAAGGTTCCGTCGCCGTTGTTGTGGAACAGAACGTTGGCGGTGGTTGGGAATTTGAGAGGGCCGACGTAGGCCTCGAGTCCGTTCATGTGGGAGATCTGGTGGTTCTCGAAGTTGAACCCCACATAATTTGCCACGAACAGGTCCAGGTGGCCGTCGCCGTCGTAGTCCAGGAAGCATGCCCCGGCGCCGACATGATTGCCGATACCGACGCCGGCCTCGCGGGTGACGTCCGTGAAGGTTCCGTCGCCGTTGTTCCGATAGAGGATGTTCGGGCCGAAGTTGTTCAGGTAGACATCCGGGAAGCCGTCGTTGTTGTAGTCGCCCACGCAGACACCCAGGTGATAACTCGTGTCCGTGAGCCCTGCAGCCTCGGTGACGTCCGTGAATTTGAACTTTCCGTCGTTGCGATACAGGGCATTGCGCGGCGGGGGCGACTGCGCTGGTGAACCCGGCAGCGGTGCGCCGTTCAGGAACAGGATGTCGATCCTGCCATCGCCATTGTAATCGAAGGTGGCGAGACCCGAGGCGACCGTTTCGACGATGTAGTGGCGTCCCGAGCTGCCGTCGGTATGGCGAAAGTGGATGCCGGTCTGCCGGGTCACGTCGGTGATCTGGATCGGGCATGCGGACTCCGCTGCCTGGAGCGCGACGGAAAGCAGCACGACCGCAGCCGCAATGCCCGTCGTGAGCCAGTGCGTTCTCGTCGGTTGGCACCCTGCAGGCGCTTCCATGGCTGTGATTTCCTTCGTGATTACGGGCATTTTCAAGAGGACGGCACGTATGGGAATCCTGACGCCGGACTTCTGGGGGGTCGCGCTCTGTCGGACTCGTCGGCAGGACCATTCATGGGGGTGGCCGGCATGGCGGTGATCAGTTGCGATGGCGCGCTCCCGAGGGTCCGTCCCTCAGAAGGCCGGCTTCTCATTGACGGCCGGGGTGGCGTGCCGGTGGGCTGCGAAAAACGTGTGAGGTTGTCGCGA
>CAIMTB010000166.1 GCA_903844265.1 uncultured Verrucomicrobiota bacterium
CCGACGCGGCGAGTGGCTGCCCGAGTGGCTTTACACCAACCAGCTTCCCACCGTCGTCCGCTTCATGCTCGGCGTCGGTCGCCGCAACGACGACCCCTCCAAACCCCAGGCCGTCCAGGTCCAGACCATCGCCATCACCGCTTCGCCCGTACCCGTCGACCTCCAGGGCCGGCGCGGCGGACTCCCTCCGCGCCCCGGCGGAGCCACCAACCCCCCGCCAGGCACCCGATGAGACTCCACCCCTCATCGCCCCGCCGCGAGGCCGGCATCGCGCTCATCCTCGTCCTCGGCGCGATCATCGCCCTCACCGGCATCGTCGCTGGATTCACCTATTCCATGAAGGTCGAGTCCCGGCTCGCCCAGAATTTCGAGAGCGACGCGGAGATGCTCTGGATGGCGCGATCCGGTGTCGAACTCGCCCGCTACGTCCTCGCGCAGGAACTCCAGACACCCGAGGGCCGCATGTACGACGCCCTCAACCAGAAATGGGCGGGCGGCGTCGGCAACATGACCAACGATGTCCTCGCTGGCATTTCCCTCGATGACAACACCCTCGGCCGCGGCAGGTTCTCCCTCAAGATCATCGATCAGGAACGGCGCTTCAACATCAACGCCACCGACCGCGGCATCCTGGAACATGCGCTGACCATGATGAACGTCGAGGCCGCCGCCCACACCACCATCATCGATTCCATCCTCGACTGGCGCGACCCCGACAACGAATCCCAGATCAACGGCGCCGAAAGCGACGATTTCTATCTCCGCCTCGATCCACCCTATTACGCCAAGAACGGACCCATCGACGACCTCTCCGAGATGCTCCTGATCAAGGGCATGACGCCCGAGATCTTCTGGGGCTCCGGCTCCACCAACGTCGTCCAGGAGGACCCCGCCGACCTCACCCGCGTGGAACGTCTCCACCAACGCGAAAAACCGTTCATTCCCTTCGGATTCAACGACGTCTTCACCGCCATCTCAGCGCCCCAGGTCAACATCAACACCTGCACCGCCGAAACACTCGAACTCGCCGGCATCGACCCGCTCACCGCCTCCATGATCATGCAGGCCCGACGAGGCCCCGACGGAGCCGAAGGCACCGAGGACGACATGCCCTTCCGCAGCCCGGCCCAGATCCCGATCCCCGGCGACGACCCCGCCATCCGGCAGGCCCTCCAAACCTACTTCACCGTCCGCAGTCGAACCTTCGAAGTGATCGTCACGTGTGACATCGGCGGTTATACCCGCCGCTTCCGTTCCGTCCTCGTCCGCAACAGCCAGCGCGACGTCCAGATCCTGTTCCTCCACGGCATCTAGAATCGGAGCCTGAACCCGGCTTCCCCTCCCCTCACCGCACCCTTACCCGCGCATAACCAATTGCGTTCTGCGCTCCGGACTGCACTCCCAACAAGTCGATCCACCCGGACGGCGCAGATCCCCCCCTCGGCGTGGCCGTGAAGAAACTCGTGAACGGCCTCGCAAACGGGATGGCCACCGGCTCTCCCACGGTCCCATCCGCGGCCACCTCCTGCAGCTCGTTGCCACTCCGCGCACCCCCCGAGACATATCTCACGATCAACACCCGACCTCCCGGGGTGACATGGAACCGGGCCGAACCCGCGACCGGCCCGGGATGGTCCTCGGTCGATTCCAGCAGAACCTTCCGAAGAACGAGTTTCCCGTCACGAATGACTCCGAAGTTCAGCGAGTGCGCCTGCTTTTCATCGGGATAGAATTTCGCCCGCAACCGCTCGTCGATCGCACGTTCCGTCCACAGGATCCACACCGACCCGTCCGCAGCCAACCGCAGATCGCCCGGGGAAATCCAGCCGCACGTCTTCTCGCGGCTCGCGACCTCCACCCAATCGCGGAACGGCTCACGCGTGACGTCCGGGGTCCATGTGTAGAACAACCGCCTGAAATCGTAGTCCCACTCCTTCCCGGTCAGCCCACGCTTGTAGGCACGCCACTCCGGGTTGGGCTCCGTGATGTCACTCACGCCCAGGAAATGGACCGCCCTCCCGCTCATCGCAACGTCCGGATAACACACCCGGATCGGCTGCGGCTTGGCGTAGTCCGTCCCCATCGGCCACTTCAACTTCCCCTGCGCCGACCACACGCCCTTGCCATCGCGAAAGGCCCATTCCGCATGGGTGTAATCGATGTTCTGGAAAAGGATGAGCTCCCCGCCCGGCCCGTCCGCCGCAAAGCTCCGATAGCTGTGCTCCGCGAACCTCGGCTGGCCCTGCCACAACGGCAACCACGTCTCCGACCCCGGAGAAGTTCCGCTTTCCAGGCCTCGGAACATTCGCAACTCCGGCCTCGCCGGCCCGCCGCCCTCCCGCTCCGGCGGATTCAAGGTCGGGTTCGCTGACAACACGACCCGCCCGTCCCCAAGCACCACCAGCGGCGCCGGCTCCCGCGTCCGCCCCACCGCATCCTCCACCCAGCGGACCCACCCCGTCTTATCCCGACGCCACAGCACCCACCGGCAGTTGTTCAGCAGCTTCGCCCCGGGAATCGTCTCCAGGCCACTCGCAAAAACCGTCTCCCCAACCCGCACCACACAGGTCGATCCCGAACACCACATCGGCCCCGCCCCGTTGTTCGCCGGCTCATACCGGTACAATTCCTCCTCCACCTCCACCACCGGCTCGGGAACCACCGACCAGACACTCGCCGGCGCGACGAGCAAGACCCACGCAAGGCAACCGAAAACATGGAGGCGGGTGATCATGACGTGATCCTGCCCGCTACCCGGCCCATCACAACCCCAAAGCCGGGAACCAGGCAGTGATCCACAAGCTGTCGGCAGGGCGGACCCTCTCAGGGCGCCCTGCCTGGATGCGTCGGCAAAGCACGGCGCGCAGCGGAGTGCGCGCCCTACCCTCAATCTGTGGATGCGCCGGAAGGCGCTCAGGAGATCCTCCGGCTCTCGGTGGTAGGGCGACCTCTCCGAGGGCGCCGCGCCTGGGTGCGTCCGCAAATCACCGCGCGCAGCGGAGTGCGCGCCCCACCGTCACCCCAGCACGTGTTGGTGCATCCAACTCAGACCTTGCCGGTTATTGGATTCCTCTTCCCTCAGGATCCCGGCCATCTCCTTGCCCGTAACACTCGGCGGTGGCTGCGCGGGTGGGTGCGACCGAACCCAAGCCATCGTCTTTTCCAGACGCGCGGCTCGACGCTCGGGGAAGGTGGAATAATAGCCATCCGTCAGACAAGGCACGTTCAACGGATCGCGGGTGGCCATCTCGAGGTTGAAGACCACGTCGGGATTACGGCCGCGCAGGGCCGCGACCATGCGCTTCAAATCGAGCACCCCGGTCCCCAGCGGCACTTCGCTCAGGAGAAATCCGTCATCGCACACCTGCACCGCCATGTCCTTGAAATGAACACTGAGTAAGTACGGAGCGAGTGTCTCGACCACCGCGTTCGGGTCTTCGAGCAGCGCCAGGTTATTCCCGGTATCCACACATACTCCCACCCATTCACTCCCAATCCCGCGCATGAGCCCGGCCAACTCGTCCGAGGTGAAATCCTTGTGGTTCTCCACGGCAAGATGAAGTCCCTGCCGCCGCAGCACGGGCTCAGCCCATCGCAGACGCTTTTCCGAGTCAGCCCGGAACCTCTGGAATTCGTCGAGGGTTCGCAGGGTTTCGTATCTCCTCCCGCCGAATAAGACGGTGCGGGCCACGGTGATTCCAGCCTCCCGCAGCAATCGGACCTCGGCCTCGAAGGCATCCAGTCCGGTCTCCGGCTTCGGCAATCCCAACTCGCCCTCGAGATAGCCGCCGTCCTTCTCCACCTGGCTTCGCAACTCCCGGGCGCCCGCGGCCTCGAATCCGCGCAAGGACGTCTGCACGCCTTCAGCCCCAAGGCCCCGCGCGTAGCGATAGAACCCGGACGCATCGCGGAACGGAGCGCCCTGCCCCCCGGCCTGCGCCACCTTCCACAACTGGTGACACGAGAAGGTGCACAGCCCAATCCGGCTGCGTCCCGATCCTGCCACGGCTCCCGCTGCCGCGAGCACCGACTTCGCAGCCGCCACGGCCGGAAGCAGTGAAAGAAACGCCCTCCGGTTCATCCCAACACCGCCTTGAGCTGCGCATCCCATGGCGATCGGTAGGGACGAACCAGCATCTCCCCCGCCTCGCGGTCGCCCCGGATGGTGTTCGCCTCAGGATCCCAGACGATCTTCCGTCCGGTACGCGCCGAGATATTCGCCAGATGACAGGTCGTGCTGACCCAGTGGCTGCTGGCAATATCGGAGTTCGGCACCTTCCGGCTCCTGATGCACTCCAGGAAATTCCTGGCGTGATCGACATATTGTTGTTTCCAGTCCCCCGACTTGTCCGACGCCTTCTCAGACCAGAACTCGTTCTCCGCTTCAGGCACCGCCTGCGGCCCGCCGATGGGATGTCCACCTATGATCTTGGCGAAGGCGTTCACGGGATTGACCTTCTTGTCGGGGACAATCTCATAGCCGTCGCGGCCCAGGGTCATCGTCCCCTTGGTCCCAAGGAATGTCAGGGCGCCCATGCTCGTGGAACCCGACCCCGCCGCACACTCACGGAACTGCACCGTGACGTTGAACTTGGGAAACTCGATGATCGCGTCCTGCGTGTCGGGGACTTCGCCGTTGTCCTTCAGGAAATACCGCCCGCCGCTGCTGCTCACGGCCTTGGGCGCCCCCAGGTCAAAGATCCAATGCACGATGTCGAGGGAATGATGTCCCAGGTTGGTCATCTGCCCCCCGCTGTAGTCCCAGAACCAGCGGAAATGATAGAGGGCGCGATTCGGGTTGTAGGGCCGCTTCGGCGCAGGCCCGAGCAGCATCTCCCAGTCGAGATCCGCAGGAGCCTCTCCATCCGGCGGATTCCCGATTCCTGGCATCACGTTGCGGAAGAAGCTGCAGTTCACACTCACCACCTCACCAATGGCACCCCCGCGCAGCAGCGCCTTGGCCGCGTGATAGTGCGTCGCACTCCGCTGCTGGGTCCCGACCTGGACGACCCGACCGGTCCGCGCCGCCACCTTGCGCATCCATTCCCCCTCCCGGACGAACAGATGCAACGGCTTCTCGACGTACACATCCTTCCCGGCGTCGCACGCCATCATCGTCAGAAGTCCATGCCAGTGGTCCCCCGTACTCACCACCACGGCATCGACATCCTTCCGCTCCAGCATGCGCCGGAAGTCGGGAACCTTCGCGCAATCAGCCCCGACCAACTCCACGCAGGCATCCATCCGCGGACGATAACAGTCCGACACCGCCACCACCTTGGATCCCGGCAGACCGTGAAAACTTCGAGTGTGGATGCGACCGATGAGGCCGAAACCGATCATACCCACCCGGACCCGGTCATTGGCCCCGGCAACCTGACCGTAGGACTTCGCGGTAAACGCCGTCGCCGCAGTCAAGACTCCTGCGCTCCTCAGGAAACGACGACGCGTCAGGGAATCGGGGGACTTCATGGGGTCACGCATGCTGTGCCTGCCCTTCCGCCTGTGCAATGCGGAATTGGAACGTCAATACGGGGACAGGTCTTTGGTTGGATCTTGGGCGGTCCGACCCGGCCCATCGAAGTGCGGATGCCACCGCCACCGACCCCGTCCACGGCGGTGTTGAACCCCTGAAAAGCCGAAGCCCGATCCCCCCTCCTGGGGGTGATCGGGCTCGAAATTCATCAGGCGTCAGGCAGGAACAGCCGGCACCTGTGACGGATCAGGCGGATTACTTGAGCGGGACGGTCGCGATCGTCTGCAACACGCGGCTGGCGATCTTGTAGGGGTCGCCCTGGGAATTCGGGCGGCGGTCCTCGAGATAGCCGCGGTAGTTGTTGTTGACGAAGCTGTGGGGCACGCGGACGGAAGCCCCCCGGTTTGCGATGCCGTAGTTGAACTTGTCGATCGACTGCGTCTCGTGGAGGCCGGTGAGGCGCAGATGATTGTCGGGACCGTACACCGCGATGTGCTCGTTCTTGTACTTGTCGAACGCAGCCATGAGGGCCTCGAAGTAGTCCTTGCCACCGGAGTCACGCATGTGGGTCGTCGAGAAATTCGTGTGCATCCCGGAGCCGTTCCAGTCGACATCGGTCCCCAGCGGCTTGCAGTGGAAGTTCACGTCGACGCCGTACTTTTCGCAAAGGCGCACGAGGATGTAACGGGCGACCCACATCTGGTCGGCGGCGCTCTTCGAGCCCTTGCCGAAGATCTGGAATTCCCACTGACCCTTGGCGACCTCGGCGTTGATGCCTTCATGGTTGATGCCGGCATCGAGGCAGAGGTCGAGATGGGCATCCACGATCTCACGCGCGATGCAGCCGACGGCGTCATAGCCGACGCCGGTGTAGTACTTGCCCTGGGGATAGGGGAAACCGCCGCCCTTGGGGAATCCCAGAGGCACGCCGTCCTCGTAGAGGAAGTATTCCTGCTCGAAACCGAACCACGCGCCGGGATCGTCGTGAATCGTTGCCCGCGCATTGGTCGGGTGGGGGGTCTTGCCATCGGGCATCATGACCTCGCACATGACCAGGGCGCCGTTCGTTCGCGTCGAGTCCGGGTAGACCGCCACCGGCTTGAGCATGCAGTCCGAATTGCGGCCCTCCGCCTGACGGGTCGAACTGCCATCGAAGCCCCACATGGAGAGCTCTTCGAGTTTAGGGAAGCTGGCAAACTCCTTGACCTGGGTCTTGCCACGGATGTTCGCGACGGGTTCGTAGCCGTCGAGCCAAAGGTATTCGAGCTTATATTTCGCCATACTGCGGACGTCGTATCGTTCGGTTCGTTCCTCTGAAGCCGAATGCTTGTTCAATTGTTTTCTACCGACCGGAACTGAAGCTCAGTTTAGCAGGCGGCATGCCATCAGGTCCACTCCCGGAATTTCCTAGGCACCGGATACAGAAAGCCTCCGCCAATCAGCTGATTCCAGGTCGCCGATCCCGTTCCTGCAGGACATTCCAAGCTCCCAGACTGCAGCAAATTGACCATGAAGCCCGGTTTCAACCAGCCAGGACCGGAAGAATCGCCCACCGCCCCGCCTCCATTGACCAACAACCAGCGCCCGGGCAGCCTTTCGGGCGGAATGCTTCAGGTAAAGGACACGCTCCGATCCACGGTCAAGGTCAGCTTCGATGGCCGGGTGTTCAAGACCTACCACGGGCCTGACGCCAAGACGCGATTCGACAACGAAGTGAAAGTTCTTCGACATCTCGAGTCACGCGGGTGCGGGTTCGTGCCGCGCCTGCTGGAGGCCGACGCCGAAAAGATCCGCATCATCGCCTCCAACTGCGGCACTCGCGTCGAACACCTCGACGCCGCGCGGACCCGGGAGCTGTTCGCAGAACTCGAAGGCTTCGGGGTGCGCCACGACGACCCGGAAATGCGGAACGTCACCTACCGCCAAACCGACGGCCGATTCTGCATCGTCGATTTCGAATACGCCACGATCCTTCCCGCTACAACCCCCTGACCGCACTTGCCGTGGAACCTCCACCCGACATTCCCGCATCAAGCTCCCGAGGACTCCAGTGGTTTGGCCGAACCGACCGCGGGAAGGTCCGGGCCAACAACGAGGACGCCTTCGTCGGGCTGCAGTTCGACGCGCGCGAGGTTCATCATCTGGGTGCCATCGGGGATGCACCGACGCAGCATCTGGATTTTGCCTTTGCGGTGAGCGACGGCATGGGCGGGGCGAACGCCGGGGAACACGCGAGCCGCGCTGCGGTGGACACGATCACCAAGCTCCTCCCGCAATCCTATCAGCAGTCCGCCTCAGGCCTCGACGCTGGAGCCTCGGACGTCCTCGAGGAACTCTTCGCGCGCGTCCACCGGGAGCTCGTGCAGCTCGGCCGGAGTTATGAGGACTGTTCCGGCATGGAGGCCACGCTGAGCCTCTGCTGGTTCACCCCGGCCAAGATGTACTTCGGCCATGTCGGGGACAGCCGCATCTACTACCTGCCTGCCGGTGATGATGCCATCCGGCAACTCACCCACGACGACACGCATGTCGGCTGGTTGTTTCGCAGCGGTAAAATCAACGAACGCGAGGCCCGGAGCCATCCGCGCCGCAACGTCCTCCAGAAAGCCCTCGGCGGCAGCAACCAGTTCGTCAGTCCCCAGGTCGGTGCCGTGACCTACGCGTCCGGTGACATTTTCCTGCTCTGCTCGGACGGCCTTGTCGACGGCCTCTACAATCACCACGTCACGGACGTCCTTCGAGCCCACGACTTCGGGAAGAAGGATCTCAATCTCGCCCTGCAGATCGTCAACGAATCGGTCGCCCGAAGCGGCAAGGACAACACGACCGCACTGATCGTGCACGTCCTTTGAGGAGCCCGGGGCCCGTCTGGATTCGAATCCAGACGGGCCGGGAATTGTCCATGCTCCAGGCCCAGACGCCGCGATGTTGAGGATCAGGAACCTCCACAACGCTCAACGTCCGCAGCACTGCTTGTATTTCTTGCCGCTGCCACAGGGGCACGGGTCGTTGCGGCCGACCTTCGGGCCGACACGCGATGGCTTGGTGCGGGAGAATTCCTCGGTGACCTGGTTCACGACATCGGTGGCCTGCCGCTGCTGTTCGGCGGTCGGCGCTGCGGGCGTCGGGGTGCTGAAGGCGTTGACCTCCGCGTGCAGGGTCTTCTGGGGCAGTTTCCGGAGGAAATTCTGGAAAGCCATCAGGCTGGAGGCCGACAGGAATATATTCCGGCAGATCTCGCTCTTCACGTTGACCATGAGGTCCTCGAAGAGCTTGTAGGCCTCGGCCTTGTACTCGATGAGCGGGTCCTTCTGGCCGTAGGCCCGCAGCGAGATCGACACGCGCAGGCTGTCCATGTTGTACAGATGCTCCTGCCACTGGCGGTCAATGGCACTGAGCATCGTGTAACGCTCGACCGTCTTCAGCGCCTCGGGATTCTCGACGCTGATCTTGAGGTCGTAGGAGCGGCGGACCGCGTCCGTGATGAAGGTCGCGACACCAAACTGATGCGGCGAGAGGCCGTCGAACAAGGACTCCGGCTGGGGCGCCTGGGTGCCGGCGCGGGCGGCCTTGATGATCTCCTCCTCGGGAAGACCGAGCGGGAAGGTCAGGTTGCACCAGTCGGACAGGCCGCGGAGGTTCCAGGCGTCGAAGTCATGGCCGCCATCGGTGAACAGGCGGAGCTTCTCGACGACCACCTCCTCCATGATGTCCATGAGGCGGTCCCGGACATCCTCGGCACGGATGATGTCATTGCGGAAGC
>CAIMTB010000167.1 GCA_903844265.1 uncultured Verrucomicrobiota bacterium
GGCCAGTCGTTCGCCGAGTGGCAGGGGCGAGGCGTTGGCTGCGACGTGCTGGACGCTGGCGCGCACGCCGTAGACGCCGGCGCGATCGAGGAGCTTTCGTGCCGCGGCGACGCGGGTTGGGTCGGGGTCGATGAGGAGGACCTTGAGGTCGCTTTGCCGCACCAATTCGAGCGCGAGTTGACCGTTCTCGGCGCCTGCGATCACACACCAACCGCGGCGGACACCGCTTTCGGCGATGAGATCCGTGGCGATCTTCGAGAGGGTTGGGTCACCAGGAGAAGAGGCGGTGGCCGCGGGCGCGGCGATCGGGTCGTAGAAAAACGTGGTGTCGAAGAGATAGCGCGGGCTGACGACGGCGTGGCCGTCGCGGTCCGGGCCGTGCAGGCGGTAGAAGTATTCTGAGTTTGAGACAAGCGCATCGAGGACCACGGCATGCTGGGTGGTGGGCGTCGAGGATTCGAAGCGGCGGATATCACCGGCAGGCCCGCTGAGTTCGAGGTGTGTCGGGATGGGGGCTGCGGTTTCCCAGACCACCTTGGCGCGGTTCCGGTCGAGCCAGTTCACGAAGGGCCCGTACGGGACGTCGAGGAGGAACGGAAGCGGGGTGGGTTCCGGGAACTCGGACTTGCGATCTTCGTAGCGCTGCGCGATTTCCTCGGCGCTGAGGGCGCGTCGGAAGATGCACACCTCATGGATTGCGCCCTGCATGGGGTGGAACTCGGCGTCATCGTGGAAGGCGCCGACAACGACGGGGATCTTGGCCGGGTAGGCGATGGGCCCGGTGGTATCCGTCGCGCGATTGGCGGGGTGACCGTTGACGTAGAGGCGGAGTTCGCGTCCGTCGTAGGTGCCGGCAACGTGATACCAGCGGCCGGATTCGAACGAGGTCGGGCTTTTGAGGTAGTTGAGGCGTGGATTTGAACCGGCGGCGAGAGCGAACGAGAACTGGTTGCCGGTGAAGCCGAGCAGCCAGCCTTTGTGCAGTTCGCCATGGTCCTGGATCACGCCGAAGATGCCACCGCGCGGTTCCGGGCGATCGATGCGGACCCAGCTTTCGACGGTCATGGCCTCGGTAGGCAGTCCGGCGCTGGCGGCGTCGCCCGCAACGAGGACCTGTTCGTTTCCGCCGGGAAGTTCGATGCGGTGGGGCGCGGGGTCCTTGAGCATCTTCCACGTGCCGCTGGGCGTGAGGTCGGGGCCGCCGCGGAGCGGCTTGATCGAACCGCCCTGCTGGCGGTCGGAACTGAAGCGCCACTGGGCGGTGAGGGCGGGGTCAGGGCGTGGATCGGCAGCGGGCGCGGTCGAGATGAACGCGGCGGTCAGAAGGGCGAGGATCAAGGCGGAGGGGGACGGGCGGGATTGGGGGAGTTGGTTCCTCCGGGGGATGGGTGGGTTCATCGCGCTACCTCCGTCTTGCGGCTCGGGTCACGGAAGCAGAGGAGCCGACCCTGATCGGTGGCGACATAGAGGACGCCGTTGACGGTCGCGAGTCCGTAGACGTCGCCGCGGACGCTCGAGGACCACACTTGTTTTCCATTGGCGACGTCGAATGCGGCGATCTCGCCACTGCCGCCGGCGACGAGAGTGTTCCCTGCGAGGACGAGGCTGAGCGAGGCGCGGGTGGGGGCATGCCAGAGTTCGCAATGTTCCATGGACTCGGTGATGGCGTCGATCTTCGGTCCGATCTCGGCGAGGCGCAGTCGGAGGGGTTCGCGGGCGGCGGCTTTGTCCGGGCTGTTGCCGAGCTTTCGGAGGTCCCGGGAGATGCGGGATTGTTCGCGCCCGAGTTGTTTACGTTCCTGGGCGAAGGCGAGGTAACGGGCGCGGTCGAGGGCGGTGATATCGGTGTCGCTGTGGAGATAGGAGCGGTTGGTGGTGACGATCATGTGGTTGCCCTGGAATGAGGCGAGTTGGTCGGACGACCCGTCTTCCACCATGCCGAGTTGGCCGGTCTTGCCCGGGCCGAACACCAGCGAATCCCCGGCGAGCAGGGCGTAGGTTCCGCCGGCACCGTCGACGACGCGGACGCGGTGGCCGTCGGCGATATCGCAGACGACGGGGTTGTCGCGGCCGGCGGGGATGTAGAGTCGGGAACTGGACGCGAGCAGGTAACCCTGCGCCGGCAGGTCTTTCTGGATCTGGCGCCAACGCTCCTTCCCGGTGGCGGCGTCGAGCGCGACGATGTGAACGCCTTCGGACGGGAACATTCCCGCCGTGGCGTAGACCACGCCATCGCGGAGGAGCACGGACGTGCGGATCGGCCAGGCGGAGATGACGCGGCCGTTGCCGGGGATGCGGCGGTCTTCGGGGCCGACGCGGACCTGCCAGACGGGTTCGGCGTTGTCTGCGCGGAGGCAGTAGATGTTGCCGTCGTCGGAACCGAACCAGATGCGGCCGGACTGGACGGTGGGCGCGAGGCGGACCGGTCCGTCGGTGTAGAATGCCCAGACTTCGCGGCCTGTGTTGGCGTCGAGCGCGTAGACTTTGTCATCGGCGGAGGAGCCGAAGAAGACCTTGCCCTCGGCGACGATGGGTTGGAAGGCGCGGTCGAAGGTCTGTCGCGGCTTGAGGTTGTAGACCTTGTTCCAGCCGTCCCATTTCGCCTCGCCCTGCCAGGCGGGCTGGGGTGGGTGGGTGCTGCTCCAATCCCAGGCCAGCGCGAGTGACGTCGGGAGGGGATCGGGCGAGGTGCACGAGCGGGCGTTGTCGGCGGCGTAGGCGGGCCAGTCGGTTCCGTGAACGGGCGCGGCGCAGGCGAGCGCGAGCGCGAGGGGGAGGGCGATGAGTAGGGGGCGAATCATGGCGATGGATCGCGCTTGGGCATGGGAAGAGACATGGCGCGGGTCAGCGGGTCCGGAGTTTCTTTGCGAGGATCAGGGAGCCCGCGGTCAGGGTGGCGAAAAGGAATGCGATGAGAGTGATCCAAGGCCAACGCGGGAGCGCGGTGGGCTCGGGGATTCCCGGTGAGGTTTTTGAATGGACAGGTTCGGGGGGTGGGTTCGCGTTGGTCGAATTGGTTTCGGAGTCGGCCTCGGTTTTTGCGTCGACCGATTCCTCGCGGTAACCGAAGGCCAGGGAAGGCCTGGGTTCCGATGAAGAGCCACGGTCCTGGCCGGCGATGGGACCGCGCAGGACGATGCGTGAGACCTCGGTTCGGACCATGGGGCTTTCGGGATCGAATCCGAGCCGGCGCGCGGCTTCGGTTTGGCGGGCTGTATCCCAGCGCCCAGGGAATACGGTGCCCTGAAGCCACCTTCGGTCGAGATCACATTCGCAATCCTGACCGATCAGCGTGAGGCGTTCCTCGAGAAGTGTGCGCGTGATCAGGGCGCCTTCGATGGGTTCGCCGAGACGGCGGCCCCGACCAAAGAGCACGACCAGGCGCGGATCGGATTGGGGCCTGGGTTCGCAGCCCACGCTCCACACAAGGACCCGCTCGGCATCGATGTCCGCGGCCGGGATCGAAACGATGACCGGGGGTGTGTCGACGGGTTTTGGCAGCGAACGAAGCCGGGGTGTGAAAGCGCGGATGGCGGCGGTGGCGGCATCGCGTGCAGCGCTGGTCGACCTGGAATCCGTGCCCTCGATGAAGAGGAATACCGCGAAGGTGCGCAGCAGTTCCGCGTGCAGTTGGTCGCGGGTGCGCGAGAGCGCAATGCGATCCAGGAATTCCGCGATGTCGGCAGGCTGTTCCGCGGGATGCCCCTTGGGCGCGACAAGGGGAAGCACGCGATCGTCGAAACCGATCAGGCTGAAAAGTCCCGGGATTTCCCCGGCGCCGGTGACAGGTGCTGGAGCGGTCGGGCGGAGGGGTTCGCTTCCTCGCGCGCGCTCCCCGGAGAGTTGGACGGGGGTCGCCGGTCTTGGATCCGCGATCTCAAGTTGAATGTTGGCGTCGAACAGGTGGCCGGTGGCGGCCTTGTGCCAGGCCTCGGCGGGCCCGCGCCCGAGACCCGAGACGCGGAGTCGCCAGGGCGGTTGTTCGAGGTCGACGAAGCCGGTGTCGCGGACCGAGTAGCGGCAGGGGAACGCCGCGAGGGGGACGAGGATTGCCAATGCAATCCACAGGACTGGTCTGGGTCCTGGTCCGACGGTCGTCCTTGGGAACGTGGGCATCGTCGGCGGGGTACGACCTGGGTGTCGGGGCTCGCGGGAGGTGCGGGTCAGGTGACGGGCGGGAGGTGCAGGTTCATCTCGGCGACGGAATCCGCGACGGCGGCGAGGAGGGCGCGGACATCGCTTTCGAAGATTCGACCGATGGAACCGATGCGGAAGGTGTCGGCCTGGCTGATTTTGCCGGGATAGATGATATGGCCTTTGTCGCTGAGGCGGCGGTAGAGGTCTTCGAAGGTGAAGCTCGGATCTGGGGGGAAGAGGAACGACGTGATGATGTAGCTTTGGACCGGGTGCGGGAGGTACGAGCGGAAGCCGATGCGCTTCATCCCGGCGAGCAGGACTTCGTGGTTGCGGCGGTAGCGTGCGCCGCGGCCGCTCGGGCCGCCTTCCTGCTCGAGTTCGCGGAGGGCCTGGTCGAAGGCGAGCACGGAATGGGTGGGCGGCGTGTAACGGAACTGGCCGTTTTTATCGAAGCCGCGGAGTTGTCCGAGGAGGTCGAGGCTGAGGACTCGGGCTGAGCCGGCGGTGGCTTCAAGGTCGGGGCGTCGGCACAGGACGAATGAGAAGCCGGGGACGCCTTCGATGCATTTGTTGGCGGAGGAGATGAGGTAGTCGATGCCGGACGCGGCGAAGTCGATGGGGATCGCGCCGAAGCTGCTCATGGCATCGACGATGAAGACGCGGTTGTGGCGTTTCACCACGGGGCCGATGCGGGCGATGGGATTGAGGATTCCGGTGGTGGTCTCGCAATGGATGGCCACGACGTGCGAGATGGAGGGGTCGCCAGACAGCGTGGCGTCGAGGGCGGCGAGGTCGGGGACGGTGTCTTCCGGGGTACGGAGGGCGAGGTGATGGGTCCGGTGATGCTGGAGCATCTGGAGGGCGCGTTCGCCGTAGGCGCCGTTGGAGAGGACGAGGACCTTGCCGGTGGTTGGGACGACGCTGGTGAGGACGGCCTCGACGCCGAAAGTGCCGCTGCCCTGGAGGAGGATGGCTTCCCAACCGGTGGCGGGGTCAAGGCAGGCGAGGGCCACGATCCGGTCGCGGATGGATTTGACGAGGGCGTTGAATTCCCAGTGCCATGATCCGGCGTCATGGAGCATGGCCTGTTTGACGGCCAGGCTGGTGGTCAATGGGCCTGGGGTGTAGAGGGTTTTATCGTGGGCGGAGGGGAGGGAAGGGGTCATGGGATCTGCCGTGGGTGGGGAGAGGGACTGGGAGCAGCTCAGACCGGGGGCAGGGCGACACACGGATTCACACCCCACCCCCGGTCCGTTAATCCGCCGCGACTCAGCGGCGAAATCGTAGAGCCAGAACTCCAGCTTGCTCCATCACTTGTTGGCTCGATGGATGCGGAGCGTTTCCTGCGCGGCCTCATTGCCAGTGGTTTCGGCCTTTTGCATTTCGGCACCGACGCTGGTGATGCCGGAGGCGACGAACTCCTTCTGGGCGTCGGTCAATCCGGGACGCGCGTTGAGAGTCTGCAGCCTTTCCCACGCTGTCGTGAAGTCTTGTTTTGCGATGGCGTCGGAGAGTTCCGTGACAAGTTGTTTGACTGCGGGCGGGGCGTCCTTGAAGGCGGCAGGGGCGCCGCCCGAAACCTCGGTGGTGGTCAGGGCCTTGGGCTGCCTGGCTTCGCGGTCGCAACCGGAAATCGTGGGGATTGCGAGGGCCAACGCGACGGCGAATAGGACGGGGAGGTGGCGCATGGTGTTCAGACTGGGGGGCGGATTCGGGTCACTTGGGGTTGTCGACCGGCGTCTCCCCGGTGTACCAGCGGTAATCGTAGCCTTTCTTGGAATACTTCAGGCTGGAGACATTGCCGGGGAGCCAGATCGTGTCGCAGCGCCTGTTGTGGCGCCACCACTCCAATTCCATCTGCTTCCCGGGGTACAGGCTGGCCAAGTCGTATTTCCACTGCATCAGGCATTCCTGCTTTCCGGGAAAAAGGCCCAGGCTGTCGTCGGCCCCCTCCATTTTTTGCTCGGCCGAATCCTGGGCAAAGACGGTGGAGGTGGGGGAGACGAAACTGGAGAGTTTTCGGGGTCCAACGGTGCCATCCGCGGGTTGGACGACGTAGCTGTTGAGACCGATCGACGAGTTGAGCCAGAACTCGGCGGGGAATTTCTTCCCCTCCTCACGCCATTCATCGACGTGCTTGGCGGACGGACAGCGGAACATCGTCTGGGCGCCCTGCCAGTTCCAGTTGCTTCCGGTGGTGCTGATGTACTTGGCATACGCAATCCCCCAGTAGGCGAGGCTGTCCGTTGATGACAGAAGCGTCGTGCTGGTCGGGGTGACCGTCCACTGTCCGTGGTTCGGCGCGCCTCCGCCCACATTATGGAATGCCTCATTGCTGTCCTCCGCATACATCGACGTTGCCAGGCCGATCTGCTTGAGGTTGTTGATGCACTTGGCCTGACGACCCTTCTCCTTCGCGTTGGCCAGCGCCGGCAGGAGCATGGAGGCCAGGATCGCGATGATCGCGATGACAACCAGCAACTCGATGAGGGTGAAACCTCCGCGCTTCTCGCGGCGGGAAGACAGGTTTGTACGAGCACTCATGGCGGGATAAAGACTTCGTGTGGACAGATTTTGCACGGGACGGTCGGTCGTTGTAACTGAATTTTCAGGGTTCAAATCCACTCTCCTCCAACTCCGCGCAAGCCGGTGGGATGTCGCCCCGGCGCTGCGCCTACACATCCACCCAAACGGTCGGGCATGCAATCGTAAGTTTGGCAGGGATCGGACCCCGCATGCGTTCCGCGGGGACCGTGGGTGCGGTTGCGGCACTGGTGACGTGCCTGCCCTCCCCCCTTTTCCCTCGCGCCATTCCACCCTGCTGAGGCGCGGTCACGATCCTGAGACGGACGAATGACAAGGCGGTGAAGATGTGAGGTGGCAGGCGCCGGGTCACTCATACCGCTTTTGAGTTCGCTCTCGCCGGTGAAGCCTTGCGATGGCAGGATGGGACAAGACGATCGTTTTCATCCATGCCTCACCCCAAGAAAGATGCGATCCGCGTCGACCAGCTGCTCTCCCGTTATGGCTACTGCTCGCGACGCGAGGCCCACGCCTGGGCTCGTGCGGGCCGAATCACGCTCGACGGCGTCCCCCTGAAGGACACATCGGAGCGGGTCGATGCAAAGTCGGTGCTCGTCGACGGCGCGTCCGTCGAGGCCGTGGATGGTTTGTTGGCGATGTTCCACAAGCCCCTCGCCGTCGTCTGCTCGCGCGACGGTCGCGAAGGCCCGAGCGTGTTCGATCTCCTCCCCCCGCAATGGTCCCAGCGGAATCCTCCGGTCGCCAGCGTCGGGCGGCTCGACAAGGACACCACCGGGCTCCTGCTGATCACCGACGCCGGGGAATGGGTTCACCGCTGGACTTCGCCGAAGCACAACCACGAGAAGACGTACGAGGTGACTTTCGAAGGCGAGCCCAAGCCCGGGATGGTCGAGTGGTTCGCTTCAGGGGCGCTGCGGTTGGAGGGTGAAGGACGCTGCTGCCTGCCCGCGAAATTGGTCTTCGAGGGTCCGGGGCGGGCGCTGCTTCATCTGGTCGAGGGCCGGTTTCATCAGGTTCGACGAATGTTCGCGGCCGCGGGACTGACCGTCATCCGACTGCATCGGCCGCGGTTTGGTCCCTACGAGCTGGGCGACCTCGCGGAAGGTTCGTGGCGGTTGCTGCCGATGCCGGAATGATGGGCACACCCGGTTCCGCCGCGAACCCCGCGCGACACTTCTCCGGATCCTGCCCCCACATCGGGTCAGGTCGCACCTTGGCATGGACGCCATGAGGAGGTGGAACGGGTGCCCCGGCCGCGGCGGAGCGAGGGCCCTCCATCACGGGACTTACAGAGGCCGGGTGCTGCGTTCCTGGAGCCATCGATAATCGTCCACGGCCCGGTCGGAGGCTCCCGAGACCTTCGGATAATTCAGGATCGCCTTGTCCCGCCATTTCCGGATCTCCGAGTGACCATCGGCGAATGAGATGCCGCCGGCGCGGTTGTGGTAGGACGCCGCGTAATCGACCCAGTCAGTTCCCGTGGCTGGGACCACGAACCAGCCGTCGTTGATGCTCGAAGGGTTCTCATCGATCGTGACCCAGCATTTCGACGGCGACGGCTCGACGATGTCGGTCAACTTCTTGAAGACCACCCCGCCCGACCACGCCGTGATCGGGTTCATCCAGCAGGACATGGACAGGCTTCTGGCTCGTGGGATCGGGAGGCGTCCACCGACCTCCTTGGCGGTGGATCGGTCGGCGGGGCATTTGTAGACGCCGAGCGAGTTGACGTATTTGTACATCAACGAGTCCTGTATCAGCACGGTGTTCGTGCAGTCGGGGAACTGGTGCATCGTGCCCATGCACCACTGGTTTTCCGCGCCGTAATTCTTGGTGGGCCGGGCGGCCGTGACGAGATGATCAAGACCCGCGCTCGGGCAGATGCGGTCCTCGGCGTCGCCCGAATAGAGGTTCCACGCGAGCATCAGCTGCTTGGTGTTGCTCAGGCATCCAATGCCTTGGGCCTTCGTCTTCGCCTTGGCGAGGGCGGGAAGCAACATGGAGGCGAGAATGGCGATGATGGCGATGACCACGAGCAGTTCGATCAGCGTGAAGGCTCGTGGCAGACAACGTCCAGGGCGCGGACATGGACATGGACATGAGGAGGCGTTCATGGGTTCTCGGAATGAACTAAAGTCCTCAGCCTCATGTCAAGTCGTTCCCTTGGATCATGCGCCCCTGCATGGATGCCTGGTGATTCAGCGCTTGCGTGCCCGGGACAGGGTGACGAAATTGCGGCCACGCCCATGCTCACCACCACCGCGAACTCCCTCAGTGGCCTGACCATCACCCGCGAACTCGGGGTCGTGCGCGGCATCCTGGTCCGGTCGCGGTCCATCTTCGGCAACATTGGGGCGAGCCTGCAGATGCTCGTGGGCGGAAACATCACGCTGTACACGAACCTCTGCGAGCGGACCCGTGCGGATGCCTTCGACGCCATGCTGCGGGAGGCCGTGGCGCGCGGGGCGAACGCGGTGGTGGCGGTGCGATACGACGCCACGGAAATTGCTCCCGGCGTGACCGAGGTGCTCTGCTACGGCACGGCGGTGGTGGTGGAAGTCCCGGGTGCGGTGCCGCCCCAGTATCCGTGAGCGACGTCGGCGGGTTGGATTCGCGGCGTTCTCGTCCCTCTGGAAACCAGTTTCAGCTTTGGATGCGGTCCTCGGCGTCGCCTGAACGTCATCGGTCCACCTGCTTGATCCCTCCTACGAGGACGCCAACTCGGGGTGGTTCCTGACCGGTCGAGGGCATGTAGTACAGGCCGATGCCATCCCCTCTGCGGCGGGCATTCCTTTTCTCCTCCGGTTCCGCCATCAGGGCGCTGGCGGTGTGGAGCAGCATTGGGAAGTCGAGCGGTTTCTCGAGCAGCGCGCCGACGCCTGCGCAGATGGAGACGAACAACTCGTGGGGGCGCGCCGTGATGATCATGACGGGCAACAGCGGGTTCTTCGATGTGATGGTCTCGAAGGTGTCCCAGCCCCCTTGGCCTGGCATGTTGAGATCGATGAGGGCCAGGTCGAAACGATGGGCGCCGGTGAGTGCGATGGCCTCGGGACCGCTCGCAGCCCGGAAGACGACGTAACCTTCCGCCTCGAGAACGCGGCCGATCATCTCGCGCACCGACGGGTCGTCATCCACGACGAGGACGCGCTTGGGGTTGTTCCCTGGGGCCGTGTGAGATGCTGGCTGTGGGTCTTCGGGCGGAAACTCAGGCGCTGGGGATGGGGGCGTCGCGGGGGGGACGTTCGAATCCGAGGTGGATTTGTCAGGGTTGGTGGGGTTGTCCATGGGGCTGAGGGGTGTGACCGGGGTCCAGCGGATCGCCGGTTGAGCGAATGGGAGCGCCGGTCATGCCACACCTTGCACGGTTCTTGCGCGCACGTCGGTGCGATGAATTTGCGGCCGGAAACCAGGCGATCTGGGGGGGGTATGACCAGCCGCTATGCTCTGCAGGCTAGACAATGACCACGACACCATGAAGACCAGCTCGCGGTGGAGACTGATGGGACTCGTGACGACCATCCTGTTGATCGGGGTGGGGATCGCGATCCTGATCCTGAAATTGAACGGGCAGTCCCGGAGTCTCAGCCTCCAACTGAGTCGGGTTGATTCGGAGAGTTTCCGCATCGCGGACCAGTTGGTGGGCTCGCTTCGGAAGCTGAACGAGACGCTTTACCACTACGGCAGGTCGGATATCCCGACCGATCTGAAAGTCTTCGAACAGACCAGCGGCGCCCTTGGGACGTGGATCCTGAAGCAGAAGCCCAAGCTCACGACCGACGCGGAGCGAGCGGCGTTGGACCGGATTGGTGACGCTTACCGAGACTATCTCGCTGCGGCGGGTGAGTTATTGCTAAGATTGGAAGTGATCGGAGAAAGGAACGCCACGTTCGATGACTACAACGCGTTGAGACGGCAATCCCAGCGTCTCTTCGACCTGGGCCAGGGTCTTGCACGGGCTCATATCACCTCGAAGAACAAGATCCTGCTCGAGGCCAGCCAGGCGGTCGAGCAGGTGCGTCTCCTGGTCCTGGTGTCGCTCGGGCTTCTCTTCCTGTTCGCACTGGCGCTGGGCGGGGTGATTTACCGGGACATGATCCTGCCGCTCCGATCCCGGCTCGTGGAAAGCGAGGCCATCCGGGAACGTCAGGAGAAACTCGCCTCCCTCGGTGGGCTCGCAGCCGGCGTCGCGCACGAGATAAGGAACCCGCTCACCGCGATCAAGGCCGTCCTGTTCATCCAACAAAAGCGGCTCCACCCGGGCTCCCGGGAGTCGGAGGACGCGCTGCTGGTTAACCGCGAGATACTCCGGTTGGAGCGGATCGTGAATAATTTTCTGTTGTTCTCACGCCCGGGAAGCTCCCGGCTCCTGCCGATCACCGCAGACATGCCTCTCCGGCACGTCCAGACCTTGCTCGCTCCGCAGCTCGCCAAGTCCGGGATCCGGCTCGTCCTCGGCGAATGCGCGCCGCTTCCGATCGACGCCGACGAAGACCAGATCCGGCAGGTCCTCATCAACCTGGTTCGGAACGGTGCCGAGGCGATCGACCAGGGCGGCACCATCACTTTGCGCGCCCGCGGTCGGACGAAGCGGCCTGGTCACCGGGAATCTGCGGCTGTCATCCTGGAGGTTGAGGACAGCGGTCGAGGCATTCGACCCGAGGTCCAGAAACGTCTTTTCGATCCCTTTTTCACAACCAAGGAGACCGGGACTGGCCTTGGTCTGTCCATCGCCGCCCGCATTGTTCAGAGCCACGGCGGGCTCCTGGAATATCAGTCCGTCCCGGGAGTGGGGACGACCTTCGGCATTGTCTTGCCGCAGGGCGCGCGCCACCATGTTGTCGGTGCGGGCTGATCCCATCAGGATTCTGTTGATCGAGGATGACCCCGGAATTTCCGAGGGACTTCAGCGGGTGTTGGCAGAGGAGGGCTATGTCGTGTCGGTGGAATCCCGCGGGGACGACGGCCTGGCCCGCGCTCTTCGTGAGCCATTCGATCTCGTCGTCTCCGATCTTCGGCTCCCCGGTCTGGGCGGGATGGAGGTGGTCCGTCGCCTTCACGCGGTCCGCCCCCGTCTGCCGATCGTCCTGATGACCGCCTTCGGCACGGCCGAGACCGCCATCGAGGCGATGAAGTTCGGGGCGTATGACTACATCCTGAAACCCTTCGACATCCCGCGGATGCTCGGTCTTGTCGCAGAGGCCGCGGAGTCGAGCCGCCGAATGTCGCAGAAGGTTGCGTTGGGCGAACCCGTTCCTGGGCGGGAAGCCCTCGTCGGCCGAGGACCGGCCATGCAGTTGATTTACAAGGAGGTTGGCCGCGTCGCGTCGCGTCCGGTCAATGTCCTGATCCGCGGCGAGACGGGCACCGGGAAGGAACTCATCGCCCGCGCGATTTACCAGCACGGCGAACGCGCCCACGCGCCGTTCATCGCCATCAACTGCGCCGCCATTCCAGAGACCTTGCTCGAGAGCGAGCTTTTCGGCCATGAGCGAGGTGCCTTCACCGGTGCGGATGCACGCCGCATCGGGCGCTTCGAGCAGGCGAACGGCGGGACGATCTTCCTCGACGAGATCGGAGACATGACCCCGGGCACCCAGGTCAAGCTGTTGCGCGTGCTCCAGGATCGGACGGTCCAGAGGGTGGGCGGAGCCGAGACTTTTCCGGTCGATGTCCGCGTGATCTGCGCGACGCACCGCGACTTGGAGGCCGCCATCCGTGAGAAGCAATTCCGCGAGGATCTCTATTACCGACTGAATGTGGTGGCAATTCTCCTGCCCCCTCTTCGGGAACGCCGGGAGGATGTTCCGGATCTCATTGATTACTTCCTGAGCCGGTATGGCGTCGAATTGGGCCATGCGAATCCGTCGATGGACGCCGACGCGGTCGAGTTGCTCCGCGCCCAGCCATGGCCGGGCAATGTGCGGCAACTGGAAAACGTAGTCCGACGCTCCCTGCTCGCGGCCCGTGGATTTGCCGTCCGTCTCAATCACGTCCGCGCCGCCCTGGCCCCGGGTCCCGAGTCGGTCTCTGCCCTCGCCGCCGCACCCGCCCTGGAAGCCTGGGTCGACGGAATCCTCGCCGCCGCCCGCCGGGAGGATTCCGGGGATGCTCATGCCCGACTTATCCAGACTGCCGAGCGCGAGCTTTTTTCGAGGGCCATCCAACAGGCACAGGGAAACCAGGCGAAAGCGGCGCGCTGGCTCGGGATCACCCGGATCACCATGAGGGCCAAACTCATCCAGTATGGACTGCACCCGAGCCAGGATTCGGAGTTGGCGTCGTGATCATCGGGACGATGAACCCGAGCATTCAAGGAGGGGCGTGCTTCGTGGCGATCGGGCTGCCGCTCAGGAACCCCGATGAACTCAGGGCGCTCCCGGGACAGATCCACAATCCGTCGAGCGGCCGGTTATAGCGGTATCTGAGCCCGGATCCGTTCACGGCGCGCTTCGGCCCGGCCGCGCAGGACTATGAGGTTGTGGCCGGCTTCGCCAGGGCGCACGGGTTGGTCGTTGCTGGAACATATCCCGACCGCGCGCTCCTGTCCGTGGCGGGGGCCGTGCCGGACGTCCAGAAGGCATTTGGGCTTCGGATGCATCTCCACCCCCACCCGCACGAAGCGAGGAATTGCTTCGCGCCGGATGCTGAACCCTCCGTGCCATCCACCGTCCCGGTGCTGCCACTGTGCAGCCAGTTTCAGCTGGGCTCGTAGTTGAGCCACGGCCCCAGCCAGCGTTCGCATTCGGCCGTGGTCATGCGCTTCCGCCCGGCGAGGTCGGCCACCTGGTCGCGGCCGAGCTTTCCCACGGCGAAATACTTCGCCTCGGGATGTGCGAAATAGAGACCGCTCACGCTCGATCCTGGCCACATCGCGAAGTTTTCGGTGAGCCGGATGCCTGCGTTCTCCTCCGGCTGAAGAAGCCGCCAGAGCCCGCATTTTTCGGTGTGATCGGGACACGCCGGGTATCCCGCGGCGGGCCGTATTCCGCGATATTTTTCCGCGACGAGATCCTCGTGACTCAGGCGCTCGGCGTGGCCGTAGCCCCATTCGCGCCGGACCCGTTGGTGGAGGAATTCGGCGAAAGCCTCGGCCAGGCGGTCGGCGAGGGCCTCGGCAAGGATCGCGTTGTAATCGTCGTTTGCGGCCTTGTAGCCCTCGACGATTTCCTTGAGCCCGTGGCCCGTGGTGACGGCGAACGCGCCAATGTGATCCGGGATCGGCACTCCGATCCCCGGGTGACTCACGGCGGGCGCGATGAAATCGGCGAGGCAGCGGTGCGGCGTGCCCGCATCCTTCTCCATCTGCTGGCGAAGGAAATGGAACCGCGTGAGCTCGCACGTCCGCGCTGTGTCCGCGAACAGCACCACGTCGTCGCCGACACTGTTCGCGGGAAACAGACCGTACACGCCACGCGGTTGGAGAGCCCGCTCCCGTGCCATCTTGTCGAGCAGTTGCCGGGCGTCGGCGAAGAGCTTGCGCGCCTCGTCTCCATGCTTCGGATGATCCAGGATCGACGGGTACACGCCGCGCAATTCCCAGGTGTGGAAGAACGGCGTCCAGTCGATGAACGGCGCAAGGTCCGCCACCGTGACTTCGCCGGGTCCAAGGACGCGGACGCCGGTGAAGGCGGGTTGCGGCGGCTCCGAATGGTCGAGACGCGGGGCGTTGGCGCGGGCCCGCGCGATCGGGACGAGTTTCTGCCGCTGGCCGGAATGCTGGCTTCGGAGCTTCTCGTACTCGGCGGCAACCTCGCCGACGAACCGGTCGCGGTCCGTGTCGCTCAGGAGCGAACTGACCACCGGGACGGCGCGACTGGCGTCGAGGACGTGCACGACCGGTGTGCTGCACGCGGGTGCGATCTTCACGGCGGTGTGGGCGCGGCTCGTCGTCGCTCCGCCGATCAGCAGCGGGAGGCGGATCCCGAGACGTTCCATCTCGCGGGCCACATGCTGCATCTCGTCGAGGGAGGGCGTGATCAACCCGCTGAGGCCGATGATGTCGACATTCTTCTCGAGGGCGGCTTCGAGGATGCGATCACAGGGAACCATCACGCCGAGGTCGATGA
>CAIMTB010000168.1 GCA_903844265.1 uncultured Verrucomicrobiota bacterium
CCGTACTCAAGGAGGGTCTCCCTTCTGTTCCCGTCGTCCCTGCCGCCCTGGTCCAACCGGCAGAAAAGTAGGGAAGCAGGGAAAACAAAACGGCGCGGCAGGGGCCGCGCCGTCCGTCGAGCTTCGAATAGAAAATGCGGGTAGGGAAACCCCTCTCTCAGGGATACGTCATCACGCAGGACCCGCTGCCCACGTTCTTCCAGTTCCGCTGCACGAGATAGTTCTGACCGGCGAGTGTCATGTTGTATTTCGCTCCGTTCGCGGCAGTGGACATCGTCCCAAACGTCCAGGCGCATTTGTCGGCATTCTCAGCGCCCTGCCGGTCGTACCAGGCATTCAGATCGGGATCCGTCGCGGCCTCCTCGGCCTCGTGGGCGATGATCGAGATCATGCCGTCCGCACCCGCATTGCCATTCGGACCCACGCTCTGAGCCGAGCAACTCGTGATGCAGCGATCCGGATTTCCGACGAAGGAATACTTGATGTCGCTGCCGCCGATCGTGCCGTGCGCGTGCCAACCGCAATACTGCGTGCAGAACCCGGAACTCGCGGTGACGTCCGCCGAGGTCAGCACGAAATAGATGCCGTTGCTGTCCTTGGGCAGCGCGCCCGACCCTATCACACCGCCCACCACCGATTGAATCGCGGCGTCCGAAAGCGCGGTCCCGTAGGGATACCCGACCGTGGCCTGGCCAGCGAAGGTGAGCGAGTTCGAGAGATGAACGTTGCTCCCGTTGTAATAGGTGGTGTTGATGTTCCAGTAGGGCGACCCACCCAGGCTGCCCAGGAACGCAGGTATGATCGTGGTGGCGGTGTTTCCCGCCCAGTTGCCGTACCAGATCACGTAGACGTTCACGGTGCCCGTCATCACCGGACCCCCGTGATAGACCATCCCAACCGTCCGCGCCTGCCCCGTGACCCGCGCGCCGCGCTGGACATCGCCCCGCTCATGGACGCCCACGATCGTCTGCCGCAACTCCTGCGTGTCGTCGTCATCGGACTCGATGATGTCGATCCCTGCCCTCGCAATGCCTCCCGCACAGCACGCCGCGGCAAGAGCAAGTGGGATGTAGATCCGCCCCAGGAACGGGGCATACGTATTCGAGATGTTACTACGCTTCATAGGAGGATTCAGTATTCCTTGGACTGAAGGTAAGCTTTGCAGGTCCTAATCCTGCACCGTCAAGGTGATTCTGGGGGGGGGTTACCGACCCAGCCCCACCGACGCGAGAGCAGCCTGCAATGGCCCCAGGAAGAGGGCCGGAGCACAGCCCACCAGCACGACGAGGACGGTCGTCACGACCACCACCGCCCATTCCCCGACGCCCGGCGATATCGTCCTCGAGTCGGCCGGAGGGTCCTCGACAAAGACCACCTTCAGGAGCCGGAGATAGTAATAGAACGACACGCAGGTGGTTGCGATGCCGAGCCCGACGAGCCAGAGCAGAGCCATCGGACCCTGCCCGCCAACAGGCGTGAGGGCGCCGAGGAAGACGTAGAACTTCGCGAAAAAGCCGACCAGTGGCGGAATGCCCGCGAGGGAAAGGACGAGGATGCCGAAGGCCAGCGCGAGGCCCGGTGAGCGGCGCGAGAGCCCGGCGAAATGGCTGAAGTCCGATCCGCCCGCAACCGCCTCGACCACCCCCACCACGCCAAAGGCACCGAGCGCGGTCACGGCATAGGTCGCCGCGTAGAAGGTGACCGTCGCCACGCTGCCACTGCCGGCGCCCACGACCCCGACCAAGGCATAGCCCGCGTGGGCCACCGCGGAGTAGGCAAGCAGGCGCTTCACATTTCTCTGGGCCAGGGCTGCGAAATTCCCAACCAGCATGGAAGCCGCGGCCACGACCGCGACCAGCGGCGTCCAACCCGGAACAAACGCGCCCCAGGCGGCGGAGCCACCGACCTGCGCGAACGCGAGCAGGCTGAGTTTCGCCACAAGAAAGAACGCAGCCACCTTCGAACCGGCCGCGATGAATGCCGCCACGGGAGTCGGGGCCCCCTCATAGGCGTCCGGGGCCCAGAAATGGAACGGGACCGCCGCCACCTTGAACCCCAATCCGACAAGGACCATCACCAACCCCACGAGAAGCAGCGGGATCATCTTCTGCCCGGCCAGTCCTGCACCCATGCCCCGGAACTCGATCGATCCGCTCACCCCGTACACGAAGCTCAGCCCGAAGAGGAGGAACGCAGCGGCCATGCCGCCAAAAAGAAAATACTTCAGCGCCGCCTCCATGCTCCGCGGATCGCGCTTCGCAAATCCGGCGAGGATGTAAAGCGACAGGCTCGCCAACTCGAGAGCGAGGAACATCATCAGGACGTTCTCCGTCCCCGCGATGAGCATCATCCCCACGCCGCCCAGGAGAATCACCGCCACATATTCCCCCACGTGCGGGGTGAATGTGCTCCGTCCGGACAGCCCGAGCGTTCCCACGGTAAGGGCCAGCAGGATCACCTTCACCAGGCGCGTCAGAGCATCGCTCACCAACATGCCTCCCGGCGCGGATCCGTCTGGTGCGGCCACCAGGAGCCACACGATTCCCAGGGCACAACCCGTCGCCCCCAGGCCCAGGGCCACGGAACGGCGTCGCTCCGGCGTCGCCGACGACCGCAGCTTCAAATCCACCGCGAGCACCGCCAGCGCGGTGATGACAAGAAGCACCTCCGCGGATGCGAGCCAGGCGAGTTGGGCGTAATTCACGACCATCCCATCACCCTCCTCAATCCGCCGAACAGCGGACCGGCCAGGCCGGAATCAATCCATTCGAGCAACACCCGCGGATACAACCCCACCGCGAGGCTCGTCCCCAAAAGCATCACCGCTCCGAGTTTCTCCGGAATCGTGATCGGCTCAGGATGTTCCATCGAGCCACCTCCAGCGGCGGCGACGGTCGGCGCATCCGGCAGGAACGACCGCTGCAGGACGCGCAAGGTGAACGCGACCGACAACACCACGCCCACGCCCGCCGCCAGCGCCGCCACCGGAAACCTCTGCCAGGCTCCCCCGAGGACCTGCAGTTCCGCGACGAACCCGCTGAATCCCGGCAACCCCATGGAGGCCACGCTGGCGAGGGTGAACACACCTGCCGCAAACGGCAGCCTGCGCGCCAGGCCCAACCCCTCGAGCATCGACAACTCCCGCGTGTGGGTCCGGTCGTAGACCATGCGACCCACCACGCCAAACAGCAGTCCCGCGATGACTCCGTGCGAGAACATCTGCAGCACCGCGCCCGCAAGCCCCGCCCGGTTCGCCACCGCAAGCCCCAGCAACACGAACCCCATGTGGCTGACGCTCGAGTAGCCAATCACGAACTTGAAGTCCTGCTGCACCAGCGCCACCAGCGCGGCATAGACAATGCCTGTCGCCGCGAGGGCGGCCATCGTCGCCCCCCAATACTTCGCCCCGGCCGGCATCACCATCAGCCCAACGCGCAGCGCACCATACGCCCCAAGCTTCATCACCACGCCCGCGAGCAGCATCGAAGCCGCGGTCGGCGCCGCCACATGACCCGTCGGCGCCCAGGTGTGGAACGGCCACAACCCCGCCAGAATCGCGAATCCCACGAACACCAACGGAAACGCCCACACCTGAAATCCAATCGGCAGCGATGTCCCCGCCAACCGCGTCAGGTCAAACGTGTGCAACCCGGAGACCGCGTAGATCGCGAGGACTCCGACCAGCACCATCGCGCTCCCAATGAACGAGTAGAGCGCGAGCTTCATCGCCCCGTACTCGCGCCGCGTCGATCCCCAGATCGCGATCAGAAAATACTTGGGCACGATCGCCAACTCGTAGAACGCGAAGAACTGGAACAGATCGAAACTCAGGAACACGCCGTAGACACCGGCGATGAGCAGCAGGTACAGGGCGAAAAACTCGTTCGCCCGACGCTCGACGTTCCACGAAAACAAAATGCCCGACACCGATGCGATTCCAGCCAGCAACACCAGGACGGAGCTCACGCCATCCGCAGCCAGGTGAAACTCGATGCCGAGGGACGGCACCCAAGGCATCCGGACCTGCGTCACGAGTCCCTTCGGCGCCCCCAATTGCACGGCGCCCGCCACCGCAAACACAAGCCCCGCCACCGCCGCGGCCAGCGCCAGTCGCCGGGCCCCCTCCGGTCGCCGCGACCCGACGAGATATACCCCGAGCGCGCCCGCCAGCGAAACCACGATGGTAAGCAGGAAAAACATGGAGGTTCAGTGCGATCCCGCCAGGCGCATCAAGGTCGGGTTGATCAGCCGCAACACGAGGTCCGGGTAGATCCCGAGCACGAACATCAGCGCCACCGGCACACCCACCATCCACCGCTCGCGGGTGTTCAGGTCCGGAACCACCGACTCCCCCGCGTTCAGTGGACCGTGGAAAAGCTTCTGCATCGCGGTCAGGAGAAAAACTCCCGTCACGAGCAAGCCGATCGACGCCACGGCCGCAGCCCACGGTGCCGAGGCGAAGACGCCCTTGAAGATCAGGAACTCACCGACAAACCCATTCAGCCCCGGCAACCCCACCGAGGCAAAAAAACTGATCCCCATCAGACCCGTCAATACCGGCACCGCCGCGCGCAAGCCGCCGTAACGCCCCAGCGTCCGCACCGATTCCAGCCGCCCCTCAAGGAGTTCCACGCAACCGAACAGCGTCGCCGAAGTCAGGCCGTGATTGAGCATCTGCAACACCACCCCGTTCAATGCCGGCGCCGCAGCACCCTCCAGCCACGCAGGCCCCGTCGCCCCGGGCGCAAGGATGAAAATCCCAAGCACACAGTAGCCAAGATGGTTCACCGACGAATACGCCAGGACGCGCTTCAGGTCGGTCTGCGCAAACGCCGCGAACGTCGGCAACACCACCGTCGCCAACGCGAGCAATACCAGCGCCCCCTGGCACACACGGAATTGATCCGGGAAGATCGGCATCGCGATCCGCAGCAGGCCGTACACGCCCATCTTCGACATCACCCCCGTGAGCACCATGGTCACCGGCGACGGCGCCTCGGAATAAGTCGCCGGCAGCCAGGTGTGGAACGGCCACAACGGCACTTTCACCGCAAAACCCAGCAGCACCCCAAGAAACACGGTCACCGCCAGAGCATCCCCCGACGCAAACACCCCTGCCCACGGCAGCTTGTCCGCCAACGCCTTCGCCAGGCGCCCCGACTTCCCGAACTCGGCCAGTTCGATGAAGTCAAAACTCCCACCCGCCGCGTGCAGCGCCAGGAAACCCAGCAGCAAGGTCACGCTGCCCACCATCGTGTAGACAAAGAACTGGAACGACGCCGGGCCCGCCTTGGGACCGCCAAACAAACGCACCAGCAGATACGCCGGCACAAGACCAAGTTCCCAGAACAGGAACCAGTGGAAGAAATTCAATGCCGTGAAGGTCCCCATCAGGCCGCCTTGGAGAAACAACAGCAGCGCGTGGTACAAACCCTCACGCCTCGCCGCCACGCGCCCCGAGAACCCAAACGCCATCAACGGAACAAAGGCCGCCAACAACACGCACACCAACCCCAGCCCATCCAGACCCAGAAAATAATCCACGCCAAGCGACGGCACCCAGACGTGACGCTCCACCATCTGGAGACCCCCGGACGTCGCGTCAAAGCGCCCCAGGACCCCCAGTGTCAGCAGCACCACGGCACCGTGTCCCGCGAGGGCCAGGCGGGCCACGCCACGCCCCGCCGCACGCGGCAACGACAGGACCGCCGCGCCAAACGCGACCGGCACCAACATCAGCAGGGTGAGAAGCGGCAGGCTCATCCGACGTTCATCCCCCAGAGAACCCACGCCCCCAGCGCAACCACTCCCAAGGCCATGCCCGCAAGATAGCCGCGCGCCCGGCCACCCTGAAGCTTCGAGACTCGACGGCCCAGCCAACCCACCGTGCCGCAACCCGCGTCAAAACCCGCGTTCACGAAAAGTTCGTCCGCCCAGCGCATGACATACGCCGCGGCATTCGAGACCCACCCCACCAGCACGACGACGCCACCGATGAACAGCAGGTCCATCCAGTTCGCCAACCGCGAGAGGAGACGATGCCCGGCGACCACCGTGACGTCGTACAATTCATCGACGTACAACCGCCGCGCGAGCGCCCGGTGGAACCCTCCCAGAACCGGTTCCAGGACGTCCGGTGATTCCGGCGAGGTCCGCGGCCTCTTTCCATACAACATCCATCCAAGGCCCATGCCGGCCGCAACCACCACCGCGGAAACAATCATCACCGGCGCCGCGTGGGACAGGCGTCCCAGGTCAAACACCGCCTCGTGCCCTCCCAGATACGCCTCGAACCACGGCCACGCCGGTGTCCCGATGACGCCCAGCAACACCGCAAAAACACCAAGCAGAATCAAGGGGCCGGTCATCACCCACGGACTCTCATGCACGCCGTCACCGTGCGCGGCTTGAACGGGGTGGTGCGATTTCTGGCGATGGCCCTTGTCCGCGGCCGCGTGTGCCACACGGCCCGTCGCGCCGCGGTATTCGCCGAAGAAAACCTCCGCCACCTGCCGCGTCATGTAGAACGCGGTAAGAAATGCACCCAAAACGCCCATGACGAACGGCCATCGGCTCGGCTCCCAAAGCCACGCAGAGTGCAGGATTTCGTCCTTGCTCCAGAATCCCGAAAATACCAGCGGCACTCCCGCCAACGCCATCATGCCCACGGCATAGGCCGCGAACGTCACCGGCATCCACCGACGCAACCCGCCCATCCGCCGGATGTCCTGTTCCTCATGGCAGCCGTGGATCACCGAGCCGGAGCCGAGGAACAGCAGCGCCTTGAAAAAGGCATGCGTGATGAGGTGGAACATCCCCACCGCCACGCCGCCCGTCGCCAATCCCAGGAACATATAACCGAGCTGCGAGACGGTGGAGTAGGCCAGGATGCGCTTGATGTCGTTCTGGCCCACGGCGATCAGCGCCGCGAACACGGCGGTGGACGCACCCACCCAGGCGATGACCTGCAATACCCCGCTCGTCCCCGACCCGACCGTCACTCCGTCACCCCCCGCCATCAGCGGAAAGACGCGCGCCACGAGGAAAACACCGGCCGCCACCATGGTCGCCGCGTGGATCAGCGCGCTCACCGGGGTCGGGCCTTCCATCGCGTCCGGCAACCAGACGTGCAGCGGCAACTGGCCTGACTTGCCCACCGCGCCAACGAACAACAGCAGGCCGATCCCCGCGGCAGCGGTGAGGGACGACCCCACCTTCGTAGTCGTGACCAGCGCCAGCGCCCCCGGCTCGAGGCACCCGCGGCCCGCATCAAACAACAGCAGGGAACCCGCCTCGCCGTAGAGCCAGAGCAGACCAAGGAACAACCCGATGTCACCGATGCGCGTGACCACAAACGCCTTCTTGGCCGCAGCCGCAGCCGCCGGCTTGTGGAACCAGAAACCGATGAGCAGATACGACGCGACACCCATGCCTTCCCAACACGCGAAAAGAAGAATCAGGCTGTTCGAGATCGTCAGCCCCAGCATCGCCGCCGCAAACAACGACAGGAAACAGAAGAACCTCCCGCCGTTCGCGTCGTGCTCCATGTAGCCGACACTGAAGATGAAGATCAGCAGACCCACAAAACTCACCATCACCAGCATCACCGCCGCCAGCGGATCAAGGAGGACCCCGAGACGGACCACGCCGGTTCCGAGGTGGAACCAATCGAAGTTCACCACGCTCCGCGCGCCGTGTTCGCTGCCATGCCCGGCAAGGGTCCCGATGAAGGCCGACACCGACAGCACGAAAGCCAGGCCCATCGACCCGATCGCCAGCGCCGCCGAAGCTCGACGCGCCGTGCGCGGCAGAACCGCCGACAACCCCGCCGCAAACAACGGCAGCAGCGGGATCATCCAGAAATAGGAGGCGGTCGATATCATCGGCATCAGCCCTTCATCGTCCCCGCCGCGTCGATCGATGTGGTCCGCCGATGCCGGAACAGCGAGATCACCAGCGCCAGCCCAACCGCGGCCTCCGCCGCCGCAACCGCAATCGAGAACAGCGCGAACATCAGGCCTGTCTGCGGATCCGGTTTCGGACCGAATCGCCAGAAGGTCACGAAGCTGAGATTCGCCGCATTCAGCATCAACTCGATGCCCACGAGGATCAGGATGGCGTTGCGACGGGACAGCGCGCCGGCCATGCCAACCGTGAACAGCGCCACCGCGAGCAGGAGGTGGGGAACGATCGGAGGGGTCATCGCCGCCCCTCCCGCTCCGCTGCAACCCGCATCCGATCCTCGCGCAAGGCGATGATCGCCCCGCCAATCATCGCCGCGGTGAGCAACAACCCAACGACCTGCAAGGGCATCGCGAAATCCGTCATCAGCGCCTCGCCGATGTCACGCACCCCGGGCAGCTCCGGAGGCGCTGCGCGTTGTGGCAGCTGCCCCGCCGACCACGCACCCACCGCAAGCACCGCCCCCACGAGAAGCGCAATCAACCATCCCCACCACGAACGCTCCGCGACCCGATCCCGCTCGCGATCCCCATCGCCCGCCTCGCCACTCCGGGTCACGAGCAACACGAACAACAGCAGAATCGCCACCGCGCCGACGTAGACAACCACCTGGGCGAGGCCGAGAAACTGGGCGCCCAACCCAAGGTAGATGCCCGCCAATCCGGTGAACGTCACCACCAGCGCCAGCGCGCAATGCACGGGGTTGCGCAGCGTCATCGCCGCAACCGCACTCGCGAGCGTGACCCCCGAGAGGAAATAGATCATCGGGCTCATGGTTCAGCCGGAGGCGTATCGATACGTGCGCAACTGGATCCTGCGGCGCCCAACCAGCGCGCGTCCCAACCAGACATAGGCCGCCGCCACGATCGGCCCGCACAACACCCAGCCCACCCACCCGCGTCCGACGCGATCCCATAACACGACCACCGGGATCAGGAAAAGCGCGAGCGGCAGCATGAATTTCCATGCGAAATCCATGAGCTGATCCATCCGCAACCGCGGGGTCGTCCCGCGCACCCAGATGAACAAAGCCATCAGCACACCGAGCTTCAGGAAGAACCACAGCCACGAGGGCACGAAACCCAGGAACGACACCGGAGCCGTCCAACCCCCAAGAAAAAGCGTCACGGCGAGCGCGCTGCTCGAAAACATCCCCAGATATTCAGCCATGAAGAACAACGCGAACTTGAACCCGGAATACTCGAGAAAATACCCGGCCACGATCTCGGATTCACCCTCAGGCAGATCAAACGGCGAGCGGTTCGCCTCCGCGAAAGCCGCTATCAGAAAGAGAAAAAAGGCCGCGAACCCCCAGGGCGTGAACACATTCCAGTGCGCAAGCCACCCGTCCCCGGGCCCCTGCGCCTCGACGATCCTCACGGTCGACAGCGATCCCGTGACCATCACCACGCCAATGGTGGAGAGGATGAACGGCAGCTCGTAACTCAACATCTGCGCGATGGCCCGCATCGCGCCCAAAAGGGAGTACTTGTTCCGGCTCGACCAGCCCGCCATGAACACCGCCAACTCCGTCGAAGCCCCGGCCGCGAAGTAGAAAAGCAGCCCCGCATCCAGGTCGAGCACGACCATGTTCCGACCGAACGGCAACACCAGATAGGTCAGAACCACCGGCACCAGAAGCGCAAGCGGCGCAATGAAATGCACCACCTTGTCCGCGCTCCTCGGCACGATGTCCTCCTTGGTCAGCGACTTGATGCCGTCCGCGATGAACTGAAGAAAGCCATACGGCCCAACCCGGTTCGGCCCCAACCGGTTCTGCATCCGCGCAATCGCCTTGCGCTCGCAGACCGTGGTCAGCCCGAAGAGCAGCCCGAACGTCCCAAGAATCGCACCCAGGCTGATCACCAAGCCCGCCCAAGGCCGGATCGGCTCAGGCAAATGCCCGAGGAACCCGCGCAGCAGGTTGACGAAGATCTGGTCGATCGCTTGAAACATGGAACGGAACAACGCCCGGAACCGCGGCAGCCGATTTCAAAGCCTCGGCCGTCCCGGGAGAAGCAGATTCGTCACGCCGCTGGCGGTGCCTCTTTCGCCTTGGCCTCGGAGTCCAGACGCGCCTTGGCCTCCAAACGCGCCCTCTCCTCCGCTCGCCGCGCGTCGATCACGCCCGCATCCGTCGGGTGAACCTTCAGGAAATGAGAATTCGGCCGCGCCAACAGGTCCTTGTGCATAAGCAATCCACCGAATCGGTCCGAGGTGCTCAACTCAAACTCGGTATCCATCTTGATCGCATCGAAGGGACAAACCTCCACGCAGATCTGGCAACTCATGCAGACCGAGATGTCGATGTCGAAGATCGCCGGATGAAACTGCGGCTTGCCAAGATGGTCGGGCTTCTTCTCCCGGCTCTTCTCGATGTAGATGCACTGCGGCGGACATTCCTTCTCGCAGATCTGACACGCCACGCACCGCAACCCCGCAAGCGCAGCCTCACCGTCGAACACCAGGAACGGAAACTGCCTCGTGTTCTCCTTCGGCGCGAGCCGCTGCTCCGGGTACTCCACCGTCGTCATCCGCTCCGGGTCAAAGTAGGAACCCACGAAGTTCCTCCCCGTCTCGGCCAAACCCTTGATGATTCCGGAGCCCAGCATGGTGTAAGTTCAGGAATGAACCGCTAGCCTTCTAACAGCCCGCCAAAAAGGACCTGTCCGTCGTGGCAGCCGACGTAAGGAGGCTCCATTCATTGGTTCCTGGATCAAGTTTGAGTCTCCTCACGTCGACTGCTACGGTTCATCGGCGGGCTGCTAACGGTCAACCTCGCCAAGCACGATGTCGATGCTCCCCAAAATGATCACCGTGTCCGCCACGTTGTGACCCACGCAGAGATCCTCAAGCACGGTGAGATTGACCAGACTCGGCGGCCGCACCCGATACCGGTAGGGACTCGGCGAGCCATCGCTGATGAGATAGAACCCCAACTCACCCTTCGGCGCCTCGATCCGACCGTAGGACTCCCCCGCCTTCGGACGAAACCCCCGCAGCTTCGCCTTCGGATCGATGATCGGCCCCTCCGGGATCCCGTCCAGCGCCTGCTTCAGGATCCCCAGCGACTCGTGCATCTCCAGGATCCGCATCATGTACCGGTCGTAGGTGTCGCCATGTTCCCCCAGCGGCACCCGGAACTGGAATCTCGGATAGATTCCATACCCGTCCACCTTCCGGATGTCATAGTCGACGCCCGCCGCCCGTAGACACGGCCCGGTGATCCCCGCACCCACGGCAAGGTCCTTGCCAAGCACCCCGATGCCCTGGGTCCGCGACATCAGGATCTCATTGGAAGAAAGGAGATTCTCAAATTCATGGAGGAACCTTGGGAAGGAATCCACCACCGCGCGAGCCTCGTCCAGCCACCCCGGCGGCGTGTCGCAACGGCAACCGCCGAAACGCATGTAATTGCACATCATCCGCGCCCCGGTCAGTGACTCGAACAAGTCGAGTATCTTCTCGCGCTCACGGAATCCGTACATCAGCGGCGTGCCCGAAGCCCCCATGTCCTGCGCCAGAAATCCCGCCAGGCAGACGTGATTCTGAAGCCGTGTAAGTTCCGACAGGATGACCCGGAGATACTCGGCCCGCTCCGGGACGGAAATCCCCGCCAGCTTCTCCACCGCCAGCGCGTAGGCCCAATTGTTGGTCAGCGAACAGAAATAATCCAGCCGGTCGGTGTACGGCATGGACCCAAGATAGGAAATGTTCTCGGCTATCTTTTCATGGTTGCGATGGAGATAGCCAAAGACCGGCTTCAGCTTCACCACCGTCTCCCCATCCAGCACCACGTCCATCCGGAACACCCCGTGCGTCGAGGGATGCTGCGGGCCCATCGACACCTCCAGAAGCGAGCCCGGATCCTCCGGATCGTCCCCGACGACAAAGGCGTAACTCCCCGCCACCGGGGCGGGGCGATCCCATTCATCCGAAGATCGTTGCGTGACCATCATCGTGCCCCACTTCCGCAACCCGCCTCACCCGGCTTCGCCCGCGCGAGCGCCCTGTCCAGAACATGATCGTGCGGAGTCGGTTCGTAATCGTAGTCGTCGGGCTCGACATAGTCCCGCCGCATCGGGTGATCGACAAAGCCGTCCCACATGAGGATCCGCCGAAGATCCGGATGGCCGTCGAAGTGTACACCGAAGAGATCGAACACCTCGCGCTCCTGCAGTTCGCAGGCGCGCCATACCGGCGTCAGCGATGGCACCGAAACATCCGCGGACCGATCCCCTGTCCGCACCCGGATCACCAGCGGGCCGTGCTTCAGCGACATGGAGTAGAGATGATAGACGACCTCAAGACAGCCCGGGATGACGCGGGATTCCTCAACGTCCTTCTCAACCTCACCCACCTGTCGCCTGACCTTGAATTTCTCAGTCCGCTCCGGCCAATCCACCCCGGTCACGTTCGAGCAGTAATCGAGTCGGAGCTGGGGATCATCCCGCAAAAAGATCGCCACCTCCCGGAAGCAGGAACGACCGACCAGAAGGGATGGAACCCCGGCGGGAGCACCGTTTGGAAGGCACTCCACCTGGAGCCCGGCCACGGCGCCCACGATGCGATCCCGGATTTGCTGGGGAGTTTCCACGTAGAGAACAGGCTCCTAACCCGCCGGCTTCAGCCGCGGGGAAACCGGGGCCTGCCAGATCCCCGGATTCCTGGGTGGGATCAGGTCGTGCTCCCCGTGGCCAGGAATTGGAAACTCACTGGGCTCGTCGGCCCTCGCATGACGCGGACGATCATCGCCGGTCAGCGACTGCAGCCCAATCTTCTTCTGCAACGTCATCAAGCCGTGGATCAACGCCTCGGGTCGTGGAGGACAGCCCGGGATGTGTACATCGACAGGAATAAACCGGTCGATTCCCTTGAGAACGTTGTAGCCCTGCTTGAAGGGGCCTCCTGAAATCGCGCAGGCCCCCATGGCGATGACATACTTCGGCTCGGGCATCTGGTTATAGAGACGGACGATCTGCGGCACCATCTTCTTGGTCACGGTGCCCGAAACGATCATCAGATCCGCCTGCCGTGGAGACGGACGAAACACCTCGGAACCAAACCGGGCCATGTCGTACCGAGCCATGGTGCTGGCAATCATCTCGATCGCACAGCACGCCAGACCGAACTGCAGCGGCCAGACCGAGTTCTTCCGACCCCAGTTATACACCTCCTGGAGGGAGGTAAGGACCACCCCCTGCGCTCGAAGGCTGCTGACCGATGGATTCGGAGCTGCGTTCACAGGAAAACCTCAGTGCCAACTCAGCAGTCCCTTGACCCACGCCCAAACCAAGCCTTCCGCCAGGAGAAGCAGAAAGATCCCCATGCACAGAACCGCACCCATCGACAACCCGGAATAGGCCGTGGCAAATGGGATCAGGAAGACGCTCTCCACGTCAAAAACCAGAAACACGATGGCGAAAAGGTAGTAATCGACGCTCTGGTAATTGCCCGGATCCCCGCCGGTCGCAAGGCCGCATTCGTAATTTGCGTTTTTCTCCGGGCCCTCCTTCTTCGGGGAAAAAAAACGGGCCCAAAGGGCGGCGAGAGTGAGCGGCACGACGCCCATGGACAAGGCCATGGCGGCGAAGACAAGGACAACGTGGTGTGGAAACTCCCTCAGGGGCTCCATGCGGGGAAGATAAGACAGGTATGGGCGCGGGGAAGTCAACGATTCAGCGCGACCGATCCACGCGGGGAAACGCATTGGCTCCATGAACCGGGGCAGGTAGGGCGCGGACTCCGCTGCGCGCCGGCCTTGCAAGGCCCGCCATCAGGTAGCCTCGACAGGGCGGCGGCCAAGGGACTGCCCGCCCGACCCATCTCCACAAACGAAAAGG
>CAIMTB010000169.1 GCA_903844265.1 uncultured Verrucomicrobiota bacterium
ACCGTGCATTTGAACCCGTGCCGCTGGCTCAGGAGTTTTCCAAGCATGGGCAGGGATTCCTCGGAACGGTATTCCTCGTCGCCCGCGAGCAGGACGACATTTTTGCCGTTGGCTTTGCCGGCGGGCGGTTCGTAAACGACCCATTGGGCCGCGGACACGGCAGAGGCGACGAGCATGGACGCTAGGGCAAGCAGCCGGGATTTCATGGACCGGATTGGAAACGAGACCACGTCCGGAGGCGATACGAAACTCGGACGAACCGGACGGGCGGGTTGCACGACGGGATTCGTTCCACCCTTTCCGCGAGCGCCGGGAAGGGGCCCGATCCTGGACGGGGCGAGCGACAACCGGAGCAGAAGCCGCGTGCCAGGACTACCTGGGCGACCCGTCCCGCCGCTCGACGGTCGCCCCGGTCGTCTCTACCGCGCAGGGACGATCGACACGGCCTGATCCGCAGCCAGGCTGAGCGTGACCTTTCCGCGAACCACGGGAAGCCCACGGATCACGGCCGAGCGTCCGTCCATCGAGATCGGGTGTACGTCGACCTTCTGGACGGATCGCCAATCGTCAGGAAGCACCCATGCGCGGTCCTGATAGCCGGTGCGGCTGTAGGCGATGATTTCACGTGGATTCCAGAGAGCGGGGACGAAGATGTGATCGTCCTCGCGCAGCAGCAGATCCCCTTTGCGGATGACGCGATGACCATTCTCGGTTCTGGCCACGACGCCGTCGCTGTAACTGAGCGTGTCCTTGTCGAGGCTCACTCGCTGGAGCCGGCTGAGGTAGTGCCAGGGCAGCGTGGTTCGGCAGAACATGCCGAGAAAGCCCGGCATCTTCTCGATGTCCTTCTGCCAGATTTCCTCGCCGTGCATGCTTGAACCGAACCGGAAATCCCCGTCGCCGTCGCGGTGGGTGCGGCCGCGGGCCATGAGGGACTCTGGGATCCGCATCTGGTAGCCGGTGTCGCCGGGGTACCACCACGACATGGGCTGAAGGCCGGTGAAACCTTCGCCAGGAGGGTGAGCCCAGAAGATGCCTTCGCCGGTGACGTCGAAGCCGCGTTCGCGCCAGTAGTGGAAGATCTTTCGCTGGGTCTCGACGTACTTGTCGGGAGTCAGGCCGCCGTTCTCGGGCTTTGCGTGCCAGGGGCTGATCGGGGCGGCGTTCTCGCGCTGGGCGATGAAGACGTCGACGTGGATGGTGTGACCTTCACGGAGTTCCGGTATCATCGCGATGATCCGGTCGATGCGCCGCTGGGCGAGGCCGGCGTCCCATTCGCGGGGATAAACCACGTTGTACATCGGTTCGCCCTTCATCTGGATCCCTGGGGTGAGGAGCTTTCCCTCGGCATCGCGCGCGATGCAGTCCTTCGCCACGTATTCGCTCCAGACCGGGCTCTGCTCGTAGGCATCCACCATGTTGAGGTGAAGGCTGACCGTGGTGTGGTATTGGCGGGCTTCGCGGATGAGCCACCGAAGACTCTCCAGTGCCGTCGAATCCAGGTCCCGTTTGAGTCGGGGATTCACATCGTCCCAGGACGGGTAACCGTGGTCGTGACCACCTTTCTGCCAGCCGACGAGGTAGAGGATCTTGGGAATGCCGCGTGTCAGGATGTCGGTCTTGCGGATCACCTCGAGGGCTTGCTCGAAGGTGCAGAGGACGTCGTGTTTCTTTTGGAAAAGCGGGTCTTTGGCGACGCGATCGACGGGGTCGCCCTCCATTCCGAGGAAGAGTTTCAGGACCAGGGTCTGGTGGTAATTCCGGTAATACGGACTGACCACGATCTCGTTCGTGGCCCGGCAGGTGCGTCCGGCCTCCGAGAATTCGGCCGTGAACGTGGCGATGCCGCCTTCCTTGGGAAGGATCCGTAAACCGTCCAGTTCCGCGACGGTCACGCCTCCGCTCGCCTCGCGGGTTTTCGATGTGAGCCGGACCTCCGAGGCGCGCAGATCGCGATGATGGCCGTCGACGTAGTGTGCGGTGACCGTGAGTCGGCCCGTTTCATGTCGTGACGGAACGTTGTGGAGGACGGGCTTGTCCACGGAGAGGGCGAGGTGGTCGAGCGCGGCATTCGACCTTGAGCCCGGTCTGGAGACACAGGCACAGAGCGCGACGAGGCCTGCGAGGAAAAGGCGGTTGGCGGTGGAGCGCATATAGGGATTGAGGGAAGGTTTCCCGGAGACGGACTCGCGGGAGTTCGTCTGTCCAAGAGAAAATCTACGGTCCAATGGGAGGAGAACGCGAGCGGTGGATCAGTGCAGCTCAAATTTGGGAGGAGAGAGTGGCACTAACCGAACAGGTTGAGCTGCAGGTCGCGGAGGACGAAGAGGGGGATGTCCTCGAGGCCTTTCA
>CAIMTB010000170.1 GCA_903844265.1 uncultured Verrucomicrobiota bacterium
AGTGGTTGTGCATGATGGCGAAGGTGAGGACGCGGACGCGGCAGAAGCGTTCACATTCGCGGAGGAGGGAGACGAAGTGGTCTTTTTCGGTGGGGCCGAATATGGGGCGTTTGTCGACGATGCGGGAGAGACAGTGATAGAAGGCGCTGGGCCTGCCCTGGGGGAGCTTGAGACGACGCGCACGCATGGACGGAAGAAAGAGGAGGGAAGTCGCCGAGTCAATCCTATAAAAAACCTGTCCCTTAATGATCTTGTCTTGAAAAATGCAGCCGTTTTCGCCCTTTCAACCAAGGTCACTCGCTTCCCTGACCGGTCCTCTTTCGGAAATCTGAGACTCGCCCGCCGAGCAGGCCGGCCGGACCAGAGAGGAAGCGATCCGCTCCTGTTCGAAGTGAGCCGCCTGTTCCCCGATGTGGACACGTTAGCGGATGATCAGGCCCTGTCGTGCCAGGTGGGCGAATGCCTCCGGGAGGTTGTCGCGCAGGGCAGGCCATGCCGCGGCATCGGTGGCGTTCGCGGAGCGGGCCAGGACGTCGAGTTCGCTCTGCAGTTCGGAGCGGGTTCGTGTGCCGTCGGCGCGGAGCAGGAGTTCGCGGGTCCAGCGTTCCTCAAGCCGGATGTTGTGATGATAGGCGGAGGTCACGACATCCCCTGTTGAGGCCTGAACGCGGGCGACGGAGAAAGCGACAGGGCGTTCGCCTGGATGTTCGGTCACGTCGGGGACGGCGCCGTGAATCGTGGCGACGCGGGCGGTGCATGCCTCGATGAGGAAGCGGACGACGGAGGTGGCCGTTTCGGCGGTCCAAATAGGGCCATGACCGAGCGAGGTGAGGGTCTCCTCGACATGCCGGGCGAGCGCGATGAATGACAACCGCCGTGGGCCGCAGGCAGCCAGGGCGGCGAGGGCCAGCTTGCCGGGTAGGAAATCGGTCTGGAGGCGCAGTCCCCCAGACGATTCGAATACGGTCACGGCGTTGGGGTCGCGAAGCGTGTCGGGGTGGGCCACCCGTGCGAGCGACGAGAACCAGCACCGCTGGAGGCCGTCGATCTGAAGTTCGTCGGCGACGCTGCGCCCGGTCCGGCAAAGGATCGTGTGCCGGAAACGGCGGCTCACGATGAAGTCGAAGTATTGCTGTTGCTCGACCCGGTCCGTAGCGAGCGCCTGGATGATCTGCCGGGTCTCGGCAGGGAGGCTCGACAAAAGCATCTCGGCGGGGTCGGCATCCCCGACGAACTGGAGGTCGTGGCGCGAGGCCTCGGACATGAATTCGTGGAAATAGACCGGGGCGTAGTGCTCGGACATTTCGTCGTGGAAGAAGAAGCCCGGGGCCTTCTTCTTGGCAGACAGAAGCTCGGCGCGGAACGCCTCCCGAATTTCGTCGTTGTCCAAGGTCGCAGCCTCGAGGAATTCAACGAGGGCGCGTGACTCAACCAGCCGGTCCTCGGTCGAGTCGAGGCCGCGCACGTGCCAGCGGAGCATCTCGCGCAGCTCGCGCCGCACGCAGGCTCCCGGGAGGGCGTTGTAACTCACCAGGGCCAGGCCGTCTGGCGCGAGATGGTCCCGGCACAGGCGGAGGATCCCCTCACGGGCCCCCTTGGGCACCCAGGCGTAGAGGCCATGACAGAGGATGTAATCGAAGGAGCCTTGGACGATGCCAGGGAGGGAGACGTCGGCGATGCGGAGTTCGATGTTCTCGAGCCCGGTTTCACGCTTGAACCCCTGTCCCCGACGAATGGCGTCGCCCGAGAGATCGAGACCCGTGCAGTGACTTCCGGGGAAAGCCGCCGCGATGGCCATGAGATGCGAGGCGTCGCCGCAACCGATTTCGAGGATGCGCGCCGTGGACACCGGTGTGCATTCAAGCCCGTATGCGAGTGCCAGGGCAGCAAGCCGTTCGGGATGTGTGTGGGATTGCGCCCGGGACGGGTAGGCAACGGCGTCATAAGCAAAGCGGCTGGTTTCCATGGCCATGGCCTCGACGAGAACAAGCGGATGATCGCCGCGAGGCGAGGCGAGGCTAGGAGAGTCGGGCGGTTTGGGCGAGAGGATCCAGGACCTTGAGTGCGTACGTGGTGGTACTGATACTCGTTTTGGTGAGTACCGTTGACTTGCCCGGGTGGTTGCTGTAATTCCAGCGTCCGTATGAAGCCGAGACTCAGTCAGCTCCTGGCGATGGCGCCGGCGGCCCTGGCAGCCATTACCCCGATGTCCGCCGGAGCGGCGGCCGTGGACTATTTCCTGAAGATCGACGGCATCGAGGGAGAGTCCGCCGACAAAGCCCATTCCAAGGAAATCCAGCTCGATACTTTTTCGTTTGCGGCGAGTCAGTCGAGCCTTGCTGTTGTCGGGCCCGGGGGTGGGGGATCCGCCGGGAAAGCCTCGTTCGCGGACACCACGGTGACGGCGAAGCTGTCAAAGGCGTCGCCGAATCTCTACTACGGTGCAGCCACCGGCACGCACTTCAAGTCCGCTGTGATTTCAGCCCGGCGCAGCGGGGATAAGAACCCGACCGATTTCTACACGGTCAAGCTCGAGGATATTGTCATTTCGAGTGTGAAAACCGCGGGAACGATCGCCGACGGTCCTGGCGAGACTGTCACGATGAATTTTTCCAAGGTGACGTGGAGCTATCGTCCCCAGAAGCCGGACGGCACCTTGGACGCCGCTGTGACGCGCTTCTGGAGCCTCAAGGAGAGCAAAGGAGGCTAAGTGCAATACGCTCCATCAGTCCATGGTGTCGGCTGGATCGCGCGCGGGTGGACGGGACTTCTGGTCGGGTGGGTGATGGTCCTTGGTCAGCAAGGGGCCACGGCCGAGGCTTGGAAGGGTTTTTTGCAGATCGATGGCATTACGGGCGAGTCCAAGGACGCCCAGCATGTTGGATGGATTAATGTGGGGGGCGTCGACGCTGGGGTCGCGCCGCTGCTGATCGTGCCGGGCCAGGGCGCGGGCAAGCCGCTGCTCCTGCCCATCATCGTGTCCCACGACGTGGATCGATCGTCGCCGGATCTCTATCTCGCCATGGCGAATGGCAGACTCCCCGTGGCGAACGGCAAGGGCATTGCCAAGGCGAGATTGCAGTTGTTCCGTATCACGAAGGTCGGCGCCACGAACGCCTTCGTCGACATCCAGTTGTCGGGTGTCTCGGTGTCCGGCCTGCAGACTTACTCTGGCACCGCGGGTTATCCTTTGGAGCGGGTCTCGCTCTCGTACTCCGGGTTGACTTTCAATTCGGTGATCATTGCCAGTTCCCGCCTGGTGTCCACTCCCGCCGGAGGGGTCTCGGCAGCTTTGTCGGTGTCGGCGATTTCGTCCCCGTCACCGGCAATGTTGCCGGTCTCGATCGAATTCCTTCATGGAGCCGTGGGTGGTGGCGAGGGGAGGGTGGCGTTGGCGTGGACTTCTCCCGCAGGCGGTGCGGTTCTGGAGAGTGCGCCCGATGTCGATGGGCCGTGGGTGGCCGAGAAGGTGGAGGCCTCCCTGGATCCCGTGACCGGGGTGACGCGGTGCGTTCTATCCGGCCCAACCGGAGTGAGTGCGGAGTCTCGTTTCTGGCGTGTCCGTCCGGTGGCGTCAGATCTGAATAATTGACGATTGTCGGGGTGTCAGCCGTTGATCGGGTTGGGCGAGGGCGCCTTGATTTCGGGATCGGTCGACAGCCCCTTGGCGAGAGCCTCCTGGACCGAGGTCAGGGTGACCGGCTTGGAGACGTAGTCGTCCATCCCCGCCTCCAGGCAATGCTGGCGATCGCCTGCCATGGCATTGGCGGTCATGGCAATGATCCAGGTCCGCTTGAGCTGAGGGTTGGCGGCTTCCATGGCCCGTATCTCGCGGGTCGCTTCATATCCATCCATTTCTGGCATCTGACAATCCATCAGGATGACCTGATAGCTGGAGCGCTGGAGGGCTTCAAGGACAGCGCGACCTGAGGAGACAAGGTCGGGGACGTGGCCGAATTTCTTCAGGATCACCGTTGTAAGCCGCTGGTTCACGAGGCTGTCCTCCGCGACGAGGATCCGGACGGAAGGAGGAGGCGCGGGGAGAGGGACGGGAACGGGGATGGAGGGGGAGAGGGGATGGTTTGAGGTGGGCTCTGACGGAGCTGGGCTTCGAGGTCCGCCGGCCAGGGCGCGCGCGATGGATTCCTGGAGGTGCGCCGGTTTGACGGGTTTGGTGAGGGCCCCGGCAATGTCGAGGCCGCGGGTCATGGCGGGAGTCAGCCTCTGGCTCAAGGAGGTCAGGAGGAGGATTCGGACGTCCTGCTGGGATCGATCGGCTCGGATGCGGCGGGCGGTTTCGAGGCCATCGACGCCTGGCAATTGGTAGTCGAGGAGAATGAGGCGGATGGGCTGGCCCGCAGCGGAGGCGAGGGCGAGGGCTGCGATTGCATCGTCTGCTGATCCAGTGCTGGCGACGACGTGCATGTTCCACCCCTGGGCCTGGTATTCGAGGATTCGGCGGTTGGTGGCGTTGTCGTCGACGATGAGCACGTGAACGCCGTGGAGGATGGACGAATCGGGTTGTGGTGGGGCGTCGGGAGTCGTGGATTCCGCGGGGGCGAACCGCGCGGTGAACCAGAATGTTGATCCGCTCCCTGGTTGGCTTTCGACGCCGATGTTGCCTTGCATGGCCTCGACGAGGCGTTTGCTGATGGCGAGGCCGAGTCCGGTTCCGCCGAATCTGCGGGTGGTGGAGGACTCGGCTTGTTCGAAGGGTTGGAAGAGGCGGGTGAGAATGTCCGGGGCGATACCGATCCCGGAGTCGCGGACGGCGAATCGGAGCTCGATGGCCTGGCTTGTCGAGCGGACGAGTTCGACCTGGAGGAAGACTTCTCCGGCCGAGGTGAACTTGATGCCGTTGGAGAGGAGGTTGATCAGGATTTGACGCAGGCGGCCCGGGTCGCCGCAAACCTGGCGGGGGATGTCCCGGCTCACCAGAAACGCGAGTTCGACGCCTTTGCTTTGGGAGCGCTCGGCGAGAAGGTCGACGGCGGTCTCGATGCACTCACGGAGGTCGAAGTCCAGATGCTCGAGATCGAGCTTTCCCGCTTCGATCTTCGAGATGTCGAGGATGTCGTTGAGGACCGTGAGGAGGCTTTCAGCGCTGATGCGGGTGAGGTTGGCGAACTCCCGTTGTTCGGTGTCGAGCCCGGTGTCGAGGAGGAGATGGGTCATCCCGAGGATGCCGTTCATCGGGGTGCGGATCTCGTGGCTCATGTTGGCGAGGAACTCGCTCTTGGCGTGGTTGGAGGCCGCCGCGGCTTCCTCGGCGCGCCGGCGCTCGACGACCTCGAGACTCAGCGCTCGGGTGCGTTCCTCGACTTTTACTTCCAGATCGCTCTGGGCCTTCTGGAGGGCTTCGTTGGCTTGGCAAGCGGCTTGTTCGGCTTTGTGACGTTCAGCGATCTGCACCTCGAGGGCCTCGTTCTTTCGTCCCACGAGCAAGGCCCACGTGCCGGCCAGTATGACCACCCCGAGGAGGAGCGCGGAAAGCGCGGTCAGCCGTTGCCGTGTCCACCAGGACGGGCTGTGGAGTACGCCCAGATCGCCGAAGCTTCCGATGAGGATCCTGAAGCCCCGGATCTCGTGGGCTTCGTTCACGAGTGGGTCGCACACGCCTTCCACTCGGATCCGGCTGCCGATGGCCATGGGGGAAAGCCGATCGCGGGCGTCCGGGAATAACGCCAGCGCTTCCACGGTGCTTTCATCCGACCGCAGGCTCATCGCGTAGCCCTCGTTGTTCAGGCCGTGCGCCGTGAGTAAACCGGTCACTGCGACCCTTGTTCCAGCGAGGTCCGCGGGCAGGAATTCACCAGGCGAGATCTCGGTGGCGGTCGGCATCGTGCCAGCCTCGATGAGGGTGCAGACGGAATTTTCAAGCTCTGGCAGCGTGGTGCCCAGGCCCGCAAATCCCACCGCGTCCACCACGGTTCCGGGGATCGCGTCAAAAGCCCTTTGAGGCCGCACCCAGATCGCATTCGTCCCGGATTGCAGGAAGAAACCGAGCTTTCCACGCTGCAGGGTGATCGTGCCCCGGATCCGAACACGATGATCGGGGGCGGGGCCGGGATGGTATTGCAACAGTGACGTCAGGGTCGCGGATGCGACCGAAAACGGATCCACCGGTGGCGGCGCGAAGACCAGGACCTGCCCCATCTCCGGCACCAGCAGTTGCACCCGGGTCAATTGCCGGCGCTCGTTGAACAACGAACTGTAAACCCCGCGGATTCGCACCCCGGCGTCGATCAGTTCCTCCGGCAAGGCCACCCCCGCCGGAAATCCCGGCACCAACGCCCGGAACCTCCCCGAACCGGCGTCGATCAGCAGCCGAACCCGGTCGTCCCCGGGAACCTCCGTGACGTGCTCCACGGATCTCACCACGCCTTCCACCTCAACCCACGCGTTCTCGATGCCCGAGTGGGACGAGAGTTCTGCCGAGACGCGGATCGGGGTCGGGAAGCCATCATGCCTGAGCACCCTCATTTTCGGAGCGTGGCCGGCCGACAGACCTCCGATGATGGGTGCGAATCCTCCGGCCTCCGTGCGGCCCTCCAAGTCCACCACGTCCCCGGGTCGAACCTGTATTTCGTTGAAGTTTTCAGGAGCGCCCGGGGCCAGGTAGGTGCTGGCCGTCGAATCGGTCAGGAACAGGGCGTAACTGTTGGAATGAAAGTAGGTGATCGTCCCGGACAATCGCACCCGAAGCCCCGTGCCCGCCGTCGCCGCCGAGAGTGCCTTGACCTGGGCCACATTGGTCAACACGAGCACGGTCTCGGCGGCGCCAAGCCGGAAGCCCGCCAGGCCGAGCCAGCAAAGAAGGGCCAATCGCACAAGGAATCCTCGCGGACAGCCCTGAAAACGGACGGGGCGGTCCGGCCCAAACGGATAAGGGCAGCCGATCACTCTCCACCCGCATTCTGTTCTGCCATGGCTTTCCAAGTCCATCCGGGTTGACTCCGGGGCCCACCCTACGTCGAACTCCCGCCGGATGCCACGACGACTTCCACCCCGCGACCCCGAAGCTCTGCCATCAGCGCTGGCGGCGCCCCGGCATCCGTCACGATCAGGTCCACATCCTCCAACGAACAAAGGAATGAGACCGAACGGCGGTCGAACTTCGTGTGGTCCAGACAGAAAATCACCTGCCGGGCGGCGGCGATCATCGCACGCTGAATGTCGATCAGGAGCCCGTGGGAATTGGTGATCCCATCCGTCGTGATGCCTCCACTGCTCATGATCGCCACGTCCGCGTGCATTTTCGAGAAGGACTCCACCGCCAACGGCCCCACCAATACCCCAAGCCGCGGGTAGATCACCCCGCCACTCACCAGCACCTCCACCCGCGGGTTCGAGGCGAACAGGTTCGCCACGGGCAGCGAGTTGGTGATGATCTGCGGCGACTTCGCCTCCAGATGACGCGCCACATGAAATACCGTGGTGCCCGCGTCCAGAATCAAACTCTGGTTCGGCTTGATCCTCTCGGCACACGCACGGCCGATCAGCTCCTTCTCGTCGAGTTCATGCGTGTCCCGCGCCGCAAACGCGAATTCGTCCGACCGCGGGTTCACCAACCGAGCCCCACCATGCGTCCGCCGTACCGCCCCCCGTGTCTCCAGCAACTGCAGATCCCGCCGCACCGTCGATGTCGACGCATCCACGAGCTCCGACAATTCCTCCAGTGACGCAAACTCAGCCCGCTGCAGGAACTCCTCGATCTTCTGCTGGCGCGCTTCAGGTTGCATGGTAGGGAATGAGTGGATTTGGAAGGATTTGGAAGGATTTGCAAGAACTCAGTTGACTTCTGGTGGGGTTCTGGCGAGATGAAGTGAAGTTCTGATCATGGCTGCTGCTGCGCCCTCCCTTCATCGTGCTGTCGTCGAGCACCTCGTCCGTCAAGAGGTGTACCGGCGTATGGGCAAACCGCTCCCTCGTGCTGCGAGCGGGCCAAGTCCGCTGCTGGTGAATGTCAGCGCGCGACATTGTCACCTGACACAGGCCGCGGTGGAGGCGCTGTTCGGGCCGGGGCACCAGTTGACCCCTTTCAAGTGGCTGTACCAGGACGGCCAGTTTGCCGCGATGGAAGCGGTCACCCTGATCGGTCCACGAAGCCGGGTCATCTCGAACCTGCGTATTCTGGGTCCGTGTCGCAGCCTGAACCAGGTGGAGTTGGCGTACACCGACTCGATTTCGCTCGGCTTCGACATCCCGCTGCGTTCCTCAGGCAACATCCAGGGAACTCCGGGCTGCATGCTCATGGGGCCGGCGGGTTTCCTCGAGATGAAGGATGGCGTCATCCGCGCGTTGAGACACGTCCACATGAGCCCGGCCGACGCCGCATTCTATGGCGTGAAGAACGGTGACAACATGAGGTTGCGCGTGGGGGGCGGTTGCGGCGCGATCTTCGAAAGACTGCTGGTCCGCGTGGACCCGAGTTTCAAGCTCGAGATCCACATCGACACCGACGAAGGCAATGCGGCCAGCCTCCAGCCGGATACCCCGTGCGAGTTGCTCAAATAGGCGCGCGTCGAGTCCGTACCCACTCCCACCCCTTTCGTCGATTCCACGAATCCACAGATCCATCCAGTAACTGAGAAATCTTATGAGCGAAGCCATCGGCATGATTGAAACCAAAGGCTTCACCGGCAGCGTCGAGGCCACCGACGCCATGGTGAAGGCAGCGAACGTCACCATCGCCAAGACGATCCCCATCGGCGGCGGACTGATCACCGTCCTCGTCCGCGGCGACGTCGCCAGCGTCAAGGCGGCTGTCGACGCCGGCGGGCGTGCCGCCGCGAAAGTGGGCGAGCTGGTCAGCTCCCACGTCATTGCCCGTCCCCACGACGACCTGGTCAAGGGCTTCATCGGTGAAGCGGTGAAGGCCGCCAAGTAATTACCGGCCCCCAGATCCAGTCATCTCCACGTTCCAATCCCTATTCCATTTATCCGCCATGTCACAAGCCATCGGCATGATTGAAACCAAGGGCCTCTGCGCGCTCCTCGAGGCGACGGACGCCGCCCTGAAAGCCGCCAATGTCAGCTTCACCGGCTGGGAAAAAGTAGGCAGCGGCTATGTCACCGTCTTCCTCCGCGGCGACGTCGCCAGCGTCAAGGCCGCCGTCGACGCCGGTGCCGCCGCTGCATCCGTCGTCGGCCAGGTGGTCGCGATCCAGGTCATTCCGCGGCCGCACGAGGGTCTCGCGGGCCTCGGAAAGTGGCTTCAGTAGCGTGCCCGGGTAGCCATTCCGGCCGCAGCCTGCGCACGTCTGATCGACGTGCGCCGGAGTTGCGGGCGGTGTTACCCGCCCTGCAGCGCAATCATCGACCCTCGTGAAAGTCCTCGTCGCCAATCTCGGCTCGACGTCACTCAAGTGGCGCCTGTTCGATTTTTCGGACGGCGCCGAGCTCCTGCTCCACAAGGGCGGCTTCGAGCGGGTGACGGATTACGCCGGGGCCATCGATGCCTGCCTCGGCCAACTCCGTGACTCCGGCCATCTCGAGTCGGACAAGGATCTGGCCGCGGTCGGCTTCAAGACGGTCATCGCCAAGGACGTCACCGGCTGTGTCCTTCTCGACGAGCGCGTCCTCGCGGCGATGGAGGCCTACAACGGCCTCGCCCCCGCCCACAATCCGCCCTATATCGCCGGCATTCGGCTCTTCGGGAACAGGCTTCCCTCGGTGCCGCTCATCGGACTGTTCGAGACGGCTTTCTATCAGTTTGCACCGGAATCGATGATGCGTTACGGCGTGCCCGACAGTTGGCACGCGATCGGGATCCGTCGCTGGGGATTCCACGGGGCCAGCCATAAGTTCATCGCCGAACGCAGCGCCCAGTGGCTTGGCCGCGAGGACATCGCGACCCGCGCCGCTCGCTTGTATATCGATGGCGGTCAATCCCCGGTGACCGGCCCCGACCTGCGGGTGATCTCGTGCCATCTCGGCGGGAGCTCGAGCATTTCCGCGATCCGCAATGGCGTGGCCATCGGCAACAGCCTTGGCATGAGCCCCCAATCCGGGCTTCCGCATAACAATCGGGTCGGCGACCTCGACGCCGAGGCTCTTCCTTACGCCGTGAAGACCCTCGGTATCTCCCTCGAGGAAGCCCAGCGCCAGCTCTCCCGCGAGGGTGGCCTGAAGGGTCTCAGCGGCGGATTGTCCAACGACATCCGCGATATCCAGGCCGCGGCTGCCGCCGGCGATGCCAAAGCCCGTATCGCGGTCGAGGTGTTCGTGGCCGAGGCACGCCGATGGATCGGAGGCCATCTCGCCGCCCTTAATGGAGCCGACGCCCTCGTGTTCACCGCCGGCATCGGCGAGAATCGCCCCGAAATCCGGGAGGCCATCTGCTCGAACCTCGAGCAGTTGGGGTTCCGGCTCGATCCGGCAAAGAACGCCGCCGCTCGTGCCACCGAGGCCGAGATATCCGCAGCCGATTCCCGTGTCCGAATCCTGGTCCTGCCCACCAACGAGGAACTGGTCGTCGCCCGAGAGGCCCGACGCTTGATCCTTCGCGCCTGAATCCAGGAACCCAGATCCCCAGGCAAACGATCTTCCAACCCACTCGCAGCCACCGACCAACCTCCCACGATCCATTTACAAAGTTATGCCACAGCAAGCCATCGGTCTCATTGAAACCCGCGGTCTGGTCGCCCTTGTCGAGGCCACCGACGCCATGCTCAAGGCCGCCAACGTCGAACTCGCAGGCCCCATGACCCAGGTCGGAAACGCCCTCGTCACCGCCGCAGTCGTCGGCGATGTCGCCGCCGTGAAGGCCGCGACAGATGCCGGCGCCCAGGCCGTCAAGGCCATCAAGGGCGAACTCGTCAGCGTCCACGTCATCGCCCGTCCCCACAACGATACCGAACAGATCCTCCCCAAGAAGAAGTAGGGAGTGCTTCCGATCCGGTCCCGGTTCCCTGCCGACCCCTGATCACCGTTGCCGGCCCCTGCCCATCATGTTCCTAGCGCGCGTCGAAGGCCTTGTCGTCTGCACCAAGAAGGATCCCGGCATGAACGGCCGAAAGCTGCTCCTGCTCCGTCCCCAGTTGGTCGACGACAAGGATCCAACCCGCTTCAAGGCCGGTTCGAATACGGTCGTCGCGGTGGACAGCCTGGGCGCCGGTCTCGGCGAGATGGTCATGTTCTGCCAGGGCAGCAGCGCCCGGTTGGCGCCAGGCATGCGCGAGGCCCCGGTCGACGCGGTCATCATCGGCATCGTCGATTGCGTCGATGTCCTCGGCAAGGTGGTCTACAGCGCAAGGTCGTGACCCGCCAGTCATCGGTGCCCAGTGGCCAGTCGGCCGGATAAACTGAGAAATGCGGATGAGTCCCAAAGGAAAATTCGAGCATGAGTTCACAGGTGAATGAGAGTCTGATCCGCGACGTCGTCGCGGAAGTGCTGGCCCGCTTGGGTCAACCCTCCACAAACGGCGGGAGCGCCTGCGGCGGCAATACCTGCGCCTCGGCGTCCTCACGGACCGCTCCCGCGCGGTCCGGACCGCGCGGCAACTTTGGCGTCTTCCAGAGCGCCGACGAAGCCTGTGATGCCGCGGACGAAGCCTACCGGCAGCTTTCCGCGAAGGGCGTCGCAGGTCGCGTGAAGGTGATCGAGATCGTCAAGGGCCTGTGTGAATCCAATGCGGCGGAGTGGGGCCGGATCGAGCTCGAGGAGACCAAGATAGGCCGGCTCGACCATAAGATCGAGAAGCTCAAGGGCCAGCGCGGCATTCCAGGGGTCGAGTTCCTTCATCCTTACGGACTGAGTGGCGACCACGGCATCACGCTCGAGGAATACGCTCCGTTCGGGGTGATCGGAGCCGTGACCCCAAGCACGCACTCCATCCCGACGATGGCCTGCAACATCATCAGCATGGTGGCCGCGGGTAACAGTGCCGTCTTCAACGCCCATCCCGGCGCCTATAAGTGCGCGGTCATGGCGACCAAAGTGTTCAACCAGGCCATCCATCGGGAACTCGGCATCGAAAACCTGGCCTGCATCGTCGAACCCCCCACGATCGAGTCCTTCAACGCGATAGGCCGGAACGAGAAGGTCCGCCTCCTCTGCGTCACCGGCGGTCCCGGCGTGGTGAAGGCCGCCATGGCCAGCGGAAAACGCGCGGTCTGCGCCGGCCCCGGCAATCCTCCCGTGCTCGTTGATGGGACCAGCTGCCTCGACAACGCCGCGCGATGCGTGGTCTACGGCGGTGCCTACGACAACAATCTGCTCTGCATCGGCGAGAAGGAAATCTTCGTGCTCGAGGCGTTCGCCGATAAATTCATGGCGGCCTTGGAGCGTAACGGAGCCCATCGACTCACCTCCACTCAGGTGGAGTCCCTCGCCAAGGCGGCCTTTGTCTTCCCGGCAGGGCAGGGCGCGGGATGCCCTCATCCCGTGGTCAACCGCGACCTCATCGGCCGTGACCCCGCGGTATTGGCCAGGATCGCCGGCGCAATCATCCCCGCAGGCACCCAGCTTCTTTTCGCCGAGACCTCCGCCGACCACCTCTTCGTCGAGGAGGAACAGATGATGCCGTTCGTCCCCGTGGTCCGAGTCAAGTCGGTCGAGGAGGGCGTCGCCCTCTCGAAGAAGGCCGAGCACGGGTACAAGCACTCGGCCATGATCCACTCGCACGACGTGTCCAACATGACGCAGATGGCGCGCGCGCTGGAAACAACCCTGTTCGTCAAGAACGGGTCCTGCCTGGCCGGCCTCGGCAACGGCGGCGAGGGTTACGCGAATTTCAGCATCGCCACCACCACCGGCGAGGGCATCTGCAATCCCCGCACCTTCACCCGGGTCCGCCGCTGCGTGATGGTCGATAAGCTCCGTATCTTCTGAGCTCCTGAGCTTCCCCACCCCCGGAAACCATGTTGCTCGCCCGAGTCGAAGGCAATGTCACCGCCACCCGGAAGCACCCCAGCTTCGAGGGATGGAGGTTGTTGCTCTGTCAGCCGATCGGGCGCGACGGAACCCCCGAGGGCGTGCCTCAGGTCGCCATCGACAGCTACGGCGCCGGCATGCACCAGCGTGTTCTGATTTCAAGCGACGGTGCCGCGGCCCGCAAGGCCGTCGGTGACGAACTGAGCCCGGTCCGCTGGCTCGTCGCCGGCATCGTCGATGAAGTCACCCCGGGAACCACCGACCTCGAGGATTCTGTCGGATGAGGCTGGGAAAGGTCATAGGCCGTGTGACCCTCGGCCGGGTCATCCCTGAACTCGAGGGCGGACGTTGGCTGGTTGTGAATCCCTACAACCGCCAGGTTTTTCAACGGGGCAACGATGCCCCGGCCGAACTCAGCAGCGAACCGAGCCTGGTGGTCTATGACAACCTCGGCGGCGGGGTGGGGGATACGATCGGTTTTGTGGAAGGCAGAGAAGCCGCCCAGCCGTTGGCCCCTCCCCAGCCCATCGATGCCATCAACGCCGCCCTCGTCGACACGGTATTTTACAATCCGAAGAGATGAACTGAATCCCACTTATGGCCACCGTCATCACCGCCAAGGACCTCGAACAGTTGATCAGCCAGGGCAAGGACCCATCCACCATCCCGGCTGACGCCATCCTAACCCCCTCGGCGAAGGATGTGCTTCGCGACTACCAAACGAAGAACAAGGCCGCGCGTGCGTCCGCCACGGTCACCCAAACATCGCCCGTCAGCCAGAGCGCATCCGTATTCGCCAAGCCGGTGTCCGCCAACAGTTCCCAGGCCGACCTCGAGGCGTTCTTCAATTCGCCGCAGATGGAGGAATTGAAGGAGCAGATCTGCGACATCG
>CAIMTB010000171.1 GCA_903844265.1 uncultured Verrucomicrobiota bacterium
AGTCGTCTGACCCGCGATCTCCTGACCCCTGAGCAACTCGAGCTGACCGCACGTGCGCGCGAACAGATGGCGATCTACCGGAAGAACCAGGATTTGATCAACATCGGGGCCTACCCGCCCGGGAGCAGTCCTGCGATCGACCAGGCCATCCGTTTGCACGAGCCGATCCGGCAGTTCCTCCGGCAACCGGTGGGGCAGGGGGCGTTGCTGCCGCAGAGTTGGAGCGGTCTGGCAGCCGCGCTGTCCGCGGCGGCGCCGGCTGCCGCCAATCGTCCCACCAAGGCTCGATCATGAGGGCCTTTCAATTCTCCCTCCAAGCCATCCTGACTCTCCGTGAGGAAAAAGAGCAGGAAGCCCAGCGCGCAGTCGCTTCCGCCTTGAACCTGGTGGCGATGATCCAGAGCCGCATCGCCGCCGTGGTCCGGGAGCTGGACGGATTGGGAACCGAGGTCCGGGGGCGGCTCGGTCATGGGGTGATGGTGCGGGAGTTGGAGCAGCTCGGAAACTACCAGACGGTGCTCTCGGAGCGCCGTCTCCGGCTCGAGGTGGAACTGGCGAGGGCCGAACAGGGTGTTGAGCAGGCACGGACCGTGCTGCTCAAGGCTACGCAGGACCGTCAAGCCCTCGAGAACTACCGGGTCCGACTCCACCGAATGCACGATTATCAACAGGCTCGCGCCGAGCAGAAAATGCTGGATGACCTCGCAGGTCGCTCCACCGGCCTCGGCGCGGAATGGCGAACCTCACCGGGATCCCCTGCATCATGACGCTGAAGCTTCAATCCCCCTGGGTTGCCGCCGTCCTCGGCGTTCTGGCCTATACGGCGACGACTGCCCTCTTTCTTCGCCCGGAAAAGATCATCTCCGGCAATCATGTCCCGGCAGCCCTGCTAGCTCCCGAGACCGACGAACTCGTCCCATCGTGGGCGTTCAAGAATCCTGAGGTCGACCAGCTGGTTTCTGAACTCCGCACGGAACGTGAGGCGGTCCGGCTCAAGGAGAAGGAACTCCAGGAATTCGCCGCGCGTCTGGCCGCTGAGCGCCAGGAGATCAACACTGTCACGCAGCGGATTGCGACTCTCCAGGCGGACATTGATCGGACATTTGTCCGGATCAGGGAGGACGAATCCCTGAATCTCAAGCGGTTGGCGAAGGTCTACGGCGCCATGACCCCCGAGGCCGCATCGAAGATCATGGTCGAGTTTGAGGATGAAGCCGCCGTGAAGATCTTCGCTTTCATGAAGGAAGCCGAGACGGCGCCCATCCTTGAGAATATCTCCAAGTCCGGCTCCGCCGCCGCCCATCGGGTGGCCCTCATCTCAGACCGCCTTCGCCTGCTCACCTCGCCTGCTCCGACCGACAAAACCAAGGCACCATGAAACCCTCGTTCGCCGCTGTTCCCGTCGTTTCACGACCACCGGCGACCGATCCTGCTTCCCGGAAACCCGCCATGTCGGGGGGCGCAGCCGTGGATGCGTTCGATACGCTCCTGACGGCAGCCGCACATCCCCGCGCCGGCCCGGGTTCTTCGGGGGATCCCTCCTCCGGCTCGCCGACGCGGACCGGGCCTGATGGAAATCGTCGTTCCCAGCGGACGCAAGCGAAGCGCGGGGACGAGGCGGATTACCTGTCAGGCGCAGCAGGTCTTGGTCTCCCTTTTCAATGCCTTCAGCTGCACTCGGCATTATTTGCCGGATCGCCGCCTCCCTCCGAAACTGGTGATTCGAAAACGATACAGGGGGAGATCCCGGGTCCAGAAGGCGTGAACCCTGATATCGCGAAGGAAGTCGTGCCGTCGGATGGCGGGGACGATGACCCGCCGGTCCAGCCGTTGGATGATCTCCAGAGCGGGGTGGCCGTGCCGGATGGAGAGTGCGTTGAAACGAAAATATCGTTAACGCCCGTCAGTGTCAGGATGCCAGACGTTGATTTGGCAGCCCTTGAGGCGGGGGACTCCGAGGAGCAAGGAGAGGAGGGGGCGATGGTGTGGGTGGAAGGGGGGGAGTCCGGGAATGCCGAGGCAACCGAGGTTCTTTCCCGCGTCCCGTCTGCTGGCACGTCCGCTGCTGATATTTCGATCCAGATGAAAGGCGCGGCCACAACATTCGGATCCACCCTCCTTGAAGGGCAGGAATTGCCGGATGAGGTCTGCGCCGGAAGATCGGCCGCCACCCCTCGCGGATCCTCAAGGGAGGATGGCGGGTCGGACGACATCGACTTCGATGCTCCTCGGGTTGGTCCGATGGAATCCCCGGGTGCGCGGCATGAAATCCTGGTGCGGGTTACGCCTGCGGAAGCGGCGAACTCCCTGTCGGGAGTGGACCGGACGTCACGCATCTCGGCACTTATCGAAGGCTCCGTGGTTCGGTTCCACAAGGCGGGATCGGAATCCTACGAAGTGTCGATCTGCCCCGATTCCGGCACCGAAATCCTTCTCAAGATCTCCCTGAAGAGCGGTGTTCCAGAAGTGGAGGCGGAATTGCGGAAAGGGGATGCTGCCGTCTTTGCGTCGGCCTGGCAGGACCTCCACAAGCGCCTCGCGGATCAGGGAATCCGGCTCGCCCCGACAGCGGACGCTGGTTCCTCGATGACCGGGTCCCACCGGGATTCCGGATTTGGTTCCGGGCAACAGCAATCTCCGGAGAGGGCTCCATTCCGTCCTGGTCCGCTCAACGCTGCGGCGGTCCGTCACGACAGTCTTCCTCGCAGTCAACCCAAACGCCTGAGTCCCGGCCGAGGCTGGGAAACGTGGGCCTGAATCTATGTCTGCAACAGCCGTCAATTCCATAACCTCTGCCACCGCGTCCTCGGCGACCTCCGGGGACGCCTCCCTGAGACTGCCGTCCAAGGCGTTGGGGCAGGACGATTTCCTCAAGCTGCTGGTCGCGCAGCTCAGTGCCCAGGATCCGATGAATCCGCAGAAGGACACCGAGTTCATCGGTCAGATGGCCCAGTTCAGCTCGCTTGAGCAGGCCAAGGCCATGCAGGTCGACATAGCCGGGTTGCGGACCGACCAGCAGGTTTTGCAGGCAACGTCGCTGATTGGCCGCACGGTTTCCATTCGCACCACGGGCGGGGAGACGGTCAGCGGCCTGGTCTCGGGACTCAACCTGGAGGGGGTCACGCCCCGTGTCGTCGTCAACGGACTTCCGTATCCGGTTGGCGACGTGCTCGGCATCACCGCCACCAACACAGTCAAATAGAAAAGAGAAATAGCCATGCTCACCTCCCTGAATACGGCCGTCTCAGGCCTCCAGCAGTTCCAGCAGCAGATTAATGTCATCGGCAATAACATCGCGAACGTGAATACGGTCGCGTACAAGAACGTCCGCGCGACGGCGGCGGATGCCTTCAGTGATACGCTCCAGGGCGCCATGGGGCCGGGAGTCCAGGTCGGCAGGGGTGTCACCACCGGGGGTGTAAGCTCCGTATTCACCCAGGGAAACATCACCTACACCGGCGCACCGACTGATCTTGCCGTATCCGGGGGCGGGTTCTTCACCGTGCGCGACCCGGCCTCCGGGGCGACTTATGCGACGCGCGACGGTTCCTTCCACATCGACAAGTCCGGGTATCTCGTGAACTCGCAGAACCTCAGGGTGCAGGGCTTCTCGGATTCGGGGCTGGCATCGCGCGGGGATGTGCGGATGGACATGTCCGGCTCTCCGGCGGACACCCCTGCCGACGCGCAGATCAGCTCCTATCGGTTTGACGCGCAGGGCAAGCTGCAACTGACCCTCGACACCGGCTCGACGTATGTGCGCGGACAGGTCCTGCTGCAGGATTTCACCTCGCCCCAGTCCCTGATGAAGGAGGGGAACAATCTCTATTCCAACCTCGCGAGTGCGGGACCGCTTGTGCAGGCAACCGCGCCGGGGAGTGGGGGACTGGGAACGATTACAGCACAGAATCTCGAGACCTCGAATGTCGATCTGGCGGGTGAGTTCACCGATCTGATCACCGCGCAGCGCGGATTCCAGGCCAACTCGCGCGTGATCACCACAAGCGATGAGTTGTTGCAGGACGTCATCAACTTGAAACGCTGATCCACACCATGGCTGCCAATCGGAATGAAGCTGGAAAGCCGGACGCGGGCGATAAGCGTCCCGATGCCGCCCCGGAGGTCGCGACAGCGGCGTCCTCGGGCGTTATCCAGATGTGGCTGCCAATGATCGTGGCTTTGACTGTTCTGCCCGTCGTTGCCTATCTCGTGACCTCCTTCGTGCTCTTGCCGAAGCTCCAGAAGGGGCTGGGAATGGGCCCGGCGGCCGCGGTGGCCGAGCCTGCAGCTGGGCACGGCGAAGCGAAGGAAGGGAAGGAAGGGAAGGAAGGGAAAAAGGAAGGCGGGGAGGCATCCGCCCATGGCGGGGAAAAGAGCGGGAAGGGCGAGTCGGCAGCCGCTCCGGGCGGCCGGGAACAGGTGCCGCTCACGAAGCTGATCGTCAATGTCTCCGGCACCAGCGCTTCCAGGATATTGCTCGCGAGCGTCATCCTGGTGAGTCCGTCCCCGGACTTCAAATCCGTGGTGAAGGACCACGAGGCCCAACTTCGTGACACGGCGTGCGGCATCCTGGGCACCAAGACCATTCCGGATTTGGAAAAGCCGGGGGCGCGCAACATCCTGCGGAGCGAGCTGATCACTGCCTTCAATCATGTCCTGGGCGGGACGAAGGTCCAGGAGATCTACTTCACCGACTTCGCGATCCAATAACTCGTCACCCAGCCTGGCCCCATGGCTCCCGGCACCGACCATTACAGCGCGGGCAACTCTGTCCTGACCCAGAACGAGGTTGAGAACCTTCTCAGCCAGTTGCAGGAGCAGGACAACACGACCCCGGTTTACACTCACAAGGGTGAGCGGACGCAGCACAAGGTCGAGGACATCCAGCCCTTCGATTTCCGCCAGCCGGCCTTCCTGGCGCCGGCCGAGATGCGGCGCATCCGGCTCCGCTTCGAGGATTTCATCCGGGCTCTCGCGGCGAATCTCTCCATCTATCTCCGCGTGGAGTTCGGGCTGCGGATGTCGAAGCTCCAGACGCTGAGTTATCAGAAATTCGCGGAAGGCCTTCCGAATCCGACCTATCTGACCCTGTTCAAGGCCGAGCCGCTGAAGGGCATCTGCCTCATGGACATGCCTCCTCGGCTGGGCCTGACCATCGTGGATCGTCTCCTCGGCGGGCCGGGGCATTCGGTGTCCGGAAACCGTGACCTCAGCGACATTGAGGCAGCCCTGCTGGACGAGGTGCTCGGCCTTATTCTCAAGGACTGGTGCGGCCAGTGGGAGCAGTTCCAACAGCTGCGTCCGGTGAGCCTCGGGCACGAGACCACGCCGAGGTTCCTCCATACCTCCCCGCATGATACCGTCATGCTCATCCTGGGGATGGAGGCAACGCTCGGCGACTGCGTGGAGGAGATCCAGATGGGATTTCCCTACTACACCATCGAACCTCTGGTCCGGTATGTGGTCAGCCTCACCAACCCGGATCGCGACAGCGGCGCCCGCGTGGACGGCAAACCCAAGTGGCGTGAGGACTTTTACGAAATCCCGGTCAAGGTGACCGCTGAGTGGCAGAAGCTCGAGCTTACGATGCGCACTCTGTCGTCTCTCAAGCCGGGGGATTTCCTGGTCGTGGATCCCGAGTTTTTCAACCAAGTCTACATCAGCGTCGCCAACAAGCCCAAGTTCCAGGGACGCCTCGGGACGCGCTCGGAGAACTGGGCCGTTGAACTTACCGAGATCGTGCCTCCGCCCCCTGTCTTATGAACCTCTCCTCAGGCACCCCGCCCAACCTCGACCTCCTGTATGATGTCCCGGTCAATCTGACCGTCGAGCTGGGCAACTGCCAGATGCCGATGCGCGACGTGCTCCAATTGGCCGTGGGTACGGTCGTGCAGCTCGACAAGATGGCCAGCGCGCCCGTCGAACTCTTCGTGAACCGCCGCCTCATCGCCCGCGGCGAGGTGGTCGTCGTCGAGGACCGGTTCGGCATCAAGATCACCGAAATTGTGGGCAACTAGCACGGTCGTGACTTCCCATCCGCCAGAGGCTCGATTCCGCTCCGGCCACGTTGAAAGGCAGGGATTGTTCCATGTGTGGCAGGGTGTCGCGTTGGTGTTGTCCTGCGTCGCCTGCGGAATCTCTTCCGTCTCAAGGGCGGCGGATCTGATCTCGGCGACCAATCACTTCCCTGCGCCGGGTCCACTGCCGGATGTCACTTTTCCTTTGCTCAGGATTGCGTTTGCGCTGGGGTTTGTCCTGGTCCTGTTCTTTGTCGTGGCCTGGCTCGTGAAGAACTGGCAGGGGTTCGCGGGAATGCGGGGCCAGCCGTCGCGACTCAGGATTCACGAGATGCGCTCCCTGGGAAACAGGCAGGCCCTCTTTGTCGTGGGTTATGATCAACAGCGTCTGCTGATAGCCTCATCGCCGACGGGGGTGACCCTGATTGAGCGGCTTCCCCAGGCTGCTCCGGGGGAGGACGCACAGTCCGGGCCGGCGCCATCGAACTTTGCGGAGGCCCTTCGGCGAATCCTACCGAACCGGTGAACCCATGACCCTGCCCGCATCCATCGGGTCCGTATCCTCCGGATTCTCGCCGTCGACGCGCGGGCGCTGGCTGTTCTGGGGGTGGGTGGGGTGCCTCCTTTTGTTCGGGCTATGTGCCGGTGCGCAGACGGCACTGCCGTCGACCCGGGGCGGCTTGCCTTTCCGGGTCACGATTGACGGTGGGAATCAGCCGCAGGACGTCGACACGGGAATCCAGATTCTCTTTGCGATCACGCTGCTGACGCTGGCGCCGTCCTTGATTCTGCTGATGACCTGTTTCACGCGGATCGTGATCGTTCTTTCCTTTGTGAGGACGGCGCTGCAGCTCCAGGGTGCGCCGGCGAACCAGATCATCGTGGGGTTGTCGCTGTTCATGACCTTCTTCATCATGGCGCCGGTCTGGGAAACGGTGCAGTCGCAGGCGATCCAGCCTTTCCAGGCGAAGCAGATCTCCGGGGAGGTGGCGTTGGAGCGTGCGTCGGCACCGATTCGCACCTTCATGTTGAAGCAGGCCCGGGCAAAGGACATCGAGTTGTTCGTGGGGATGGCGCGGTTGGCTCCCACGGAGCCGAGCAAGCTGCCGTTGAAGGTTGTCATTCCGGGGTTCATCGTCAGCGAGCTCCGGACGGCTTTTCAGATGGGATTTCTCCTGCTGGTGCCGTTCATCCTGATCGACCTGGTGGTCGCCGTGGTGCTCATGAGCATGGGCATGATGATGATGCCGCCGATGACCATCGCGCTTCCGTTGAAGATCCTGTTGTTTGTATTGGCGGATGGATGGGGGTTGGTGATCCGTTCGCTGATGCTGAGTTTCGGTTGAGTTGAGGAGTCAGCACGCATGAACCCCGAATTCGCCTCTGAACTCCTGAAGAGCCTGATGTTCCAGGCGGCGACCGTGTCCTTTCCGTTTCTCGTGACGGCCATGGTGATCGGTCTTGGGGTGAGTTTGTTCCAGGCCGTCACCAGCATCAGCGAGCAGACCTTGTCCTTTGTGCCTAAGGCCCTGGGCATCCTCGGGTTGATGTTGATCCTGCTGCCATGGCTTGTGCGCACCCTGGTGGAATTCACCACGGCGGTCATCGAACGGATGCCTGAAATGGCGCGCTGACCTGCCTTCACGGGAATTGAGGCGCCGGCGCTGCGAGCGGCGTCCACGTGATGGCGACCCGCCTGCAATCATGGAGATGGACGCCGTCAACTGGATGTTGGTATTTGCCCGGGCGAGTGCGTTTCTCCTGGTCCTCCCGATATTCTCCTCATCGAACATACCGCCTCTCTTCAGGGTGGCGCTGGCGGGGTGCCTTTCTCTTCTGGTGGCTCCCGGGCTTCCGATCCTGGCCAAGCCGCCGGTCGGGGTCGTGGGCTGGATCGGTCTTTTCGTCGTTGAGGCGGTCGCCGGGCTGATCGTGGGGTTCGTCACCCGCATGGTCTTCTATGTGTGCGATTTTGCCGGGCGGCTGATCACAAACGAGCTGGGGCTCAACATGGCGTCCGTGTTGAATCCGGCGTCCGGCGAGAGCACGCAGGCTCCGGGGATGATCCTGTTCTATTTTTCAGTGACCGTGTTGATGGCCCTCGATCTGCATCACTGGGTCCTGCTGGGCTTCAGGGATACCTACACGGTGCTTCCGATCGGTACCGCGCATCTCGGGGGCGCCCTTCTGGACAACCTGGTGTCCCAGACCAGCCGCATGCTCGGGGTGGGGGTGTTGATGGCGGCTCCCATCATGGCCGTCTCCTTCATCATCACCCTGGTATTCTCTATTCTTGGCAGGATCGTGCCGCAGATGAGTGCCTTCATGGAGAGTTTTGCCGTGCGCACGATGGGGGGCATCGTGGTGTTCGGGTTGAGTCTCGATATCATGGCCCAACACCTGCTCAACTATCTCAACCGGTTGCCGGAGGACATCCTTCGCGTCGCGCAATATCTCGCGTTGGGGTGAGTTGGAGAGATCGCTCAGCCACCCGGCCATGGCAGCCCGTCACAGAACCGTAGGAATCGACGTGAGGAGACTCCCATTTGATCCAAACGCCCATGAACGGAGCCTCCTTACTTCGGCTGCCACGGCGATCGGGTCCTTCTCGATGGACTGCTAGGCCATGAGCGAGCAAGGGGAAAAGACCGAGCAACCGTCCCAACGGAGGCTCGAGGACGCCCAGAAGCGGGGGCAGATCCCGCGAAGCGCAGAGGTGCAGACGGTGATGGTCCTCCTCGGGGCGCTGGTGGGGCTTTCGTTCTTCGCGGCGGATGCCTGGCAGCAGATGTCCGCCGCCATCGCGGCCATTCTGGGTCACCTGCACCACACGACGGTTTCGGCGTCTTCGATCCAGGGACAGGCCGTTTCCGGGGCGCTCGTCCTGATCCGCTGCACGGGGCCCATGGTGATTTCCACGCTGGTGGGCGGACTGCTGGGAGGCGCGTTGCAGTCGCGATTTCAGACCGCGTCGGAAGCTCTTGCGTTGAACTGGGAGCGCTTGAACCCGGTCGCCGGGTTTGAGCGGATCCTATCGACGCGATCCCTGGTCACGACATCGGTGGCGCTCGCGAAGCTGATCGTGATTGCGGCGCTCACCTACAGCACGGTGAAGGCGATACTCGGGGATCCCATTTTCACGTCGGTTGTCAGCCTGGACCGGGTGGCCCAGTTCATGGCGGGGTCGGCGCTTCGGATCCTGACGAGGATCCTTCTCGCGCTGGGTCTGATTGCGGCGGCGGATTATGGATACCAGACGTGGCGCCACGGGCGTGACCTGATGATGACCCGCGAGGAGGTGAAGGAGGAAATGAAGGGTCAGGA
>CAIMTB010000172.1 GCA_903844265.1 uncultured Verrucomicrobiota bacterium
CGGAGCCGGCGAGAGAGAATTCCTGGTCTGCGGGGATGGGCGGGAGGAGCGGGTTGGGATTGGGTTTGCCGCGTCCGGAGGCGGCGAGGTCGGCCTTGATTCGGATGCCGCCGAGAGGGAGGGGGGTGGCGATGGCGGCCTTGAAGCTGAATTTCCCCTGATTATCGATGCTGGCCTCGGTGACGTCGAAGCTGGCGTCATTGTCGGGGAAGGAGAGTGTCCCGCCGAAGTTGCCGCCGAGCAGGCCGGTATCTTTCCGGTAATGGATTTCACCGAAGACCTTGTCGATGCTGACGGAGCCTGGGAGTTGGAGGTCGACGGGGCGGGTGGCGGGGAGGCGCAGCTGGAGGGCGGCGCAGATATGGGCGGCCTTGCGGAGCAGCGCGGTGGCCTGGGTGCGGAGCTGGAGGGTGATGTTGGGAGCGTCGGCCAGTTCGGGGCTTTCGGCGGCATCGAGCAGGATGCCGATGACTTGACTGAGGTAGGGATTGTAAGGGCTGTTACCTGCGGGCGAGGCGAGGCCTGGGCCAGGGGAGGGGCTTGCGGGCAGGGCATCCACGATCGAGTCCATGAGACTCATGATGTCGCGGAGTACGGCAATGGCGTCGGGTCCGCCGTTGGCTGCCGCGGAGGGGTTGATATGGGCGTAGCCGAGCGCGTTGATGAGTCTCTGGAGGATGTTGGGCGTGGCCGGCGGGATGGGTTGGGCGGCCTCGGGTGACCTGCCTTCGAGGAGGTTCTTGAGGGCGAATTGATAGGAAGCCTCGATCGCGGCGTCCTGAGTTTCCTTGAGCTTGGCGTCCCTGGCTATCTTGTCCCTGAGATACTGGGACTTCTTGTACATCGGGTCGGCGTCGTCGCCGCAGAGGTGGATGAGGTCGATGCGGATGTTGACAAGGCCGCCCTTTCCGTCGGGTTCCACGAGAAACACGCGGGGATCGCCTCCAAGGTTGAGGGGGTGGCCGGTTTCGTCGTAGTTGTTGGCGAAGGCCGAGGCTTGGATCCAGGCGCGGGTGGCGTTGTCGTAATCGGCGGCGATGTCGATGGCGGTGGGCTCGCCGTAGGGTTGGTAGACGGCGTTGGGGCCCCAGTCGAAGTCGAGTTGGCCGCGGATGAGGAGCGTGAGCAACTCGTCGCGGATCTGGCGGAGTTCCTCGTAGTGATCGAAGAGTTCCTTGGTGGGTGGCATCTCGAACCGCCCCCAGGTCTTGCCGTGGAGCTTGAAGCGGAGGCGGACCAGGTTCGTGAGCACGGAAGGCCATTGGGGTTGGGGTACCAGTTCCACGAGGCGGCGGAAGGTCAGCTCGCGCTCGCGCACGCTGAGGGTCCGGAGGGCGCCCGTGAAATCCGACGTGTCCCGCACGTCCATCTTCTGGCCGGCCATGTGGTATTGGGCGAAGATCTCGCAGTATTTCCGGAGGGCGGGACGGTCGAAGGCATCGATGCGTCCGGCGATCTCGGATGGGAAGGCGTCGGAGAGAAGGAACCGGTTGAATAGGCTGAGTTTGCCGCTGGGAATTCCCGCCTTGATCAAGGCGCGGTTTGTTTCCGACAGGGTCACTGCGGAGAAGCGGCCCGGCTCATAGGTCGTCGCGGCGGGGATGATCAGGTTGAACTCGGAAACGATCGCTGCGCGGAGTTGGCCTTCAGGAGTGGCCGGGTTGCCGATGACGTTACGCCCGGCGTCGCTCAGGCGGCTCCAGAGGGCGGCGGAGACGGGTTCCGAGTGGCTGCGGAGTTTCTCGGCGAGGGGTAGCGGCCGGGTGATTTCCGCGGGGACGAGAAGATAGGAGGGTTGGTTGATGGCGGCCCAGCCGGGCAAGGGTTCGCCGGAGGAACGGTCGAGGCCCAGTCGCGCGAAGAAATTGCCTGCCTGCCGGAGCAGGAATCCCTGGTAGGATTCCATGAAGAGATCCACCTGGGCGAGGTAGGAGGACAGTTCGGGCAGGCCGACGAAGCATTTCAGGGCGGAATGGAAACTCCCGGCGATCTGGGCCACCTCGACGACTTGAGCGGCCACGGACGGGTCGTCGCTGGTGAGGAGACCGAGGACATAGTCCTGGGTTTCCTGGAGGAACTCGGCGAGTTTGTTCGAATCACGGAGGCGCTCGTAGGCGGCGGGATCGGGCTGGTCCTTGAGGTGTTTGTAGGCCTCGCAGAGCCGTTCGATGACCTCATTGCGCACCATCATCTGGGCGACGTTGATGCGCCCGGGCGGGAGTGACTTCAGATGCTTCCTGAGTTGATCCAGGCTTTCACCGAGCCTGTCCATCTGGGCCGTGACGTCCTCGTTGTTGGCGAGCCTGTCACTCAGCTTCACGATCAGCGCCGCGACCGCGGGGTCTTCCGTGTCGCCGCTCTCGAGTTTCTTGATGACTTCGGGCGGGGTGCCGGCGGGGTAGGAAAAGGTCGAGGTCCCTCCACCGGCGAGTTCCGCGCGGGTTGCATCCGCCCCGGTTGCGCTGTTTCCGCGGGCGCGCTCGAGGGTATTGCCGACGAGCCGGTAATAATCGTTGAGGTCGCGCGCCGTCGCGAGGTCGTAGGCCTCGCCCTGGGGAAGCGTGGGCAGGTAGACGTGGATGCTCCTGGCGAGGTCGAAATGGATGCCCTCCGCCGAGAGTGCGAAGGCGTATTCGGGATCATCCAATATCATGGATCCTTCGAAGGTCATGCCGTTGACCTCGAGTTTCGCGCCGCCTTCGATCGTGAGTTTATCCGGGGCGGTAAAGGCGACGTGGAGCGGGTGATCCTGCGGGATCGAGAGACGCCCGATCATGGCGTCCGCGCTGGGCAGGACGATGCTGCCGTAGGCGTTGATATCCAACCCGCCGCCGGTGGCGAACGAGGCGTTCGGGACGGTCAGGGTAAGATCAAACTTCGGCAGCTTGAGCTGGCCTGTAAAAGCCCCGAGCAGCTGGTGGGTCACCTGGTTGAACCTTAGCGATCCTGCGGCCCTGCTGATGGTCAGGTCCCCCGGGAGCCGGATGTCCGGGGAATCGAGCACGCCCGAGCGGCGGGCGCTTTCCGCGGACCAGAGCGCGGTGGAGACGCCTCGCGCCGTGGCAAGGACCTGGGCGGACTGTGCCAGGAGCAGCTTGGCGCGGGCGCGCGCGCCGTCATTCGCAGTCGAGAGGCTCGCCGTGTCGAGCAGGAGTTCCCCGGCTCGATGGAGTTCGGACCAGGCATAGGCCGGGGCGCCGAGTTGCGCGATGCGGGCCACGATTCTTCCCGAGCGATCCGCGCCTTCCCACGGAGCGGTGACGGTGATCCCGAGTTGGTCGCGCAACCGGGCATGCCTCAGTCCGGCTTCCAAGATATCCAGGAGGTCGGTGAGATTGTTGGCCGTGGCGGAGGTCGCGAGGGCCTGGGCCAGTGCGGATTCGACCTGGGAAAATGCCGGCCGGAAAGAGACGGCGAGTAGGGATGGGATCGAAGAGTTGGGCGGCAACTGCTCGAGGATACGGGAGAGCGCAGTGAGTTGGGCGGCGGTGACCCGGAGTGAGTCGTGGGCCTGGCTCAGGGTAGGATCCGCCTTGAGGACGGCGTCGAGGCGGGTGGCGTCGGCGATGGCATCGGCGTCGCCGGGAAGCGAGGCGAGGGTCTGGGCGGGGAGGTTGGCGAGCGGCCCGCTGCGGCGAGCGGCGGCGAGCGTCACAAGGTCAGCGAGAGGTGCGAGGAAGCCGCGGAAGTCGTGGTTGTTCTCGGCGCGGGTGAGTGATTCCCGGGCGAGAGCAGCGAGGTGGACGGACAATTGGGCGGTAAGTTCAGGCGCAGGCACGCCCGTCGGTGTGTCGATGCCCAGGCGTTTCGCGGCGGTGAGGACATCCAGCCATTGGGTGAGGATTTCGCGGGTGACGGAGCCGGTCAGGTTGGCGATGGCGGGGTTGAGCGCGGGGGAGAAGGCGCCGCTGTTCACACCCAGGGATTGGGACTGTTTCTCGGCGAAATCGTGGAGCACCTGGGTCATGGCGGTGCGGAGCAGGGGATCGCCGAGGAGCGTCGCGCCGGTTGAATCGGCGGGCAGGTTTTGGAGGATGGACTCGGTGTCGATCAGCGAGCCCAGGACCGACCTGAGACTGGCGAGTGTGGAGACCGTGGGCCTGGAGGAACCGCGGGTGGCGGCGGTCACGGTGGCTGACGCGGCGGCGTCGAATTCGGCGATGGCTCCATCGCGCAGGCCAGCCTTGCGGGCGCGCTCGAGCGAGAGGCGGCAGGCGAGGATGGTCTGGAGGTCGCGGGCGGCGACGGCGGATTGGCCTACCTGGCGGAACAAGGTGTTTCGCAGGTCGGCGGAAAGGCCCGCGGTGCCGCCGGCGAGGGTTCCATGGCTGGCGGCGTCGAGGGCGCTGGTGAGGGTGTCGAAGGCGGCGGGGATGGAACCTCCGGTTGGCGCGGCACCTGGGTCGGAGTTCACATCGACGGTATTCGCGCTGAAGTTGACCAGGGCCAGGCCGTGGTGCCTGAGGCATTCGATGGCTTGGCGGAGTTGATTGGCGTCAGGCGTGCTCCCACCGGGAACGCAGGCCTCGGCGGAAGAGGGAAGGCCGTTGGCGAGGGATCCAAGTACGGGCAGCTGCACTCCGGTCGCGGCGATCTGCAAGTCGTAGTAGGGATCGTCAAAGCGGATGTTGGCGTCAAATTTCGGGCCGTTGCCAGGGAACGCGACCTGGACGCGGCCGTTGATGAACACGCTTCCATCGGCGCGGATGCCGAGCCACATCGGGTGGTTGGCGGGAATGCTGAGGCCGCCTGGAGAATCGGAACCATCCGGGAGGGCGAAGTCGCCGCTGAGCGGGATGCGGATGCCGTCCTGACGCGTGAAGTCGATGACCAGATCGGGCCATTCAGCGGACGAACCGGGAAGGTTCATTCCAGGTGAGGGAAGCGCGAATCGGGCGCCGCGGATGCCGTCGGACACGAGCGTCCCGCCCTTCCAGGTCAATGGCAGGCGGTCGAAAATGCGCGTTGCAATTCCGTCGCTGGCGGGTCGGTCGAAGGCGGCGGCGAGGTCGGCGAAGTCCATGGGGCCGATGCGAAGCCGTCGTGACGGGCCGGAGAGGCGTTCGACGGATTCCGCGAATTGAAGGGGCGAGGCGGGGCCGAAGCCGGCGCGGGCCTGGACGAACTCGAGGTAGTTGACTGTGTTTTCCGGGACGAGCCGCGCGCCGTTCGGGAAGCGGATGAAGAATTGCTGGCCGGCACCCGAGAGGCTGGGGCCGCCCGGGCGGTATTCGAAGGGAGCCAGACTGCCATCGGGCCGGGCCTGGACGCCGATCCCATTCATGGGTTCGCCGTTCGCGCCGAGGGCGACGAAGTGGGCGACGTCATCCCGGATGAGAGGCGGTGTGAGGGTGTCGGCAAGCAGGTTGGCGGCGCCTGAGGAATCGAGCGTGCCGACGACGCTGTCCACGACGCCGCCGGTCGTGCGTTGACCGCTGATCGAGGCGATGGGGAGGCCGGTGACATCGAGGGTCATGCGGAGCGTGGCGTTGGCCAGGGCGATGGAGTTTCCGCCGCCGGCTGCAGGCACGTTCATCAGACCGGTGACGACGAAGGTGGAGTCGTTGAGCCGGATGGAGACCCGTCCGGTTCCGGAAATCGCCCGCCACTGGAACGTGCCGACGACTGCGAGGGAAAACGCGGCGGGATCATATTCGAAGGCACCGTCGGCGCGGAGCGTGCCCGCATTGGAGCCGGGAACGACGAGCGTGGCCACGCCGTCGCCGCGAAGGGCGCCATCGACGACGTTCACCTCGATGCGCCGTGGGGCGAGAGTCGACTGGGAACTCAGCGCGATGGTGGGGGGAACCGAGGCGAGGGCGGCATCGGCCAGTTGGGCAGCGCTGGCGGATCGGGCCTTGAGCCAACCGGTTGCGGGATCAAGCGAGTAGGGGCCGGTGAAGACCACGCCGAGGCCGGGCAGGGTGATGCCGCCGCTGCCGGACACCAGTCCGTTACCGGTGTCGATGCTCACGGTTCCCGTGGACTCGATCGAGGCGAGGCCGACGCGGACATTGCCGGTGGGGACGACGGAAGTTCCGTTGGTGGAGAAGCGATCGGCGCCGAGCGTGAGGCGGCCCAGGGGTTGTTGCTGTTGCGAGGAGGATATCTGGACGGTGAACGAAAGAGCCGTGGAGGTGGTCGCGACCCCGCTGGCGTTGAAGGCCTGCGCGGTGATCGGATGGATTCCATTGGAAAGACCGTCGGCCGGCCACACCAGGCGCCATTGGTCGCCCTCGGCATGGACCGCAGCGCCGAGGTCTGCGATGCCGTCGAAGAAGCGCACGCTCGCTATCCCCGCGGCGTCGGTGGCGGTGGTGGCGAGGATCACGACGCCGTTGGCGGTCAATGCCGACGGGTTCGCCGTGGGAATCGTAACCACCGTTCCTGCGGGGATGGTTCCGTCCAGTTGAATGACCCTGTAGAAACGATGGCCGGTGGAGTCCACCCCCGTATCGTCGAAGTGGGATGTGGAACCTGTGGCGGTGAGGGATGCCAGATCGATCCATTGGAAGGCGGCGCTGGAGGGGTTGCCGCCGGGGGAACGCTGGAGCCGGTACACCTTGCCCGCGACGCTCGTCCATTGAAGGCGCCAACTCCCGACGGCCAATGGAATGGGCGCAAGCAGTTGTGGGCGGAAGCCGGAGGGGGATGCCGTGACGCGATAGAATCGACTCAGTCGAGTGGAGGCCGTGGGATCCTCGGCCTCGGCGACGGGTCCTTGTGCCGTGACGGTGGCGATGTTGATCCAGGGTGAGGCAGAGCTGTTGCCGGTGGCCAGGGAGTCGCTGCGTTGAAGCGTGTAAGTGTTGCCGGGGACGGCGCTCCAGGACACCCGCCATCCGGCGTTGCCGGGGGCTGAGGACGGTTGGGCGATTCGGATCTCGGGTGTGGAAGAAAGCGCGGCGGTTCTGGCGCCGGAAGGAGGTGAAGCGGTTGCGCGGAGCTTCGGCGGCACGAGGAGTGCGTCGGGGAAATCGGGTGCGGTGGCGAAGTTGTCGAGCAACGAGTCGTCGACCAGCCGGAGGGAGAGGGCGGGAGCGAGGGTGCGGACATCGGGAACCGGGCGGGTCCCGGAGGTGGATATCTCGCGCCATCCGAGGGCGGCGAGGCAGGTCATCGCCAGGACGGCACCGAGGAGTGAGTACCCGCGCCGGCGGGCCCTTGAAACTTTCGAGGTATGCATAGGAACGCTGATATCCCTGTCAGACGCTCCAGGGTGCCCTGACTAAGTCTGCGCCGCAGGAGCCTCAATCAGGCTCGTCCTTTTAAACCCCGAAGCAACGAGAAATTGCCGGAGCGACTGGGAATCAGACTGACGGTAAGGCGCGTATTTCGCTGCGCGCCGTCGGGTGCCAGCGAAGGCGCGGCGGGCAAGGGACTGCCCGCCCTACCTCCTGACTGTGGCGAAAGTACCGGATGCGCCGGTCGGGGCAGGGCGCGCACTCCGAGGGCGCC
>CAIMTB010000173.1 GCA_903844265.1 uncultured Verrucomicrobiota bacterium
CCCGTGCATCCACAGATTGACGGTAGCGCGCGCACTCCGCTGCGCGCCGTCCTTCGCGGACGCACCCATGCACGGCGCCCTCGGAGAGGCCGCCCACCGACAACTCGTGGATGCACCGCACCGCGTCCATCGAGCGAGTCGATCCCTCGTCGACGCCGGCAGGCCATCCTCCCGACGGTCGCGAGGGACCGCGACCCCACCTTCGCCCATCACTCGGGAAGTTCCGTCACCGGAATCGACGCCACGTACTGCCCGACGATCCGCAATTTGATCAGGCCGCCGTCGGATTCGCGCTCACCGCTCAATTCGAGCGGCAGGCTCTGGGAGCTCTGCCCCTTGGCGAGCGGAAGGCGAAGCAGCGGTTCCCTGCCCTTGCCGAATACCAGCAGTTCGAGCGCCCCTGAATCCGTCTTGCGCGCACCCAGCAGGCAGAGCGGGACCCGGACCGTCTCGCCCTCGTGCGTGATCGAGACCAACTGCAGGCTCGAGGATTCGACCGCCGAGCCATTGACCTGCGGGGTCAGTTTGCGCAGCCAGAGCTGCCCTACCGGAATGACATCCTTGCCCAGGGACTGGAACGTGGCGGCGGTGAGCTTGGTCTCAGGCAGCACCAGCGCCCCATACTCGTCCTCGTAACCACCAAACGGACGCTTCAGGTCGGCATCGACCTTGATCGGGGCCAGGGACGGCGCGGGCTCGTTTTGGGCCACGAGGAACGCGTATTTCATCGCCTCGTCGCGCGAGAGGATCTGCTGCGAGAAGGCGGGTGCCGAGTGGAGGGCCAGGGCGGCCATGACGAGGGCCAGGGAGCGGATGTTTTTCATGGATGTCTCAACCAATGTCTTCGTTTCGATCCGATGTGTTTCGTGTCTCTTGAACACTGTACACCTTCCCATAACGCCAGGACCCAGCCCCGCGTTACACACAACCACGCGTCACTTCTTGCCCGATCGATCCAGTTGCAAGACGTCCAGGCTCATGTCCTCACGCCGCGGCTTGAGCTGCTGAAACCCCGACTTCTGCTCAGTCGTCAGTTCCGACTCCACCGAGGCGATCAGCCGGTCGATTACACGTGTACTCCGCTCGATGGCATCCTGCCTTATCTTGCGAAGCTCCCCGAGCGCGATGCCCAGGTGGGCGTCGAGCCGCTTGGACTGTTCCTCCGTCGGCTTCACCACATCGTCGAATCGGCGCATCGCCCGCTCGTGCCATGTCTCGGGATCGGCCCGCTCCCGCATGGTCTGGCGTCCCATGCGGTAACCCACGGCACCACCCGCCACGCCGCACACCACGGCGATGCCAAGGAGGCTCGCCACAATGGTTCCATGTCTTCGCGCGTTCATCGTCTCGATCGCCATTCAACGGCTCAAAGGGACCACAACACTTCCGCCACCGCGTCCTCGACGCCCGGCCGCAGCGACGGCAGCTCCCGGGGACCGCGCACCGCAAACAACAGGCATCCCGCAAGGACGACGGAGGCCACCGCCAATCCACGTGCGCCATACCAGCGCCACCACTCCTCAATCTCCACAACCTCGGCCCGTCCCACAGCCCGCCGCAGAAGACGCCCACCGTCCGGCATCCACCCGCCGGACTCCGTCACCACCGCGGCCCGCGCCCGGCCAACGCATTCGCGCCAACGCTCCTCAAATAGGTTCATGGGTTCTCTTCCTTCCATGTCATCGCCAGCTTCCGCAATCGCCCCCGAGCCCTGAACGCCCGCACCCGCACGCCCACCGCCGACCATCCCGTCAAAGCCCGGACTTCCGCGACAGACTTTTCCTCGAGGTCGAGCAGGGAAATCACCAGGCGATCGTCCGGCAAAAGGCCACCGAGCAGCCGCTCCACCAACTCCCGGGCATCCGACGCATCGGTCTCCGGACTCCGATCCCTCGTGCCAACGAGGTAGTCCAGCCATTCGCCCTCGCCGTCGCCCAGATCGGGGGGCCGCACCTCCGGCCTCCGCCTCTCGGCCCGAAGAATGTCGAGACACGTCCGGACCGCCAAACGCGACACCCAATGTTCAAACGGCACTCCATCGCGTGCCTCGTAACGACCGAGACGCTCGAAGATCCGCCCGAAGACTTCCTGGGCAAGGTCGTCCTCGGTCTGTCGCAAGGCGATATGGGCCCTGACGATTTTCATGACCAACGGGTGCAGGCGGCGCACCAACTCATTCGCCGCGTCCTCGTCGCCCCTCCGGACCCGCTCGAGGCAGGGTCCACAATCGCACGGCGCGGAATCCGATTGCATGGTGGTGGCCGAAAGTTCCCGCTCCTGTAACGCCGCAGCCTCCCACCGCGTTACACCAGATCCACAGGCCCCACCCGCCCCAGCTGTCCGGAACGCCGCGCCTCCCGTCCGTAGACCCACTCGAACACCGGGGACGCAACCAGGGTGGTGACGATTGCCATCACGACCATGATCGAGAAGAGCGTCGGTTTGATCAACCCGTGCTGCAGTCCAATGTTGAGAATGATCAGCTCCATCAGCCCTCGCGCGTTCATCAAGGTCCCGACGGCCATCGCGGTCCGGTTATCCTCTCCGTGCCATCGCGCCGCGGCCCAGCATGCCAGCCCCTTGCCCGCCGTCGCCGCCACCAGAACAACCAGCGCCACGAACCACAGGAACGGGCTGTTCACCATGTCGAGCCGGGTGTTGAGACCGGAATAGGTGAAGAACAGCGGAAGCAGGAAGACCACGACCATCGGTTCCAACCGCCGTTGTATCTCCTCGACGAAACGACCCCGCGGCATCGCCACCCCGAGAATGAAGGCCCCGAAAACCGCGTAGATCCCGATGTAATCCGTCCACCACGAAGCCACCATCACCAATCCCAGGGTGAACGACAGCATCGGCATCGTCACCCCGCGGTGCCTCTCCGTCATCTCCCCCAACACCCGCAGCCACCGCCGCCCCAGGGTCAGCATCACAACCGCATAAACCGCCCCTCCCCCGATCGCCTTTATCGCCACCATCCAGCTGCCACCAAAACTCCCCAGGACCAGTGCCAGAATGCACCACGCCGCCGCATCGTCGATCGCCCCCGCAGCCAATGCCAAGGTCCCCAGCGGCGTCCCCGCCAACCCCCGCTCATGGATGATCCGCGCCAACATCGGAAACGCCGTGATGCACATCGCCGCCCCCAGGAACAACGCCGCCTCCGGCGCGCTCATCTTCTCCCCAAACAACCCCGGATGCCTGATCAACCACAGCGCAATCGCCGCCCCGAGCACAAACGGCGCCACCATGCCCGCCACCGACACCGTCACCGCACTCCGGATCCGGGTCAGGAACAGCTCCGTCCGGAACTCCGTCCCCACGATGAACATGTACAACGCCAACCCCACCTGGCTGATGCAGAACAGCACCGTCATCGACGCCTTCGGGAAAAGCTGCGCATGCCAATCCGGCGCGAGCAGACCAAACAACGACGGCCCCAGAACCACCCCCGCAATCATCTCCCCGACCACCTGCGGCTGACCCACCCGCAACGCCAGCCAACCCACGAAACGGCAGGCCCCCAGGATCACGGCAAGCTGCAGGAAAAATAGAATGGAGACATCGAGGTTCGACATCGTGTGCCCGCATCATGCCCCAATCCCCATTCCGCACCAGCCACTCCCGCGCGTGAAAGGATGGTATTCGGTTCAATGACTGCCCGCTGCCTGCTCCCACCTCGAACGGGCACACGGTCCGGCTTGCTCGAAACCCGCTCCCGGCGAAAGCTGCCCCGTGCGCTGGCTCCGTCACTTCCGCCGCGTGCTATGCCTGATCCTGCCCCTGGCCGCGGACACCGCCCGCGCCCAGAGCGGCGAGCGCATCACCGCCTGGCGCGCCTCCGACGGGCTCCCCCAATCCGCCGCCGCCGCCATCACGCTCACACCCCGCGGCCACGCGATCGTCACGTTCGCACCCTCACTCCCCCTCGTCCGACTCGACGGCTATCAGGTCGCGACGCTCACCAATACTTCAGGTGTCGCCAACCGCGTGTTCGAGAGCCGCAGCGCCCAGTTCTGGTGCGCCACCACCGACGGACTCCTCGAGAATACCGGCGAGGGTTGGAACCCCCATCCCATCGAGGAAATCGCCGCCGAATACCGCGCCCATCCCCTCCGCGCCGCGCGCCCCGTCCCCATCCTCCCCCTCGACCGCAACCGCGCCCTCATCCTGCTCCCGGACCGTTTGCTCGAATTCGACGCCGGCGAACATCACACCACCCTCCTCCTCCGCGCATCGTCCACCCGACTCGATCGATTCTGCGACCTCGGTGCTGCCCGCGATGACGGCATATGGGTCTCGGCCCAGCGCGGACTTCTGCACCTCAAAGGGCCGCTCCGGCAAATCCGACCTGACTCCGCCTCCGAAGAATTCCTGATCCCCGATTCCTTCGGCCTGCTCGATCTCCAGCGCCCACACGAGTCGGTGAACGGCGCGATCGTGATGTCCGCCAACGACAGCACAAGCCGCGCCCCCTTCGTCCTCCGCTGCACCGGCGGCCGATGGGAACGCTGGGCGATTCAAGGCCAGAACCTGAGGCAGGCATGGAGCGGCCCCGACGGCGTGCTCTGGGGAACCACGCCCGCCACCCTGCTCCGCTTCGAATCCGATGGCCCTTCCCTCCGGCCACACGTGTTCTTCCAGGCCAGCCGCATCGTGGATGTCGCCGTCGAACCCGGCGGAGCCTCCTGGCTCGCAACCTCCGAGGGCATCCACCGGATCGCCCCACTCCCATGGAGACCCGCCATCGGGTTCCCCTCCGCCGGCGCAGTCGTCGCCGTCGCCGTCGACCACCAAGGCCGAGTCCTCGCCGCCACGGATCATTCCATCCATCGACAGGAAGGAACGGGATGGCAAAGCCTCGGACTCCCGGGAAACGGCACCGACGACGCAGCCCTGCCCAGCGAAGATCTCTTCCCTCTCGGCAACGGTGGCCTGCTCGCAGGTCACGCGCGGGGCGCCACGATGTTCGATCAGGAGGGCCGCGTGGTTGCGCTCGATCCCGCCATCCGCGATGCCTCATCGCTGGGCACCCTGCCCGATGGGCGCATCCTGATGCGCGGCAACGGAGATCAGGCCTCGGAAATCCTCGCGTTCGACGGGTCCACCTCCCGCCCCTTTGCATCCCTTCCAGATACCGTCGCCGAACTCGGCGAACTCGCCATCGCGTTCCAGACGCGCTCGGGCGAACTCTGGCTCGGCGGCGAATCCGGCGCGGCGGTGAGACGCGACGGACGTTGGGTCACCGCCGACCCCGGTCCACAGGCACGATCCGATTCCGGCGAAACCCCCGGCAGTGACGGCGCCCTCGCCGCCCTCGAATTGCCCGATGGCCGACTGCTCCTCGGCGGAAGGGACACGGTGCGGGAATTCGACGGACGCCGCTGGACCGTCCTGCGCCGCGGGCTCGAGCGGGTTCACGGGCTGCAACTCGCACGCGACGGCTCGATCTGGGTGGCCTCCGACAACGGGCTTCATCGCTACAAGGAACGTTCATGGATCACCCTCGGCGAGGACGAGGGCCTCCCCGCCGCCGCGATCTTCGCCGTCCTCCAGGACGGGGCGGGCAGGATCTGGGCAGGCACCGCCCGAGGCCTCTACGCCTTCGACATCGGCGCCGACGTCGACGCCCCACAAGCGTTCATCGTCAGCGCCGATGTCCCGGAACGGGCGGGCGACACCCGCGCGCTGTTCGTGGTCGGTGGCGAGGACCGCTGGAAATTCGCACCCGCAGGCAGGCTGCTCTTCTCGTGGAGCCTCGACAACGCTCCCTGGTCCGTGTGGCGCAACGCCAGCAGCGTGCAGTTCACCAATGTCGCCGCCGGCGAACATCGATTCGAGGTCCGTTCCATGGACCCCTGCGGCAACGTCCAAACCCGGCCGGCCACGCACGAATTCTCCGTGGTCCTGGCGTGGTTTCGCGACCCACGACTGGTCGCAAGCTCGGTGGGGCTCGCGGTTCTCGCCGTGTTGCTTGGCCTCCAGGCCTTCCTCAGCTATCGCCGGCTCAAGCGCTCCTACG
>CAIMTB010000174.1 GCA_903844265.1 uncultured Verrucomicrobiota bacterium
CTCCAACCGGCTCATCCAGAATCCCTGGCTGATCCGCACCGCCGTCTGCGGCCCCTCGGCCGTCCGTCGCTGGACTTCAGAATCCGGAGTGCCCATCGAAAATCCGCCACCCGGGATCCACGCATAACTCGCAGGGACACTCGACGTGCCACTCCCATCCCAGGCCAGCCGGTAATACCCTTGTCCCGATGTTCCCGGCAAATTCACCGAGACCTCGCCAACCCCGACCCATGGCCCGGTCGCCAACTGGGCCTGTTGGATTTGCAGGACCCGCGGAACGTCAGCCGCGGACAGGGTCAGGGCCGCCACCGTTGCGATGCCCATCACCGCCCGGCACAGACGGAGGTGCAGCTTTTCAGGGACTCGCCCGCTTTCATGAATGAAGATCGGCATGGGGATGGTCTGATCGCGACACCCGCTTCCCGGCGCGGCCGAAACCACGCCGGTTGTCACCTTCAGGAGACGCCCCACCGGACACCCGATGCACAGACGCCACCCCAAGGCCGACCGAGCTCGCGTTCCTCGCTTGCTACCAAGCGCGACCGAAGCAAGCAAGATGTTCGCCGCAGTCTGCGAATATGCCCTGCCGGGTGCGCCATTGCTGCGATGGCGCCGTGTTCGGGACTCGCGATCTTGTCGAGGCCATCTTCCGCGCTTATCGCAGGCGCCCCCCTGCCCTCCGTCCTCAAGTCAGGTCTCCGCGAAGATCCGATCCGCCTCCTCAAGGGTCTCCTTCGATCCAATGTCGAACCAGAGACCCGGGACCGGCCACGAATAGAACGGCGTTCTCGAACACATCCACTGCACCAGCCGCCCGGGCTGGTCCGGATTGTTTCCCTCCCGAATATACTGCCGGATCAGGGGCAGGGTTTCGCGGGGATAATAATACAACGCGATCCCCACCCGCGTGGTCGTCGGATGAGGCGGTTTCTCGATGAAGCTCACGATGCGACCATCCTCCGCGAGATCCACCGTGCTGTACTTCCTCGCAAGATCGAGCGACCCGACATCGTATGTCCCAATGACAGGCGCCCGGCGCGAACGACACACATCGCCAAAACCCACCAGCGGCTCGCTGAACAGGTTGTCCCCAGCCACCACGATCAGGTCGTCATCCACCTTCTCGCGCTCAAGCACGAGATGAAGATCGCCGATGGCTCCCAGCTTGTTCGTGTCGTCCGTCGACCCATCGCTCACGATGGTGAACTCGAACCCGGCATCCATCCGCTTCCGATACTCGTCGGACCATCGCGCAAAATGCCCGTCGAACTTGGCGTTCGTGACCACGTAAACCCGGTCAATCCCCCCCACGGGCACCAGATTGTCGAGGACGTAGTCCACCATCGGCCGTCCCGCGACCGGGAGCAGGGGCTTCGGCTGCGTCAAGGTGAGAGGATACAGCCGGGTCGCATAACCCGCGGCGAGAATGAGTGCTTTCATTTCGTGATCAGAGAAAGGAACGGGACGACGATCAAGTCACCGCAGGCTCCGACGACACCGCACCCTCCCCACTCCTGTCCGTGGGGACGCCATCCGGAAAGAGTCCTGGGGCGAGACGTCGCGCCATCTCCTGCGCGCGGACGAGACTCTCAGCGCCCGTGGGTTGCTCAAGGGCCCACGCCGCCAGTTCACGCGCCTCCGGCAGACGGCAGCGCCGAATCAAATGCTTGATGCGCGGCACGGAGGCCGGAGAGACGCTCAGCTCATCCACCCCGAGCCCCAGCAACAGCAGGGCAAGATCCGGCTCCCCGGCCATCTCACCGCAGACCCCCACCCAGAGGCCGTTCCGATGCGCCGCCTCGACGGTCATCTGGATCAACCGCAGCACCGCCGGATGCGTCGGCTGGTAAAGATGCGCGATGCGGTCGTTGAGCCGGTCAATCGCCAGCGTGTACTGGATCAGATCGTTGGTCCCGATGCTGAAGAACCGCACATGACGCGCCAAACGATCCGCCACGATGACCGCCGAGGGAATTTCGATCATCGCCCCAACCTCCATCGCCTCGTCAAACGGAAGCCCCTCCCGGCGCAACTCCGCGCGACAGTCGTCCAGAAGCGCGTTGGCCTGCTGCAATTCCTCCACACCCGAAACCATCGGGTACATGAGCTTCACGTTCCCATGCGCGCTCGCTCGGAGGATCGCACGCAACTGGGTCCGGAAAAGCTCCTGCCTCTGGAGACAGAACCTGATCGCGCGCCATCCCAGGAACGGATTCACCTCCTGCGGCATCTCCAGGTGCGGAATGAACTTGTCACCCCCGATGTCCAAGGTGCGGATGATCGCCGCGTCCGGCCTGGCCGCCTCCGCCACCGTCCGGTAGGCCTGATACTGCGCCTCCTCGTCCGGCACGGAATCCCTCTGCAGGAAAAGATATTCGGTGCGAAACAAACCCACGCCTTCCGCTCCCGCCTCCCGGATCGATCCTGAATCCTGCGCCAATTCGAGGTTCGCCGACAGGATCACCCGGGACCCGTCCAACGTCACCGCCGGCTGCTCCCGAATCTCCCGGAGCCGCTCCTCGAATTGAACCCGCCGACGCGCCAATTGCCCGTACTCGAAAAGAGTCTGGTCGGTCGGATTGAGAAACACCGTCCCCGTGTGCCCGTCCAACAACACCTGCTGCCCCGATACCAAAAACTTGCTGATCTCGTGCAGACCCACCACCGCAGGAATCCCCAGCGACTTCGCAAGAATCGCCGTGTGCGACGTCCGACTCCCCACGTCCGTCGCAAAACCCAGCACCTTCGTCCGGTCCAACTGCGCCGTCATCGAAGGATTCAAGTCGTGGCTGACAATGATCGCCGGCTCGTCCAGCACCGGCGGCGCATCCCTCCGACCCCGACCCGCCAGATGATTGACCACCCGCTGCGTCGCATCCCGGATGTCCGCAGCCCGCTCCCGGAAATACGGATCGTCCACCCCTCCCAGCATCTCCACGTATTGCCGGGCCACTTCACCAAACGCCGCATCCGCATTCACGTGATCCTCGCGGATCCGCCGCGAGGACTCGTTCAGGAGAACCGGATCCTCCAGAATCAGGAGGTGAACCTCGAAGATCTGCGCGTCCTTGGCGCCAATCGCCACCGCCAACCGCTGCTGTAGTTCCTGCACCTCCCCCCGGGCCCGGACCAGCGCAGCCTCCAGACGCGAAATCTCCAACGCCACCTCCGACTCGAGGATCACCCGCCGCACAATCTCCACCCTGTCCTGCCCCAACACCAACACCCTCCCACGACATACCCCGGGGGACGCGGGAATCCCGCGCATCACCTGCTCGCCATGTCGGTTGTGGAACGGCACATGCGTTGCTTACCGGGGTCTGAGCCCCAAGAAAAGTTCTTCCTTGCTCCACCTCGCCGCCACTCCACCCCCCCCAGCAACGCATTTCATCTTCCCGATTCCCGAATTCTGCGGAAAATCCCCCCATGCCCTTTGGGTTCGATCCGCGACCAGGCCCGGCAAGACATTGGACCACAATCGTGATCCTCACGCTCGCCCTGCACACCTCCACCCCACTGAACTCCGCCATCGCCGCCAACGACTACCCCCTGACCGCCGACTCGCTGCCCCACGAAGGCGTCCCCCAAGGCCGCCTCATCGACGGCGCCTACTCGTCCACCAACACGCTCTTCCCGGGCACCACCCGCACCTACACACTCTACGTCCCCGCCCAATACGACGGAAAATCCCCCGCGCCGCTGATGGTCTTCCAGGATGGAAAAGGCCTCGCCGACGCATGGAAGGTCCCGACCGCATTCGACAACCTGATCCACAAGAAGGAACTCCCGCCGATCATCGGCGTCTTCATCAGCCCAGGCGTCGTCCCCAGCACCACCACCAACGTCCTCCCCCGGTACAATCGCAGCCTCGAATACGACTCGCCCGGCAATCGTTACTCGCGCTTCCTGATCGAGGAATTCCTCCCCTGGATCGAACGCGCCCACAACCTCGTCTTCACCCCCAACGCCTCCGGTCGCGCCATCGCCGGCGCCAGCTCCGGAGCGATCGCCGCCTTCGTCGCCGCCTGGGAACGACCCGATTCCTTCAGCCGCGTGTTCAGCTCCATCGGCTCCTACGTGGGCCTCCGCGGCGGCGATGCCCTCCCCATCCTGGTCCGCAAGACCGAACCCAGACCCATCCGGATCTTCCTCCAGGACGGTTCCAACGATCAGGACATCTACGGTGGCAACTGGTGGCTCGCCAACCAGGAGATGCTCAGCGCCCTCTCCTTCGCCGGCTACGAAGTCCAACACGCATGGGGCGATGGCGGCCACGACAGCAAACAAGCCGCCGCAATCTTCCCAGAAGCCGTGCGCTGGCTCTGGCGCGATTTCCCCAAACCCATCCCCGCATCGACCACCTCCCTCAATCCGTTCCTCTCACAAATCCTGATCCCGGGCGAACCCTGGTCCCTCGTCACCCAAGGCCACCTCCTCGCCTCTCCCACCGCCAATCCCCGCGGCGAAATCTTCGTCGCCGACCCGGCCGCAGCCCGCATCCTGAAAATTGGAACCGACGGAAAGGAATCGGTCTTCGCCGAGGACACCGGGAATTCCGAGGCCCTCATGTTCGGCGCGGAAGGCCGTCTCTACTCCCTCGCCGCGGGCCAACAACGCATCGTCCGTTACGACGAAGCCGGTCACCCCGAATTGCTCGCCGAAGGCTTCCACGGCACCGACATCGTCACCCTCCCCATCGGCGCCTTTTTCACCGACCCCGACAACCGCAAGATCTGGCGGCTTGGCGGTGGCGCCGCCATCAAGGAAACCGAAATCGAAATCGGCCACCTCAGCGGCATCGCCATCTCCCCAGACCACTCCCTGCTCTACGCCGCCGACGCCTCGTCACGCTGGGTCTGGTCGTTCCTCATCCAATCCGACGGCTCGCTCACCCTCGCCCAACCCTTCTTCTACCTCCACGTCCCCGACCCCGCCGTCGATGCCGGTGCCGACGGCATGGCGGTCGACACCGATGGCCGCCTTTACGTCACCACACGGATGGGCCTCCAGGTCTGCGACCAGGCCGGCCGCGTCAACGCCATCATCCCCACACCCGACGTCGAATGGCTCTCCGGCGTGTGCTTCGGCGGCCCCGAAAACAACACGATCTTCGTCGCCTGCGGCAACAAACTCTTCAAACGCAAGACCAAGGCCCACGGCTCGATCCCCTGGGGACCTCCCACCACACCTGCCCAACCCAGGCTCTGACCCACCCATGCCCGCAGCCTCATCTCCCACCCCGCCCCCCGATCGTGACGACGCGATCGCCCGTCGCATGGACGCCCTCGGAATCCGCGAAGCCGACATCGAGGAAACCTTCGTCCGCTCCGGCGGTCACGGAGGACAAAACGTCAACAAGACTTCCACCTGCGTCATGCTCGTCCACCGCCCCACCGGCACGCAGGTGAAATGCCAGGCCACCCGCAACCAAGGCCGCAACCGCATCCAGGCCCGACTGCTCCTCATCGAAAAAATCGAGGAACAACGCCACCGCGCAGCCGCCGCTGAAAAAGCAAAACTCGAAAAAATCAGGCGCCAAAAACGCCCCCGCAGCCGCGCAGCCAAGAACCGCATCCTCGCCGCCAAATCCCACAACGCAGTCCGCAAGGCCGCTCGACGCACCACCTCCGACGACTGACCCCGCCCGGACCGCTCAGGACCCAAATAAGGGGACAGGTCTTTTCTTCGGAGGTGCCTCCTGCGGACTGCTCCCTTCCGCCCCGAAATTCTCGCCTCCCGTGCACAACCCCGGCAACCTTCGCCCATGAATCCACTGCACGCCCTCCTCGCTGCGGTTCTCCTCGCCGCGCCGCTGACGGCACACTCCGAATCGACAGCAGAACGTGATGCACGCATGGCCTGGTGGCGAAACGCCCGTCTCGGCATGTTCGTCCACTGGGGGCTCTACTCCGGCGCAGAAGGCGTCTGGGACCAGAAGCCATTCGGCGGCGGTGTCGAGTGGATCCAGGATTACGCCGGCATCCCCGCCGACGACTACGCCGCCCGCCTCAAGCCGTTGTTCCGGCCCAAGCCCGGTTTCGCGAAGGAATGGGCCCATCTCGCCAAGGAAATGGGCGCTCAATACGTCGTGTTCACCAGCAAACACCACGAGGGCTTCGCACTCTGGGACAGCAAGGTTTCCGACTTCGACGCCCACGACGTCACCGGCCGCGATCTCTTCAAGGAAATCGTCACCGCCCTCCGCGCCGAAGGCCTCCGCGTCGGCGTCTACTTCTCCGTCATCGATTGGCATCACCCCGATTTCCCGGTGAAAAACACCGGCCTCCCGCACCCGCTCACCAAAAGCCTAGCCAAGCTTCCATCCGATCCCGACACCGGCCGCAGCCTCCCGCGCTACGTCGATTTCATGCATCGCCAGGTCGAGGAAATCGTCAGCCGCTACGGCACCCTCGACGTCCTCTGGTGGGACTGGAGCAGCAAGGAAACCCAGGGCCCCTCCTGGCGCGCGGCGGAACTGATGTCGATGGTCCGCCAACATCAGCCCCGCATCATCATGAACAATCGCCTCTTCTTTTCGCCCAACGTCGAAGGCGACAATCTCGGCATCTTCGACGTCGCCAAAGGCGATTTCACCACCCCTGAACAACACATCCCCGCCACCGGCACACCCGGCGTCGACTGGGAATCCTGCATGACCTTGAACGGCACGTGGGGCTGGAGCGAACACGACTTCGCCTGGAAATCCGCCGAGACCCTCGTCCGCAACACCATCGATATCGCCTCCAAAGGCGGCAACTACCTGATCAACGCCGGCCCCCGCGTCGACGGCAGCATCCCCGAAACAATCCAGGTCCGCTTCCGCGAACTCGGCGCATGGATGCACACCTACGGCGAATCCATCCACGGCACAACCCCCAACCCCGCCGGCGCTGTGCCCTGGGGCCGCATCACCGCCAAACCGGGCCGCCTCTACCTCCACGTGTTCGACTGGCCGAAAAACCATCAGGTCACCGTGCCCCTCAAGTCCGTGCATACTGTCACCGGCCACATGCTCGCCGACCCGCAGCACCACGCCATCGCCTGCGACGTCACCGCCAACGGCATCGTGGTCACCCTCGCACCCCAGTTCCAGAATCCCTACGCCTCGGTCGTGGTCCTCGACCTGCCCCCGGCCAAATAGGCCCATCTGTTCCGACGCCCGATCCCCCATGACCCTCGCCAACAAGATCACCATCGGGCGGATCCTGCTGATCCCGATCTTCGTGATCGAGGTGCTGAACTACCGCCAGACCGCCACCGAATGGCATCGATGGATCGCCCTGTCCGCGTTCCTGGCGGCCGCAATCAGCGACGGCATCGACGGCTGGATCGCGCGCCGTTTCAACCAGCGCAGCCAACTCGGCGCGATGCTCGACCCCCTGGCCGATAAACTCCTGCTCGTCTCCGCCCTCATCGTCCTCTCACGCACCGGCGCCCCCCACCTCCCCGCCCTGCCTTTCTGGCTCGTGGCCACCTTCCTGAGCCGCGACGCCATCCTCATCCTCGGCCTCGCCGTCATCCACTTCACGTGCGGCCATGTCGAGGTCAAACCCCGGCTCTCCGGCAAAACCGCCACCGTCCTTCAGATGACCATTGTAATCCTGGCGCTGATGGGCCTTGCGCCGGGCGTCCGCGCAGTCGTGGAAATCGTCGCCCTGATCATCACGTTGTCCTCCGGCATCCTCTACTACCGCGACGGCCTTCTCCAACTCGCCAAGAGCCCCAAGAGCCTGCCCGAATCCGGCGACTGATCCCGGGATCCCTCCCTTTTACTGTCGCTCGTACTCGCCCTTGTTCACGCGCTTGAGCACGGAGAACCCCGCCTTCTTCGCGTCACTGATCGACACCGGCTTCGTGATGGTCGGTGTGTTGAACGACGAGATGATCTTCCGTACCGGCTTCTTGCACGCCGGACAGTGGGTGAGCGGCTTGGCACTAAGCGGCCTCCGCAACGTGAACCGCCCGCCACACGCGGCACAACCGCCCTCGCAAAGTTCGTATTCGTACAACGGCATTTCCTGAATCTCCGGCGCAACCCTACCCCCTCCCCCCGTCCTCCGCCATCTCCGTCGCCTGCTGTCCATCCCGCATTCCTCCCCGCAACCCACGGTTTCGCCTTCGCCCACGTCTCCGGCCCTGCTAATCACGCGCATGCCGTCGACCCCGCACTTTCTCGCGCTCTCCCTGTTCCTCGCGAGCGCCCTCGACACGCTCCCGCAATCCGCACCCTGGCAAGGCTCCCTCGACAAACTTCGCGGCACACCCCAACCCGCCGCAACGCATCGCGCGCCTCCCGACTGGATGGTCTCCGCCGTGTCCGCCGAACCCGGCGTTTTCCGCTCCACTGAACCCGGCACGATCACCCTCGAGAACGGCCTCCTCCGCCAGACCTTCAAGCTCTCCCCCAATGCCGCCACCGTCGGCCTCGATCACCTCATCACCGGCGAACCCATCCTGCGCGCCGTCGAACCCGAAGCCGCACTCACCCTCGACGGCCATGCCTACAACATCGGCGGACTCGGCGGCCAACCGGACCGCGCCTACCTCACCCCCGCCTGGATCCAATCGCTCACCAACCACCCCGCCTCGTTCCAATTCACCGGATTCACCACGGGCAAACCCACCGCCCCCTTCGCGTGGAAACGCGTCCGCCATTCCGCCGACCTCCCCTGGCCACCCAACGGAGCCGCGCTCACGCTCTCTTTCCGCGGTCCCGACGACGCCACCCGCGGCCTCGCCGTCGAGGTCCACTACGAAATCTACTCCCAGATGCCCGTGCTCGGGAAATGGCTCACGATCTCCAACGGCACATCGCACCCCCTCCGCATCAACCGCCTCACAACCGAACGACTCGCCGCCGTCGAAGCCGAATCCGCCGTCGACGAACGTCCCAACACCGCCTGGCGCACCCCGGCCATCACGGTGCTGAGCGACTACATGTTCAAGGGCATGGACGTCGTGACCGGCAACCATGTCGGACAGTGGGTCACCGACCCGACCTTCAACACCCAGGTCAGCTACGACCTCAAGACCCCCTGCCTCCTGGTCTGCGAACCCCCGATAGGCCCCGGCGCCGTCCTCGCCCCAGGCCAGACGCTCACCTCGTTCCGCTCCTGGTTCGTGTTCCACGATTCCTACGAGCGTGAACGCCAGGGCCTCGGCATCCGCCGCGCCCATCGCATGCTCGCCCCCTGGAGCACCGAAAACCCAATCATGATGCACGTGCGCAGTGCCGAATCGAAGGCATTCCGACTGGCCGCGGATCAATGCGCCGAAACCGGGTTCGAAATGATGATCTACACCTTCGGCAGCGGCCTGAACGCCGAGTCCGACGACCCCGGCTACCTCCTGAAAATCCGCGCCGATGTCGACTACGCAAAATCCAGGGGACTCGAGGTCGGCGCCTACTCCCTCTTCAGCAGCCGCCGCATCGACGACGCCAACGACGTCATCAACCCCAAGACCGGCAAGACAGGCGGCGCCATCTTCGGAAACGCCCCGTGTTTCGCCTCCAACTGGGGCACAAACTACTTCCGGAAACTCACCAACTTCATCGCCCAAACCGGACTCACGCTCCTCGAGCACGACGGTCCCTACCCCGGCGATTACTGCGCCTCCACCAACCACCCCGGCCACACGAACCTCGACGATTCCCAATGGGTCCAGTGGCAGACAAGTTACCGCCTCTACTCTTGGTGCCGGGAACAGGGCGTCTACATCAACCAGCCCGACTACTACTTCTTCGCCGGTGGCAACAAAACCGCCATGGGCTACCGCGAAGTCAATTGGTCCCTCCCCCGCGCCCAGCAACTCATCCACGCCCGACAAAACATCTACGACGGCACCTGGACCAAACCCCAGACCGCCGGATGGATGTTTGTCCCCCTGACCGAATATCAGGGCGGCGGCGCCGCAGCCACCATCGAACCGCTCCGCGATCACCTCCCCGACTACGAAGGGCACCTCGCCAATACCCTCGGTGCCGGCGTTCAAGCCTGCTGGCGCGGCCCCCGCCTCTACGATTCCGACGAAACCAAGGCGCTCGTCAAACGCTGGGTCGCCTGGTTCAAGCAGTACCGCGACATCCTCGAGTCCGACATCATCCACGGCCGCCGCGCCGACGGCCGCGATGTCGACTACCTCGTCCACGTCAACCCCCGGCTCAAGCATCGCGCGCTCGTCATGATCCACAATCCGCTCACCGTGGGCGTCCATCGAGACGTGGTCGTTCCCCTGCACTACGCCGGCCTCTCCGGTTCCGCCAAAATCCGCGAAGGCGAAGGCTCCCCGAAACGCTACCACCTCGACCCCCAGGGACGCGCCGTCGTCCCCGTGACCATCCCCGCCCAGTCCCGCACCTGGCTCTTGGTCGAGGCGCCCTGACGGGCGCAACTCAGATTTTCGGAAGAGGACGGATAAGGGAGGCGAGTGACCCAAGCTGAAAGGGCGGAGACGGCTGCATTTTTCTACATTAAGGGACAGGTATTTTATATGCTTGACCCGCCGCCTCCTCTCCTCTTCTCTCCTCCCATGCGTGCGCGTCGTCTCAAGCTCCCCCAGGGCAGGCCCAGCGCCTTCTACCACTGCCTCTCCCGCATCGTCGACAAACGCCCCATCTTCGGACCCACCGAAAAGGACCACTTCGTCTCCCTCCTCCGCGAATGTGAACGCTTCTGCCGCGTCCGCGTCCTCACCTTCGCCATCATGCACAACCACTTCCACATCCTCCTCGAGGTCCCCCAGCGC
>CAIMTB010000175.1 GCA_903844265.1 uncultured Verrucomicrobiota bacterium
GCGCCGCGCTTCTGCTGATCGAGAACCATGAGACAGGGAAGGTCTGGAGTTGGTTCATGCGTAACCCCCACATCGATCGAGCCATGCGGAGCGCCGGTTTCCCTGAAGGAAGGTGATTCCGTGCCGCAAGCCGGAGGCGCCTCCCGCCAAGGAAGTTCCCGACATACCTGACTCGCGCAGTGGCGCGCCGGGAACCTGGCAACGAAAAGGACGTGGATCGGCGCGCGTGGGAAGGGTCCGTGTGGCCTACCCACCGCAGGCGACGCCGGGGACGATTTCAGCGTCCTGGCAGGCCACCTCCGGGGCATCCCTCCCTTGAAAACAGACCGCTTCCGCGATCGCCACGCCTCAGCCGCAAAATTTCTGGAGAATTTTTCTTTATCCATTGGGTCACCGCTTGTAATGTTGATCCACCTTAAACGAGAGGTCGCATGGCTCCCCTTCGAACGGATATCACAAGGACCGTCGACGCCGATCACGCGTCAAAACTTCCCTATGACGTTGTCATTGTCGGATCGGGCATCGCCGGAGCGATTCTCGCCAACGAATTGAGCGCCAAGCACTACAAGGTGCTCATCCTCGAGGCCGGTCCGGGATCGGACATTTCGCAGGCGGGGTTCCAGAAGTACCTGGAGCGGTTCTACTCAGCGACGTCGAAGGATAACAACTCGCCGTACGCGCGGAACCCGAACGCGGAGATGCCGCGAAGCCCGGACATCAAGCCGCTCCGGCCTGGTCAACCCAATACCGACGCCTACTGGGTGCAGTACGGCCCCTTTGTCAGCGACAGTGTTTATTCACGTGTTCTCGGGGGGACGACGAATCACTGGGAGGCCAAGACGATCCGGATGTTGCGCGACGATTTTGAGATGCGCAGGAAGTACGGGCAGGGGCTCGACTGGCCGATCGGGCTTGACGATTTGATGCCGTACTATCGGAAGGCCGAGGCGGAGATCGGGGTTTCGGGAGACGCAGCGGCGCAGACAGCGCTGGGGGTCGAGTTTGAGAAGGGCTACGTCTACCCGATGCTGGAGATGCCTCCGAGTTATCTCGACCGATCGGTGGGCGAGGGTTTGGCCGGCATGAAAGCCTCCCTGTACGGCGAAGAGATCCCCCTGACACTCACCACGTTTCCGCAAGGTCGAAACGGAGTTCCCAACCCGGCCTACAAGCCCTGGAATCAAGGAAAGCTCTATACGCCGGTTGGCGCGGTGAGCCTCCACCAAACCGAACAGGGCGGGCGCTGCCAGGGGAACACCAACTGCGTGCCGATCTGCCCGGTCCAGGCGAAATACGATGCGCGCAAGACCCTGGTGAAGGCGTTGAATTCGGGACGTGTCGATGTGATGCCGCAGGCAGTCGCCTCGCGTTTGAAGTACGACGCCACGAACGCCTCCGTCACCTCGGTCGAGGTGAAGGTCTACGGGAGCCTCGACAGCCCGGAAGCGCGCACGATCCACGTTCGTGGCAGGGTTTTCATCCTCGCGGCTAACGCGGTGGAAACCGCCCGGCTTTTGCTCTCGTCCCAGACGAACCCGTCGTGTCCTTCGGACGCCTTGATTGGCCGGAACCTGATGGACCACCCGTACCTGCTGGCCTGGGGGTTGCTCCCGAAGATCGCGGGAGTGGGTCGCGGCCCCGTGGTGACCTCGGGCATCTGCAATCTACGCAATGGTCC
>CAIMTB010000176.1 GCA_903844265.1 uncultured Verrucomicrobiota bacterium
ATCACGGCCGACGCGAGCGGGCCGAAGCACATCCAGAAGACGCTGACGCGCTCGAAGATGGAGCAGTTGTGCGATGACCTGTTCGAGCGGACGGTGACCCCGGTCCGCAACTGCCTGAAGGATGCGGGCGTGGCGGTGGACAAGGTTTCCGAGCTGGTGCTCGTGGGCGGCATGACGCGGATGCCGCGTGTTGTGGAGACGGCTCGTGGTCTCGTCAGCAAACCGCCGCACCAGGGCGTGAATCCGGACGAGGTCGTGGCGATCGGTGCGGGCATCCAGGGCGGCGTGCTCAAGGGTGAGGTGAAGGATGTCCTCCTGCTTGATGTCACTCCGCTGTCGCTGGGGATCGAGACATTGGGCGGTGTTTTCACGCGTCTCATCGAGCGGAATACCACGATCCCGACCCGGAAGTCGGAAATCTTCTCCACTGCTTCGGACAGCCAGCCAGGCGTGGAGATCCACGTGTTGCAGGGCGAGCGCCAGTTTTCCAGGGACAACAAGACGATCGGCAACTTCAAGCTCACCGATATCCCGCCGGCGCCCCGGGGCGTGCCGCAGATCGAGGTGACGTTCGACATCGATGCGAACGGGATCCTGCACGTAAACGCGAAGGACCTGGGGACCAGCAAGGAGCAGAAGATCACCATCAGTGCGTCCAGCGGTCTCTCGAAGGACGAGGTGGAGCGCATGCGGCACGACGCGGAGTCGCACGCTGACGAGGACAAGAAGCGCCGCGAGGAAGTCGAGACCCGGAACGAGGCCGACAACGCCGTCTACCGCAGTGAGAAAATGCTGCGCGACAACGGAGAAAAGCTTCCTGCGCCCCAAAAAACAGCAATCGCAGAGGCGACCCAACAGCTGCAGGAGGCATTGAAGGGCAATGACGCCGCCGCGATCAAGTCGGCCAGCGAGCGACTCAACACCGTCTGGCAGGCGGCCTCCGAGGAGCTTTACAAGGCGAATGCCGCGGGTGCTGGTGCCAAGGGGGGTCCCGGCGCTGCGCCTGACGGGGCGGCCGGCGATGCCGGGGACTCCCGCGGAGGCAGTGCCGCTGGCGGGTCCTCCAAGCAGGACGGCACCGTCATCGACGCGGAGATCGTGGACGAGAAGAAGAAATGAGCTTCCGACGCGCGCTGACTGGCTGGCGATGAGACGCGGCCGAGTCGCGGCGTGGCGGTTAGGTCCCCCTGCGGGTGCCGGGGGAATCCATTCAGACGACAAACCAACAGACAAAGTAAACCAACCGACAAGTCACTATGGCACTGAACGTCAAACCTCTCGGTGACCGGGTCCTCGTGGAACCCGCCGAGGATAAGGAAACAAAGAAGGGCGGGATCATCATTCCTGATTCCGCCAAGGAAAAGCCGATGGAAGGCATCGTGCGCGCCCTCGGAACCGGGAAGACCGACGACAACGGAAAGAAAGTTCCGTTCGAGGTCAAGGTCAACGACCGCGTTCTGGTCAGCAAGTACGGCGGCACCGAGATCAAGGTCGACGGCAAGGAGTACAAGATCCTGAACTCCGACGACATCCTCGCGGTGCTCGACTGATAACCCCGATTTCAAAACAAACCGAAGAACCAGCATATCACTATGGCAGCCAAGCAAATTTTGTTTGACGAAGCCGCGCGGCAGTCCCTGCTTCGCGGCGTGAGCCTCCTCGCGAAGGCCGTCTCTGCGACACTCGGGCCCAAGGGCCGCAACGTCGTTCTCGACAAGAAGTTCGGTTCCCCGACCGTGACCAAGGACGGTGTCACTGTCGCGAAGGAGATCGAGCTCTCGGATCCGTACGAGAACATGGGCGCGCAGATGGTCCGCGAAGTCGCGAGCAAGACCAGCGATGCAGCCGGCGACGGCACCACGACCGCCACGGTCCTGGCCGAGGCGATCTACCGCGAAGGTCTGAAGTATGTGACCTCCGGCGCGAACCCGATCGGGATCCAGCGCGGCATCCAGAAGGCCGTTCAGGCCGCCGTGGATCAGCTCGCGAAGATCTCCAAGAAGGTGAAGGACAAGGAAGAGATCAAGCAGGTCGCCACCGTCTCCGCCAACTGGGACACCACCATCGGCAATATCATTGCCGAGGCGATGGACAAGGTCGGCAAGGATGGCACGATCACCGTCGAGGAAGCGAAATCCATCGACACCACGCTCGAGGTTGTCGAGGGCATGCAGTTCGACAAGGGCTATCTCTCCCCGTACTTCGTGACCAACGCGGACACGATGGAGGTCAAGCTCGAGGATCCGTACATCCTCATCTACGAGAAGAAGATCACGTCCCTCAAGGACCTGCTCCCGATCCTCGAGAAGATCGCCAAGATCGGAAAGCCCCTGCTCGTGATCTCGGAAGAGGTCGAGGGCGAGGCTCTCGCGACGTTGGTCGTGAACAAACTCCGCGGCGTCCTCAACGTCGCCGCCGTCAAGGCTCCTGGTTTCGGTGACCGCCGCAAGGCCATGCTCGAGGACATCGCGATCCTCACCGGCGGCCGCTGCATCACCGAAGACCTCGGCATCAAGCTCGAGAACCTCACGGTTGAGGACCTCGGCCGCGCCAAGAGCGTCGTCATCGACAAGGAAAACACCACCATCGTCGAAGGTGGTGGCAAGAGCTCCGAGATCCAGGGCCGCGTCAACCAGATCCGGCGCCAGATCGACGAAACCACCAGCGACTACGACCGCGAGAAGCTCCAGGAGCGCCTCGCCAAGCTCGCCGGCGGTGTTGCCGTCATCAATGTCGGTGCCGCCACCGAGACCGAGATGAAGGAGAAGAAGGCCCGCGTCGAGGACGCCCTTCACGCGACCCGCGCAGCCGTTGAGGAAGGCATCGTCCCCGGCGGTGGTGTCGCCCTCATCCGTACCATCGCGGCCATCGAGGCCGTCAAGGGCAGCAACGAGGACGAGCAGATCGGTGTCGACATCGTCCGCAAGGCTGTCGAGTTCCCGCTCCGCGCCCTCGCCTGCAACGCCGGCGTCGACGGCTCGCTCGTCGTCCAGGAAGTCAAGCGCCGCAAGGGCAACGAAGGTTACAACGTGGCCACCGACGAGTACGAAGATCTCGTCAAGGCCGGCGTCGTCGATCCGAAGAAGGTCACCCGCACTGCCCTGCAGAACGCGGCCTCCAT
>CAIMTB010000177.1 GCA_903844265.1 uncultured Verrucomicrobiota bacterium
CACCACCCTCGCCAACGACCTGCGGGCGGCGCTGATCGAGAAAGGGCTGGTGAAAGGAGCTACCTGATTCCCGGCACGCGGTATATCTCGATTCGGAATACAGCGGCCAGGTCTACCGATGAGGCGGAGGCTGAACCTGATGTCCGCCGGGTTTGGAATTGGAACCTTGGGCTGCACCATTAGTGGCCTGCTTTATCCAGCGCTCGGCAACCGGACTGCCGATCTCGACCATCGACGAACGCAAGGTCCCGGTGTCGAGCTGCCGGAGGAATGCGCGACAGTCCGGGCTGTCGGATAGTGCGAACCAAACTTCCCAGATGATCCCATCGCGATACCATCCGCCGTGCTCGGCCACCGGTTTCTCCAGCTCCATATCTCCATGGTAATAGGCCAGAGTCGTGCGATTCCGACCCTGCAAACGAGCAGCGAACTTGTCATCTCCCGGGTCGATTCGGCCTGCCAAGACGGCATCACCACTATTCCAGACAGCCTCAAGTGGCCGCGCTTCGGGCATTCCATTGGTGCTCCACTGGGTCACCAGCGGCGCCGAGTAACGGCGCGATTACGACCAATACCGCTAAGGATTGGACAATATTCACGGTAGGGCCTCGCGTGCTCTTGAAGTGCCGTAGAGCGATCCTGACAGCTGCGGCTTAACGGTCACCGATCGGGGGTGTTCCCCTTAGTGCAACGCCAACTCCCGCGCGTGCGGGATCTCCGTCTTCGTCACCGACCGGATCCTCCCGGCTGGAACAGTGACCACCGCGGCGGTCTTCCCGCTCAAGGTTGTAAACTCCACTTCGAAGGCCGCGGCCCCCGGGTAGACGTGAACCACGGCCCCGACGTCGCCGGCTTCCAGCCCGCGCTCAGGGATAGGTGCGGTCAGGACGACCGTGTCGTGTTCTCGAATCATGGCATCACTCATACATCCAATGGGTAGGCGGTGACCAGTCTGGGGAATGCGATTCCGGCGTCCACGATCCAGATGGCCCGGACCATGGGCATGCGTCCATCGGGAGACCGGAGGGGACCGTCAACGGCGTGATTCGTTCCTTAGGGAGACCGCGAGACTGCCGCCACGGCGTGACGGCGAGCGTGGTCCCGCAGCGCTTCCGCCAACACCTGCCAGTCTCCGCGCCGAAAGCCGTGGGCCTCGAAGAAGGCCGCCTTGCTTGCGCCCTCGGGGTGATCAGCGGCCAGGAGATAGCCCACCACCTTCGGTTCCTCGATGACTGCGATCTCGATCCCGGGCAGCGTCACGCTGGGACGGTCTCCGAGCCCCTCGATCCTCGCCAGTCCAAACCTGCGGGTTACGAACTTGAACCTCCGCCCTTCAGGGCTAGGCCGGCACGGGCCCATGAACCGGTGACCTCCTCCCTGAGGTGACCGGGTCACGAGGTCATGAGCCTGAAGAAGGCTGGCCACCCCGATTTGGAGCCGCGGGCCGATGTGGCGTCGGCCCAGAATTCCAGAGGGTGCGGCCGTTCAAATTCGAAGCGAGGGCCTTCCCCGAGATATTCCACCCCTACCGTCGTCGGCGCGAAGTCGGCGACCCGGTTCCCAGCTTCAGCCACCTGGACGGACGGGCCTGGGCAAGGCGGCCCGGAGGGCGTTGCCGCTTCGAGCGGAGCGGGGGACCACACGTTCGCTTTCTCCTGGGCTACGGCTCTCAGCCCCCGGGGGGGAGAGGGGGTCGGGGGTGGGCCGCTCCTACGCCATAGGTACCCCCGTTGTCGGATTCTACGAGAGACCCCTCGATTTCGAGGCGAGGCGACGCCTTGTCGGGAACGTTCCGCCGGTACGCCCAGATGGGACGTACCCCGGTGCAGACAATGGAGCTTCTCCCTGTAACCTTGGGGCCGGAACACCCCAGTCCTCTGGTGCATGAGCGACTCCGCTGCGACCTCGTCGAACCCACCGCCACTGGGCATTTGCCCTAGGTGCCAGACCCCCATCCCCGCCGAGGCCCCGGTGGGGATGTGCCCGCGGTGTCTGCTCCACCAGGTGGCTACAGAGTCCGAGGTCGGCACCGGCGGTCGGTCACGCCTGCCAAAACCGCCTCGCCTCGCCGAGATCGCTGAGGCCTTCCCTGCTTCTCGAGTATGTCGACGGAGCGAACCTGCGGCAGGCGTTGCGTTCCGGACGGTTCTCGCCGGCCCAGGCTCTCGCACTCATTCCGGACCTGTGCGACGCCCTCCAGTACGCCCATGCCCAAGGTGTGCTGCATCGCGACATTAAGCCCGAGAACATCCTCCTCGACGCTGATGGGCGGGTGAAGATCGCTGACTTTGGCATTGCGAAAATCCTGGGGGTTTCGGGCGAAGGCTTTCCTGACGCGTTCACGCTGACTCATACCGGCGCCCACGTCGGCACGCCGCATTATATGGCGCCGGAGCAGGTCGAGTGTCCGGAAGCGGTGGACCACCGGGCCGACATTTACTCCCTTGGCGTCGTCTTCTACGAACTGCTTACCGGTGAACTGCCCCTGGGCCGGTTCCAGGCGCCCTCGGCCAAGGCCGCGCTGGATGCGCGTGTCGACGACATCGTCTTCCGTGCCCTCGCCAAGGAGCGTGAGCTTCGCCAGCAGTCGGCCGGGCAGGTCAAAGCCGAGGTCGAGCATCTGGCCTCGGCTCCCGATGGCCCCGCATCGCCCGTGACCCTGCGCCCTCGGCGCCTGCGCTTTCGCACCCTGCTGGCGGCCGTGGCCTTGGCGTGGCTGGGAGCGGCGGTGGTAATCTCAGTAAACACCGGCGGATTCGCCGCAGGTGTCTCCACGTTCGACGTGCGCCTATTTGAGTCGATCCTCGCTCTGCCGGCCCTGCTCCTGGCGGCCATCGTGTTCGTTCTGCTGCATCGATCCCTACAGCCTGGGTCCCGCGTCTCCCGATGGGTGTCAGCGGTGTCCGGACTGGCCCTCGTGATCGGCGCGCTGGTGCTTTTAGCCGACGGCTCGGTTCAGCCCTGCACCGAGGAACGGTTCTGGGCATACGTGCTGCAGG
>CAIMTB010000178.1 GCA_903844265.1 uncultured Verrucomicrobiota bacterium
CGCGGGCAGCAGCCTCAGTGCGATCAACGCATGCCAGGAAATCGAAGTGTACGCCCTGCCGGCGAAGTGAACGTCCAGTGACCCGGCCCATGAACCGCTCACCTCCATGGAGATGGGCGGGGCTTCGACGCCGCCGGCAGGTCGCCTTTCCGGGGACAGCGGCGGGGATCGACCCTCCATGAACCGCTGGCTCGCGCTCACATTCGTAATCCTGGCGACGGTGGCCCTGGCCCTGCGGCTGCCCCGGCTCGACGTGCGCCCGATGCACAATGACGAAGCCGTCAATGCCATCCTCATCCAGGGCCTCTGGGAACGCGGGGAATACCGGTATAATCCGGATGAATACCACGGCCCCGCGCTCCATTACGCCACCCTGCCCTTCCTGTGGCTGAGCGGGGAAGAGGACTTCGATCATCTCTCCGAACGCACGCTGCGGTGGGTCGCGGTCGCGGCGGGCGTCGCATTGGTGCTCCTCGTCTGGCTGCTGCGCGACGCCCTCGGGTCGACCGCCACCGCGGCCGCGTCCACCCTCCTGGCGCTTTCCCCGGCGATGGTGTTCTACAGCCGGTATTTCATCCACGAGATGCTGCTGGTGTGTTTCTCCCTGCTCCTGGTGGCGAGCCTCTGGCGACATCGGCAGACGCGACATCCGATCTGGGCCGCGGTTGCCGGCGCGGCTCTCGGCCTGATGCACGCCACCAAGGAGACCTTCGTCATCACGATCGCAGCCCTCGTGGTGGCCGGCGTGCTCACCGGGGCCTGGAGCCGATGGCGTGGCCCCACCCCCTGGGACGGGCGATCCGGATGGAGTGTGCGGCATCTGGCCCTGGCCCTGGCCGTGGCGGCGTGTGTTTCGCTGGTCCTGTTCACATCCTTCTTCACCCATCTTCGCGGACCCCTGGATTCACTGGTCACCTACCTGCCCTGGCTGCGGCGGGCGGGCGGCCATTCGCCTCACATCCATCCGTGGTCCTACTATTTCGAGCGCCTGCTTTGGCATCATCCCGCGCGCAGCCCGCTCTGGACGGAGGCCTTCGTCGCGGTGCTGGCGGTGGCGGGTCTTGGCGCGGCGCTGACGGGCAAAGGCCTCGAGGCGTCGCGGATCGGGTTCGCCCGTTTCGTGACCTTCTTCACGGTGGCGATCACGGCCGCCTACAGCGCGATCGCCTACAAGACCCCCTGGTGCCTGCTGAACTTCCTCCTGCCCATGATTCTCCTGGCGGGCATCGGGACCACAGTCCTCCTGCGTTGGCAGGGAAACCGCCCCTGGTGGCGGTGCCTCATGGCCGTGCTGCTGGCATCCGGCGCCGCGCACCTCGGCTGGCAAAGCTGGCGCACCAGTCACGAATTCGCGAACCACCCGGGTAACCCCTACTTCCATTCCCAAACGGTCCCGAATGTCATCGAACTCACCGACCGCGTGAAGGCCATCGCCAGGATCAGCCCGCAGGGAATCCAGACCGAGGTCAAGGTGATCGCCCCCGAAAGCGAATATTGGCCGCTGCCCTGGTATCTGCGCCAACTCCGAAAAGTGTGGTGGCTGGACCGGCTGCCCGACAATCCCTACGCCCCGATCATGATCGTCGCAGCGCGCCTGCAGGCTGGCCTCGATGAGAAGTCCGACAAACGCTACCTGAGCGTCGGCTATTACGAACTGCGCCCGCGGGAATTCTTCGAACTCTACGTCGAGTTCGAGCTGTGGAAGAGATTCGTCGCAACACTGCCACGACCCAGGGACGACGAATAGCCCCCCATGCAGCGCCCCCTTCGCGCCCGCCACCCCTCGAGTAAAAGACCCGTCCCTTTATGGAGCCGATCGGACGTTGCCATGGGATTTTCCAACGAATTTGCGCTCCACCCGTGACCCTCCATCTCCCCCCTTTCCGATTGCCAATTCCTCCTGCCTCCTCCAAGTCAGATGGCGTCTACCCACGGATTCACATGAAGACCCCAAAACGTCTCAAGGCTTCGCTCAACCGCCGCTCATTCCTCGGCCGCCTCGGCTCCCTGGCCGGGGGCGCCATCGCGCTACCTCAATTCATCCCCGCCCGCGCACTGGGTCGCGGCGGTGCGGTGGCTCCCAGCGAACGCATCGTGCTCGGCGCGATCGGCATCGGCGGACGCGGATCCTACGTGCTCGACGCCTTCATCCATGAGCCCGGCGTCCAATTCGCCGCCATCTGCGACGTGAAGGCCGCCCGCCGCCAGTCGGTGAAGAAAATGGCCGACGCCTTCTACGGAAACCAGGACTGCGCCATGTACCGCGACCTCCGCGAGTTTCTCGCCCGGCCGGAAATCGACGCGGTCCTCATCGCCACCGGACCAAACTGGCACGCCGCGGCTTCCGTGATGGCAGCCAAGGCAGGCAAGGACATCTACTGCGAGAAGCCCTGCACCAAGACGATTGCAGACAGCCTGACGCTGGCCCAGGTGATGCGCCGCACGGGACGCGTGTTCCAGGCCGGCACACAACGCCGCAGCCTTCCGAATTTCGCCTTTGCCGCCGAACTCTGTCACAAGGGCAAACTCGGCAAGATCCACACGCTCCATGCCCATCCGGGAGGACTCGGCACCGGCGCCAGCGGCTGGCCCAAGCCCGAACCCGAACCGGACAAGGAGGAAGCCGACTGGGATCTGTACCTCGGACCCGCCTCCTGGCGCCCCTACAGCCGCAGCCTGATCAACAACGGCGGCGGTTTCGAAAAAGGCGGCGGAATGGTCGGCGGCGGCTGCCTGGAGTGGGGCTCGCATTGCGTGGACCTCTGCCAGTGGGCCAACCAGACCGACGACACCACCGCCGTCGAATACTGGCCCGAGGGCAACCAACTCCACGCCCTCTACGCCAACGGCGTGAAACTCGTCCTGCGCAACGATGGCTGGCTCCCTCTCGGTTCCTGCCCCGTCCGCTACGAAGGCGACGCCGGCTGGGTCGAGACCGCTGACAACGGCGAAGTCGCCGCAAATCCCGAGGAACTGATCGATCGCTCACGCCCCATAATCTCCGGTTACCCCGCCAACTTCCACGTGCGCGACTTCCTGTCCTGCGTGCGCACCCGCGGCCTGACCCGGGCGAACGCCGACGTGGCCTGCTGGTCACACATCACGTGTCACGCGGCCAACATCGCGCTGTTCCTCGGACGCCGGGTGAAATTCGACCCGAAGAAGCACGAGTTCATCGGCGACGACGAAGCCAACCGCCTCCGCTCCGAGGCTCTGCGCGAACCGTGGAGAATGTGAACCCTGGCCTGCCAACGACATCCACCTCCACCGAAGCAAGACCATGACCCCCAAGATCCAGTCGTTCCTCGCCACCTTCCTGATCGGGTTCACGCTCACCGCGCCGGCCTTGGCGGCCGACTCGCCCGACAGCTCGGCCGACAAGGCGCGACAAGCCATCGCCGTCCTCCAATCGGACGCGCCCGCACCGGAAAAAGCCCTGGCCTGCAAGCGCCTCGCCGTCTTCTCCGGACCCGAAGCCGTCGCAGCCCTCGCACCCCTGCTCGGGGACGAGAGGCTTTCCTCGTGGGCGCGCATCCCCCTCGAGGTCCTTCCCGGCCCGGCAGCCGATGACGCGCTGCGTGAGGCGCTCAGTCGCCTGTACGGCAACCTGCTCGTCGGCGTCATCAATTCCATCGGCGTCCGCGGTGACCCCAAGGCCGTAGACCCGCTCGTGGCACGCCTCAAGGATCCCAACGCCGAAGTGGCGTCCGCCGCCGCGGTGGCCCTGGGCCGCATCGGTGGCGCGACTGCCGTGACCGCCCTGGAAGCATCCCTGTCCACACCCCTCGCCGGGGTGCGCTCATTCGTCGCTGAAGGACTGATCCTCAGCGCGGAACGTTCCGCATCCACAGGCCAGGCTGCCGAGGCCGTCAGACTCTATGAGAAACTCCGCCGCGCTGACCTGCCCAGACAGCGGATCCTCGAAGCCACGCGCGGCGCCATCCTCGCCCGTCAGGCCGATGGCCTGCCGCTCCTCCTCGAAACGTTGCGCTCAACGGATCGCGCCGTCTTCAACATGAGCCTGCGCACCGCCCGCGAACTTCCCGGCCGCCAGGTGACCGAGGCTCTCGCGACGGAACTGGAGCAGACCCCGCCCGAACGCCAGGGCCCGTTGCTGCTGGCCATCACCGATCGCCGCGACGACGCCGTCTGGCCCGCCGTGCACCGCGCCGCCCTCAAAGGTTCGAAGTCGGTCCGCCTCGTGGCCATCACCGCCCTCGAGCGACAAGCCAGTCCCGCCTCCCTGCCCGTCCTGCTCGAGGCCGCCACGGATACCACGCCGGATGTCGCCAAGGCCGCCAAGACAGCCCTCTCCCGCCTGCCCGGCAAGGACATCGACGTCGCGCTGATGGCCCGACTGCCGCAGGCGTCCGGCCCCGCCCGCCGGGTGCTCGTGGAACTCGCCGGCCAGCGCCGCCTCAGCCCCGCCGTGCCGGAACTGCTCAAAGCCGCCAAAGACGCCGATCCCGAACTGCGCAGCGCCGGCGTCAAGGCTCTCGGAGACACCGCGTCCCTCGCTGAACTGGGCTCACTCGCCGATCTGCTGGGCAAGCCCCAATCCGAGGACGCCCTGGCGGACGTGGAAGCCGCGCTGGACGCCGCGTGCACCCGACTGCCCGACAAGGCCGGATGCGCCGAGGCATTGCTCGCCCGCCTCGAGACCAGCCCCATCCCCGCCAAGTGCGCCCTGCTGCGAGTGATGGGCACCACCGGCACGCCGAACGCCCTCACCGCGGTGCGCTCCTCGCTGACGCACCCCGACAACACCCTGCGCAGCGCAGCATTCCGCGTCCTGACTGACTGGCCTGATCCCGGTGCCCTGCCTGCCTTGCTCGCCGTCATCCGCACGCCCGCCGACGACACCCAGCGAACACTGGCCCTGCGCGGCGCGGTTCGCCTTCTGGGCCTGGGAGGCCAGCCGGTGGCCCAAACCGTGAAAACCTACGCGGACCTCCTGGCCCTGGCCGGGCGCGTGGACGACCGCAAGCTGGTCCTCTCCGGCCTCGGCGCGGTTCCCGATCCGGCCGCTCTCAAGCTGGTCGAACCTCTGCTCGCCGACGCCCAGGTCCGGAAAGAGGCGGAGTCCGCCGTGCTGGGCATCGCCGGCGGTCTTGCCGGGTCGGCCCCCGCCGAGGCCAGGACGCTGGCCACCCGGCTGCAAGCCGAGTCGCAGGACGCCGCCACCCGCGAGCGGGCGAAGCAAATCCTGCAGGGCATGGACAAGTTCGCAGACTTCATGACGGCGTGGCAATACGCCGCCCCCTACACTCTGGCGACCGGCGACGGCGGTTCATTGTTCTCCAAGGAATTTCCCCCGGAGAAAGGGGACACCGCCGTCGTCTGGCGCCCCTTGGCACCCGGCACCCAGCCAGCCCGACCCTGGATGATGGACTTCCTCGCGACGCACAACGGCGAAACGGGTCGCGCTGGCTACGCCCGCACCTGGGTCTACTCCGAGAAAGCGCAACCCGCCCGGATCGAGTTCGGCACGGATGACGGGCACAAACTGTGGCTGAACGGCGAACGCATCTCGCAGGCCGACCGCGGCGGCGCGGCTGTCCCCGGCGAGTTCAAAACCACGGTCTCCCTGCGCGAGGGTTGGAATGCCCTGCTCCTGAAAGTCGTCCAGGACACCGGTCCCTGGGAGTTCTGCCTGCGCCTCCGCACGCCCGCTGGAGAAAAGCTTGATGGCCTGCGCGTCCAGGCCCTGCCGCCGGAGAAATAGCCCCGGCACCTCGCCCCGTGGCGCGAGACCGCCCGGGATCCACAGCGACTTCCGCAGTCCGCGGAGGCGCACGCGGCTTACCGCTTGCGCCTCCGTTCTCCCGGGCATCCACCGAATGCCTACTGCTTGTGCTTCACATTTTTCGGAGGCGCGATGTTCACCAGAAACCCTCCGTTGCCGTTCGCGTACCATCCGACGGCATTTCCCTCGTCGTTGATCGACCACACAATGTTTCCCGATTCCTCCTCACCCGGGAAATCGACCGTCGTAAAGACTCCATCACTGAAGAGGAACCCGTGCCATGTGTAGTCAGAAACACTTCCGTACGCGCCCACGATTTGACCTTTGTCGTTGATGTCCATGAGATTGGTGAAATCTGCTCCCGGAAAGTCGATGGTCGTGTAGATGTCTCCGCGCTTCAGGAAGCCGTGAGCCAATCCGGTCGCATTCTGATACCATCCCACAATGTCGCCATGGTCGTTGATGCCCATTCCAACGGTGCCGACTGCTCCTGGAAAATCGAACAAGGAATAGTGACCGTCGTGGAGGACACAGCCGTGCGGCGGGGAAGAGTTACCACCGAAGTCAGACCCGGTCTCACCGACGACGTCGCCCTGGTTATTGTTGTGGATCAGCCAGGTGAACGGGTTTGGCCCGGACGTCGTGGCTTCAGGGGGATAGAGGATGTTGCCGTGGGCGGTCCTCAGAAAACTCTGCATGGTCCCATCGAAGCCGAAGTTCTGGCCGACGGCGACTCCAGCGTCATTGATTCCCGTCAGCTGTGAGATGGTCGAGGCGGGAGGAGGAAGTATCACGTCGGTGAAGACCCCCTTGCGGTCGATGAAACCGGCCCAGAAATTGGGGTCACCCTCGACACCATAGACGCCGACGATGGTTCCCGCATTGTTGATGCCTATGGCGGCCGGGTTGATCCCTCCCGGCACAATGACGTCGGTGAAGGTGAGGATGGGCTGGGCGTTGGCATGGCCTGAATTGAGGCCGATGAAAACCGCCATGAGTGCGGCGGCGGTGTGGGTGATCGTTTTGGTTGTGGTCATACTATCTCAGGGTTTTCTGAGGCCATCCGGGATACGTGCTGTTCCGCGGGGCTTCACTCTCCTATGCGATATTCCCTGTGGCGGAGGGCCAAATAGTTTTCGAGCCTCTCCATGAACCGTGAAGGTAGGGCGGGCAGTCCCTTGCCCGCCGCCCTGCCGGGGCTACCTGATGGTGAGCCTTACAGGGCCGGCGCGCAGCGGAGTGCGCGCCCTCTCCGTGAACCACGCACGATCGGATGCGATTCCGATATGGAGTGCGGTGGCAAGCCCTCCTGTTGGCCGACAGAAGTGCCTTCCAAACAAATTGAGAACCTCGAAGAGGTTCCGTCCCTTAGCCCAGGGTAGCCCGCGCCGCGGGCTACCCTGGGAAATCCGATCCCCAATAATTCATCAACCCCAAGGGGGTTGCGTCCGACCCAACTGTGGTGGCTCCCCACGCCCTGGCATGACGAAACCCCGATGGGGTTTTATGACGAGGGTGCCGCGTACCCGGGGTAGGTCCGCTTCGCGGCCCAACCCCGGGCTAATCGACGGAATCCCTTTGGGATTCTCCCGACCGAGAACCTCAAAGTTGCGTCCCGTAGCCCCCGTTACCCGGTCGCGGTCTCTCGTTGGCTCGCATCGCCGTTCTGCGGTCACGCGGCGTCGCTTGCCCGCTGTTGAGTATCGCGCTCCAAAGCGGCAGCAAGCCGCCGCACTCCAAACAAGCCCGCCTCGTCACCGCGACCGGCGCCATGCAACGCCCGGTTCATGGTCCCAATGCGCGATTCGCGAACCGTGGAGGCTCTCCATGAAC
>CAIMTB010000179.1 GCA_903844265.1 uncultured Verrucomicrobiota bacterium
ACGAGTGCCAGCCGGAGACGGCGGAGAACCTGGCGATCATGCGACGCCTTGATGAACTGAACCTCAAGCACCCGGTGTACGGAAGCCGTCGGTTGCTCAGACTGCTGGAGAACGAGGGAGTGGCGGTGAACCGTAAACGGGTGGTGCGCTTGCTCCAGATGATGGGCATCGAGGCCATACATCCGAAGCCACGAACCAGCCTGCCCGGGCCTGGACATCGGATTTACCCGTATCTTCTCAAGGGTTTGGATATCAACGGTCCGGATCAGGTCTGGTGCAGCGACATCACGTACATTCCGTTGCAACAGGGCTTCATGTACTTGGTGGCGGTGATGGACTGGTGGAGTCGCTACGTGCTGTCGTGGGAGATCTCCAACACCCTCGACAGCGACTTCTGCATTCGGGCTTGGGAGCGGGCGATGGGAGCGGGACGGCGGGTACCGGACATCTCGAACACGGATCAGGGTTCGCAGTTCACCAGCGAGGTGTTCATCGAAGCGGTGGAATCGGCGGGGACGACCGTGAGCATGGATGGGAAGGGACGCTGGATGGACAACCGATTCATCGAACGGCTGTGGCGCAGCCTGAAGTACGAGGACGTGTACCTTCAGGACTATCTGGACGGCTTGGAACTGGGCCGGGGCATGGGCCGCTGGTTCAAGGAGTACAACCAGTGCCGTCCGCACCAGGCGCTCGGTTATGCGACTCCGGCCGACGTGTACCACGATCCCGCAGCGTACGGAGCACAGCCGAGCAGCAGATGAGGACACCGAGTCGCAATCGGCGCGCCAGCCACGTCCAGCCCTCCGGTCGCCCCTCCGGGGCTCCCTACGAGCTGGACGTGGCTCAGTCATTCTGCGACAGTACCTCAGGTAGAAAGAAGTCACTTCAGAAGACCCGATCTCAGACCCCGGAGTATAACTTAAATTCCGCGATCCGTGGTCCAACGATTGGGGTCCACTTCATTCTTCCCCGAGGAAGGATGTGTTGGCTTCGTGCGCCGCCAGAAGCCTTTCGACCCGATCGCGGAGCTCATTGTCCTCGCGGCATGCCTGCTGGAGGAAAGCGGCCCTTTGTTGTGGCGTGGGGAGTGCGGCGGCTTGGTGGAAAAGGCGCTCGGCTTCGGCTGGGTTCATGGCGTCGATGGTTGTCCGTTCAGTCCATCACACGTCGTTCGGCGGGAAATCGGCTCACGGATCAGGAAATTTGTTTCAGGGCGTCGTAGAGCCAGGCGCGAGAGTACGCCCAATGCCGCTTGGCGGTTGCAGGGGAGATTCCAAGGATTTCCGCGGCCTCGGGGATGCGAAGTCCCACGAAGAAGCGGAGCTTTACCAAGTCGGCCTTCACCGGGTCCTCGGCCGCAAGATCGTCGAGGGCCTCGTGGACGCGCAGTATATCCTCAGGGGTGGCTTCCATGGCGACATCGATGGAGTCGAGGTCAGCGTGTTCCTGATCACCGCCGCGTTTGAGCCGTTTTCGTCGACGGGCTTGGTCGACGAGGATCCGACGCATGGCTTCCGCTGCGGCGGCAAAAAAGTGGCGGCGGCTTTCCCATCCGTGGTTTTCGGCAGCCAGACGAACCCAGGCTTCGTGGACCAGCGCGGTGGGTTGCAGGGTGTGGCCGGGTTGTTGGCTGGCCATTTGCTGGGCTGCAAGCCGGCGAAGATCGTCGTAGACGAGGGGCAGGAGTTCTTCAGCTCCATGTCCGTCGCCTGAATCGATCGCAGACAGCCACCGAGTGATGCCCTGCATGGGGAAGCAGGATGGCGAGGACTGCAGCCCTGGGCAAGGTGGGGTGAGGCAAGCCCCTCCATTGGGTATTCAACCAACTGCGACAGAGTGGCTTGGCATTTGGTCGCGACTTCATGGCTTCGTTTCGAAACGCCAGGACCTGCCCCGGTTGATCGCGTTCTGCCGGCTTTTTGAGAACCACCCGTCGATGTACGAGGGGCGATCCCCAGCGG
>CAIMTB010000180.1 GCA_903844265.1 uncultured Verrucomicrobiota bacterium
CCGTCTCCAGAGAGCCTCAACATCTTCAGAACCTACCCCCACCTACCTCCTGGCATCGGTCAGAGACCGGAAAACGAACCGTCGTAACGAACCGTCGTGAGACTTCACGACCATTGGCGGGGATCTCCACCCGCAACACAAATACCCTGACCGAAATCCGGAAACGAATCTATGGGACTTTGGTCCCCATCGTCGAAACCCCGTTGCGCACGACCTCGGTGATTCCCGCGACGATGTCCTCCACCGGCCGTCCCGTGGTGTCGATCCGGACAGCCCCCAATCCCATCATCAACGGCGCAGCCGCACGCTGGCTGTCCTGTCGATCGCGGTAACCGAGATTGTCCTCCACGCCTTGCGACTGCCGCCGCCGCCGCCGCTCATCCGGGGATGCGTCCAGCCAGAACTTGAAATTCGTTTCCGGGAACACGTTGGTCGCGATGTCCCGCCCCTCCATCACGAGGTCACCAAAGCGACAGCAATCGCGTTGCACCAGCCTCATCCAGCGCCGCACGCCCGGCACCACGGCAACGTCCGACGCCGCCTGGCCTACGTCTGCTGTCCTGATCTCTGATTTCGGCCGGAAACCATCGACGAGCAGCACCACTTCCCCGGGCTCGCCTTCCTCCAAATGCAGACGCGTCTTCCAACGACGGCACACGCCCGCAATCGCCCTCGGGTTGCCAAGGTCAACTCCGGTCCGGATACAATGCCACGCCAGGGTCCGATACATGGCTCCCGTGTCGACATAGCAGAAACCAAGGCTCCTCGCGACGGCCCGAGCCACGGTGCTCTTGCCCGAAGCCCCGGGACCATCGATCGCGACGACGATCGGCAGCCGTGACAGAGTGGAGGTCGTCATTTCTCGGCTCCTCAAACGCCGAGCGATCGGCGCTTCGAAAGGACGTGGGCGAGCATGAATTCCGAGGTCGCCTGGGCGCTGTCGTGCGAATTGTCCACCCTCACCGCATCACGTGCCGGCTCCAGCGGAGCAACGGTTCGCGACAGGTCGAGTTGATCGCGCTTCGCCGTGTCCTCGCTCGAACCTTCCGCGCGACGCCGCACCGCCCGCACGGCGTCGCTCGCCGTGAGGAAGAACTTGAATGGCGTCTCAGGAAACACGTGGGTCCCCACATCGCGCCCATCCATCACGAGGCTGCCGAACCGAAGGCATTCGCGCTGCGTCCGGACCATCCAGACCCGCACGGCAGCAACCGGCGACACCCGCGCCACGCTGCCCGCAACCGCATCCGACCGGATCTCGCCCTTCAATCGCACCCCCGAAACCACGAGGCTCACTTCGCCATCCTCCGCCCTCAGTTCCGCAGGCCAGGAACGAACGGTCTCAAGCAGGCGCGCGTGGTCGCAGATGTCGATTCCGCGTTCGAGGCAATACCATGTCAGGGCCCGGTACATCGCCCCGGTGTCCACGTGGAAGAAGCCGAGCTTCGACGCCAGATACCGCCCGCAAGTCCCCTTCCCGCTCGCACTCGGACCATCAATTGCAATGACAAGATTGTCTTTCATGGGCATCCCCGTTCGCTTGCTGCCAATCCGCTCCGTCATCCCGCCAAAAGCTCGTCGCCCGCCAGAACCCTCCCCGTCCGCGCATCCCGCACCGAAACTCCCAGGCCGAGGGGAGCGGGCGCCGCGAGCTTCGCAAAAAAATTCGGGAAGGTCTTCCTCACACACCCCGGATCCCGCAGGCGCACCCCGGGAACACGCAGACCCACCAACGCAAAACACATCGCCATCCGGTGGTCGCCGTAGGTCTCGATCTCCGCCCCGTGGAGCGTCGACGGCTGCACCTCCAGCGAATCGCCCACCTCGACCACCTTCGCCCCGCAGCGACCCAACTGCACACGCAGCGCCTCCACGCGTTCACACTCCTGGACGCGGAGCCGTCCCAGTTCGGTGAACCGAACCGCATGCCGCGCGAATGGAGCCAGCACGATCGCCGTCATGATGCTGTCCGCAAGATCCCTCGCCCGCGAAACTTCCGCCGGCAGCGGCAGGTACCGCGGAAACGCCGCGTCGGCCTGCCATCCCGAGTCCGGCCAATGCGCCACCGTGACCAGTCCGGATCGTCCGGTCCCGTCCCCGTAAACCGCGTCGGCTCCCACGAAATAGCTGCCGCTGGAGGCGTCCGGTTCGATCACAAAACGACCACCCGCGCGCGGAAACGACTGCACCATCTGCCGCGTCATCTCGACATAAGGCAGTTCATCTTCGTCGGCCGCCCCTTCCACCACCACCTCCCAACCGCCGCGCGATGCCGAAAGGATAAGCGCGGACGCAAACTGCGAGCTGGCTTTCGCGCTGACGACACAGTGCCCGGGCCGAGGTCCGCCGCCATGCACCACGACCGGCAGGGTTCCGCCCTCGGCATCGATCCGATAACCAAGGCACCGCAAGGCGGCGATCAGTTCGCCCTGCGGCCGTTCGTGCATTCGCGGGACACCCGCAAGCCGGAATGCGCCGCCACCGAGGCAGACCATCGCCATCAGGAAACGAGCCGCAGTCCCCGCATTTCCGACGAACAATTCCAGCGGGACCAACTCCGTCCCGGCGTTCGGGATCCGCCCGCCCAGGCCGTCCACGCTGATCGTCCGGTTCGCCGGCTCAGCGGGATCCGCAGCCACATCCACGGCGAAACCGAGTCGGTGCAGACATTCCACCATCACCTGGGTGTCCTCGCTCCACAGCGCACCTTCGATCACGGTCCGCCCCTCGACCAGCGCCGCCATCACCAGCGCCCGGTTCGTGATGCTCTTCGACCCGGGAACGGTGATCAGGCACTTCGACTCCGGCGAAGGCCGGCTGGGTAGGATCTCAATGAGGTCGGGTAACGACATGATCGATGTGCGCGTGTCAGCCCATTCACTCCGCCGCCGCCCGCGTGCCACCACCGGTCCAGTGATCGCGACGTTCCTTGGCCTGCGAGAGGATCCGCTCGAGCCCCGCAGCGTCGGCGTCCTCGATGGCCCCGCGCAACTCCGCGACGACCGCCCCAAAACCGTCCAGGGCGGCCAGGATCGATTCGCGATTCGCCAACGCGATGTCCCGCCACATCTCCGGCGATCCCGAGGCCACACGGGTCGTGTCCCGAAATCCGCTCGCGCAGAGCTGCGCCTGCTCCGGCGGATGCCCGGACGCCAAAATGTACGAGGCGAGACTCGACGCCACCAGATGGGGAAGATGACTCGAGCGGGCCACCAGTTCGTCGTGGCGTTCGGGGCTCATCGTCAAGACCCGGGCTCCCACCGACCGCCACAATTCGCCCACCTCCGCAACGGCGCCCGGATCGCTCACCGGGGTCGGCGTCACCACACAGACCGCGCCTGCGAACAGATCTTCGCGGGAAGCGGATACACCGGTTCTCTCCGATCCAGCCATGGGGTGACTTCCCACAAACCGGGCGCGGGCGCGTCCGATGGGATCCTCGGCAGCCGCCACGATCGCGCCCTTCACCGAGCCGACATCAGTGACCAACGCGCCGAGTGCCAGCGATGGAACAAGGTCAGAAACCAGGAGCGCCATCTGCGCGACCGGGGTGCACAGCACCACCAAATCAGCTCCCCCGACCACTTTCGCGAGATTGCAGTCTGCCCAATCCACGGCCTTGGCCTCCACCGCCTCCCGGATCGTCACTTCCCGTCGAACATAGCCAGCCACCTCCCCGGCGAGCCCCTGGCGACGCAACGCCCTGCCCAGGGAACCACCGAGGAGTCCAACACCCATGATCGCCACCTTCCGCCAGCGCACGGCCCGATTAACCGCGATGCGGAGCTCCGAGGCAAGTTGCGCCAGCAATCTGTGATCAAAGGCTTGTCACGAACCCCGCCGCGGCCTGGATGTCCGCAACCCGCTGGGTCCCGGCCTCCCGCTCAATGCAAAGGTCGCCGACATAGGCCAGCGAATCCAGGGTCTCGAAAAACAGCGGCCAATCCACCTGACCCGTACCCACCACCACCTCGTCACCCCACGTCCCTGGAACCCGGGTCCGAAGCGCATCCTTGATATGCACCTGTCGCAGCCAGCGGCTCAATCGACGGAGTGCGGAGATGGGATCACCCTTGTCGTAGAGCAGGATGTTCGCCGGATCGAAATTCACACCGACGTTTCCGCACGCCAGCATGGCGAGGAAATCGTCGAGGGTTTCGCCCGTTTCCTGACCCGTCTCGAGCCCCACCTGGATGTCCTCCGAACCGAACAACTCCGCCACCCTGCGCAGGCGGTCGATGAGCTTGCCGAATGACGCATCCGCAGGGTCATGCGGCAGGAAACCCGCGTGGAATGTCACCAGCTTCAGACGCAGCTCCCGCGCGATGTACAAGGTCTCCCGGATGTTCCGCCAGTTCTCGTCCCATGTCGCGTCCGGCACAATCCCACCCGTGGCCCGGATGGTCTCCAGCGAGGTGTAGTCCTCGCCCACCGTGCCAAACATGCCCGACGCGATGGCAATTCCCGCATCAGCCAGGCGCGCCGCCGTGTCCCCCCAGACCGAGCGCGACTGCCGCAATGGATCAAGGCCCAGTTGCACCCGGCGCACGCCGGTCGCCAACACCCGGTCGACGAGCTCGGCAGGCGAGGACGATTGAAGCGACCAGGTGCAGACCGCCAGCCGCGGGGCGAGGGAATTCATGACCGATGGTGCGGGGATGAGCCCGCCGTATTCAAGGCGCGGGAGGGGTTCGCCCCTTCAGCTTCTCCACGAAGCCTGCAAACCCCAATTCGCGAGGTCGATGAGTTCGGTGACGACACCCGCCTCCGAGTAGAATTCCACGACTTGCTGGGCGACTTTTCGCGAGTTGCTCCCCGGACGGTTCGTTCCTGCAACAATGGCAATCATCCAGCCATGATGTCCGAATTCCCCCCGGGCGCAACGCGTCCCTCCTTGCGGAACGGCCCCCCCGTTTGTTACCCCCTCCACGCTCATGCTGCGTTTCCTGCTCCTGCTGGCCCTCCTCGTTCCGTCCGTCCTCTTCGGGGCCTCCCCCGCGGACACCGGAACTCAGGAATTTCCGCCCGCCCTCGAATCCTACGCCGATGCGAACCTCACGAGCCTGCCGGCAATTCTTCTGCATCGCGCCAAGATGGAGCCCTTCAACCTGGTTGGCACCGCGGTGTTCATCCTCGCGATCCTGCACACTTTCTTCGCCACCAAGTTCAGGCACATGGCCCACCATGCCGAAGAAACCCACCGGCAACGATGGTGGGAAGCCGTCCGCCTCGCCGAAAAGGAAGGCCGGCCAGCTCCCAGGGAAACGGTGTCCATCCGGGGGCGGCTCCTGCACTTTCTCGGGGAAGTGGAGGCAGTGTTCGGGCTGTGGGCCGTCCCGCTGCTTGTCCTGATGGCCACCCGCCTTGGCCCTGGCACCGCCATCAATTACCTCGAATACCGGCTCCATTTCAACGAACCCCTGTTCGTCGTCGTCATCATGGCCCTTGCCGCCACACGACCGGTGATGGAACTCGCCGAGCGCGCCATGCGCGCCGTCGCCTCGATCGGCAACGGGACACCCCTTGCCTGGTGGTTTTCCATCCTCACCCTCGGGCCCCTGCTCGGTTCCTTCGTCACCGAACCCGCCGCCATGACGATCTGCGCGCTCCTTCTCGGCCGTCAGTTCTACCGCCTCAATGTCCCCAAACGCCTCGCCTACGCCACGCTGGGACTTCTTTTCGTCAACATCTCCGTCGGCGGCACCCTGACGCACTTCGCCGCACCCCCCGTCCTCATGGTGGCCAGTCGCTGGAACTGGGACACGGTCCACATGCTCCGCCATTTCGGACTCCAGGCCGTCACCGGCGTCGTGCTCTCCAACCTCACGGTCTACCTCTTCCTGCGCCGCGATTTTGTGGGACTCGCCGCCCCCTGGGAAAATGAAGAGCTCCAAGCCGAGGCCGCCGAACAATCCCTTCATCCCATCCCCCCATGGGTCACCGGAGTCCACCTCCTCGCCATGGCCTGGGCCGTGGTCAACGCCCATCATCCGGTCCTGCTCATCGGCGGCTTCCTCTTCTTCGTCGCCTTCCACCTCGCCACCGAGGATTTCCAGCAGAAACTCGAGCTGCGCGGCCCCATCCTGGTCGGCTTCTTCCTCGCCGGGTTGGTGGTCCACGGCGGACTCCAACAATGGTGGATCGCCCCAACCCTCGGCGGCCTCGGCAAGTGGCCCCTGTTTTCCATGGCCACGGTGCTCACCGCCTTCAACGACAACGCGGCCATCACCTATCTCGCCTCGCTCGTGCCCGGCTTCACCGACACCATGAAACACGCGGTGGTTGCGGGGGCCGTCACCGGCGGCGGACTCACGGTCATCGCCAATGCCCCGAATCCTGCGGGCCAGAGCATCCTCGCCAAATATTTCCCCGACGGCATCTCCCCCCTCGGCCTCGCCCTCGGGGCCCTTGGCCCGACCCTGCTCGTCGGCGCCGCCATCATGCTCCTGGACTGAACTTCGGGCCGGTACGGGCGGGCCTCGGGACCCGCTGACTTCCCAGAAATTCCCCCTTCTTGGGCAGGATTAGAGATCCCTACTGCGCTGGATCAATCATACTACGACCAAGTAGGGGATCCACCTACTCTTATTTCGGATGTGTCCATATACTAGTTTGGACTACGAACCCGTAGAAAGTTGCTCCGTTGAGCGGGAAACCATCTATCGGAAACAACTAGCGGATCGCACATAGCAGTCCCACCACCCACCCATGAAGACCAGGAACAACACTCTCACGGCGCTCCAGGGCGCCCTGGCGGTACTCCTCGCGGGGTCGGCCGGGGCCTTCGCCCAGGCCATCGGACCCAGCGCGGGTATCAACTACGACGTCCCCAACTACGCCAACAGCCCGTTGCTGACGAAATTCGTCGACGGGCTCCCAGGCCTCGGTCCCACGGCAGCGAACAACCTCGGCCAATACGTCCCGGTCGCAGCCCCCGACCAGGCGGCCTTCCCCGGCTCCGACTACTTCGAGATCGCGGTGGTCGATTACACCGAGAAGATGCACAGCGAACTGCCGCCCACCCGGCTGCGCGGGTATGTGCAGATTTATCCTCCCGGCTCGGCTCACCCGGCCACCGCCCCCCAGTTGTTCTACCCCGACGGCACGACGCCGATCCTGCACCAGAGCAAACCCGTTTTCGCCTACGACAAGCCCCATTACCTCGGGCCCCTCATCATCGCCGTCAAAGACGTGCCCACGCGGATCAAATTCTACAACCTTCTCCAGACCGGCGACGCAGGGAACCTGTTCATCCCGGTCGACACCACGATCATGGGAGCGGGCGAAGGCGGTTGGGCCCTGACGCTCGATGGAACCGGCGCTTGGACCCAGCAGTTTAAGGCCGGGACCTACCCCCAGAACCGCGCCACCCTCCATCTCCACGGCGGCAACACACCCTGGATTAGCGACGGCACGCCGCACCAGTGGACCATCCCAGAGACTCCCCACGGTTCACCGAACTTCTTCAATAAAGGCGTGAGCAGCCAGGACGTCCCGGGCATGCCGACCGGTGAAGGCGAAATGACCTTCTACTACCCCAACCAGCAGAGTGGCCGCCTCATGTTCTACCATGACCACTCCTACGGAATCACCCGCCTGAACGTGTACGCCGGTGAAGCCGCAGGCTACCTCCTGGTCGACCCCGCCGAGCGCGCGCTGACCGACGGATCCACCCCCGGCATCCCGGCCATGGCCGACCTCCCCCTGGTCATCGAGGACAAGACCTTCGTCTGGGGTCAGCACAGCCCTGTCGGGACCCTCGCGGCAACGACGGTGCCGGCAAGCCCGAACCCTCAGGCGGGAGCCGTCCAGGTCCCTCCGGCTGGAGCCATCGCCAGCGTCACCGTATCGGACCCCACCGTCTATGACGTGGCCCCGACGGTCATCATCGCGGACGCCGATGGCACCGGCCGCGGGGCCACCGCGACGACGGATTGGACGCCGAGCTCCAAGACGGTCACCGCCATCACCGTGGTGAACCCTGGTTCAGGATACGGTCACCCGGTGGTGACCATGGGCACCGGAACCTGGGCCACCGACCCGACCTGGGCCGATGTGGTCAAGGATTCCAAACCCGGCGATCTCTGGTTCCCGCACGTCTACGTGCCCACCCAGGACGACCCCTCCCATTCCGCGTTGGACAATCCCTTTGGCCGTTGGGATTACGGTCCGTACATGGGTTCCCTCGGCGTACCCGGCAACGGAAACCTTCCGGCCACGACCTCGGTGGTTCCCGAATCCTTCATGGATGTCATGACCGTCAACGGGACGGCCTATCCCTACGTGACCGTCGAGGCCAAGCCGTACCGCTTGCGCATCCTCGACGCCTGCAACGACCGCTTCGTGAGCCTCTCGTTCTGCATCGCTGATCCGAAGGCGCCGACGGAAGTCCAATATGTGAAGGACTCCAACGGTAAACCCGTGAAGAACTTGGATGGTACTCCTATTCTGGACACGACGACGGAAGGCCCCGGCTTCATCCAGTTTGGTACCGAGGGCGGCCTGTTGCCCAACCCGGTCCCCGTCAGTTACAACCCCATCGGCTATGACTCCGACAACGGCAATGTGACGAGCCATGCCCTGTTGCTCGCGCCCGCCGAACGCGTGGATGCCGTGGTTGATTTCACGCCCTACGCAGGGAAGACGCTCATTCTTTACAACGACTCACCGGCTCCCTTCCCCGGCGGCGATTCACGTTATGATTACTTCACTGGCAACAGCGATCAGCGGTCCAGCGGTGGAACCGACGTCACGCAACCGGGTCGCGCGCCCAACACCCGCACCATCCTTCAGGTCAAGGTCCTCCCGGCCACCGGGACCGTCCCGCCCGCGCCCCCTGGTGGCGTCAACCAGGCCATCCTCGCCGGCCTCCAGGCCGCGACCGCCCTCCCCAGTGCCTTCGCCGCCAGCCAGGAGAAGCCTATCGTCCCCGATTCAACACCCTTGGTGCAGTTGGCCGACACCACACTCACCTTCACGCCGAGCGAACCGATCATCAATCCCGCCGCAACGATGGATAACGCCAATGGAACGGTGACCCTTCCGATGCTCCGAAAGTCCATCAACGAGCTCTTCGACCCCGAGGGACGCCTGAATTCCATCCTCGGCACGGAGTCCGCCACCAGCACCCCGAATTCAGCCGTCCCCCTGGCCTACATCGACCCGTCGACCGAAAACATCGCCGACGGCGAGACGCAGATCTGGCGCATCACCCACAACGGGGTCGACACCCACGCCATCCACTTCCACCTGGTCAACGTCCAGATCGTGAACCGCATCAAGTGGGTGTCCACGCTACCCGACAGCACCACGGGTCCAGTGAGCACCCCCCCCGAGCTCAACGAGCGCGGCTGGAAAGACACGGTCCGCATGAACCCCTTCGAGGATATCGTCGTCGTGGTCCGCGCCAAGACTCAGGTCCTGCCATTCTCACTCGGCGAAAGCATCCGGCCCCGGAGCGTCCTCTCGGACCTCGGCACCAACCTCGGGTTCACCCAGGTCGATCCCAGCTCCGGCGTCCCCGCGACCATCGACAACATCAAGGAATCCTTCGGCTGGGAGTACGTCTGGCACTGCCACATCCTGGGCCACGAAGAGAGTGACATGATGCGGCCTATGGTCATGACCGTGGTCGGCAACACGTATGTCGATACCGATACCCCCACGGTCGTCGCCAACGTGACCGGCACCAAGAATGCCTCCAGCTGGTACACAAGCCTCCCGACCGTCGCGATAACCGCCACGGACCTCAAAGGCGTGGCCATCGTCAATTACAGCGTGAACAACGCCCCGGCGGTGTCCAAGAACTTCGCGTCCAAACCCACCACCGCCACGGTCAGCCCGCCCATCACCGCCGACGGCAAGTACGCGATCGCCTTCTCCACGGCCGATGCCGCGGGACATGCCGCCAGCGGTTCGACCGCGTTCAACGTCGACTCGACCGCCCCGACCCTGGCCGAGGCGAGTGTCCCGGGCGCGAACAAGCTGGGCTGGAACACCGCCAACGTGAACGGAATCACGCTCACCGCGAATGACAACGTCTCGGGCCTGAAGACC
>CAIMTB010000181.1 GCA_903844265.1 uncultured Verrucomicrobiota bacterium
AAGCGATTCCTGCGTGGAACGATCGCGCGCGCTGGCCCGCAGCCAGACGTCGTACAGGTCGTCCGACTCGCGGTACGTGCCCACAATCTCCCCGCCGACCAGCGTGCGAAGAGTGCCGGCGATATCCTGGATCTGAAGGCCAAACTGGCTGGCCTTCTCACGGTCGACCTCGACGCGCAATTCCGGCTTGCGGTTGGCGAGAGTGACATCGACGTCGACGATGCCCTGCTTGGCCCGGAGCGCCGCCACGAGCCTCTCGCTGTACGCCGTGAGACGCCCGAGATCAGGCCCGACCAGGTTGAACTGAAGGTCGGAATTGCGACCGCCACCGCCGATGGTGGAGATCAACTGGACGCTCGATCGGATGTCGGGAAACTGGGTCATGACTCTCCGGGCCATTCCCATGGCCTGGAACTGCGACCACGCACGGGTCTTCCCGGTGAGACGCGACCAGAGTCCACCCAACTCCGGAAGGCGGCAGTAGATGTTCGCGACCGTGACATCCCCCTCGCCTTTCCCGATCCGGCCGGAAGTGTTGCCAATGGTCATGAGGACATCGGCGACCACGGGTTGGCCGGCAATCTTCAAGCCGCGCAGGCGACCCTCGATGTCGTCGCAAATCCTTGCGGTTCGACCGAGGTCGGAACCCTCGGGAGCCTGGAGCGCGATCTCGAACTCGCTCGAGTCGTCCTGCGGCATGAAGGTGAACTTGGTCATGCGGCCGAGGACACCGACCGACAGCATGCAGAGGCCGCAGGCGAGCATCACGATGCCACGGTGGGCGAGACTCCAGCTCAGGACGGCAAGGTAGACGTCCGCCAGCCAGCGCATGAACACACCACCGTGCGCCTTCTTCTCGCGCTTTCGCGGATCCGTGGTGTGCCGGAGGAACCGCGACGAAAGCATCGGCGTGAGCGTGAACGAGACGAACAACGACACCATCACCGCGAAGGACACCGTCACGCCGTAGCTCGAGAAAAACATCCCGACGCGGCCCTTCATGAACGCCAGCGGAAGGAAGATCACCACCAGCGACAACGTGGTCGCCATCACCGCCAGCGCGATCTCGCGCGTGGCATGGCTGGCCGCGGTCGGACCGTCCCAACCCTTCTCCTCCATCGTGCGATGGATGTTCTCGAGCACGACGATGGCGTCGTCGATCACGATGCCAACCGCGAACACGAGGCCGAGCATGGTGAAATTGTTGAGCGTGTAACCCATCGCCCGGATCAGCACGAAGGTGGAAATGATCGAGGCGGGAATCGCCACCGAGGCGATCACGGTGCCCCGCCAGTCGTGCAGGAAGAAGAACGTCGTCAGCGCCACCAGCACCGCCCCGAGGAGCAGGTGAAAATTGATCTCCTCGAGCGACCGCCGGATGAAACGCGACTGGTCCCGGATGACCTCCATCCGGAAATCCGCTGGCACCACCTTGCGCAACTGCTCAAGCCGCTCCTTCACGCCGTCGATCACGCGGACCGTGTTGCTGCCGGATTGCTTGCGGATGATCAGCGTGACGCAGTCCCGGCCGTCCGTCCGCGACAACGAGCGCGGTTCCTCGACCGAATCCTCGACCTTCGCAATGTCCCTCAGGAGAACGGGCTGGCCGCCAAAGTTGGCCACGATGAGCACGTTGAAATCCGCAACCGCCTGCATGCGGCCGAGCGTCCGCACGACCAGCTCGCGCGGGCTCTGGTTGAGCCGCCCCCCCGGGATCTCGAGGTTCTGACGCTGGATGGCGCGACGGACGTCGTCGATGGTGAGCCCGTAGGCCCGCAGCTTCTCGATGTCGATCGCAATCTGGACCGCACGAACACGACCGCCCGCAATGGTGACCGAACCGACGTCCTTCACCGTCTCCAGGTTCTGCTTGAGGACCTTGTCGGCGATGTAGGTGATCTCACGGAGGTCGCGCGGGGCGCTGACACTGATGGCAATGACCGGAATGGCATCGAGGTCGAACTTGTCGATGATCGGTGGATCGGTGCCTTCAGGGAGACGGGAGAGGATGGTGTTGACCTTGTCGCGGACGTCCTGCGCGGCGACGTCGCGGTTGCGCTCGAGAAGGAACTGGATCGTGATCGAGGAAACGCCCTCGAGCGTGACACTGCTGAGCTCGTCGATGCCCTGGATGGTGTTGATGATCTCCTCCAGCGGCTTGGTCACGCTGGTCTCCATCTCCTCGGGCGACGCGCCGCGGAGCGTCGTGGTCACGGTGACGATCGGCAGCTCCACGTTCGGAAGCTGGTCGATGCCGATGTCGCGGAAGGAAATCCAGCCGAGCACGACGATGAACAGATTCATCATCGTCGCAAACACCGGCCGGCTGATGCAGAGATCCGCAATGCCGATCCCGCCACGCCTGGGCGGCTCCGGCCGCGGGCCCGACGAATGCTCAGTGGCTGTCATGGGTCGCCTCCGTTTTCGCGGTGTCTGTCCGGTTCGAACCTCCGGGTTTCCCGGAGGGTGGTGCACCCGATGACGGCGGGACCCCGCGTCCGGGACCGGCCGTTCCATCACGGATTCCAACGGTGAGCCCGTCGGTGACCTTGTTCTGGCCGGAGACGATGACCCGGTCGCCTTCCTTCACGCCCTCGATGATTTCCTGGATGCCGTCGCGGATGCGGCCCGTGGTGACCTGACGGCTGCGGGCCACGTTGCCCTCGAGAACGAAGACGCGCGTGACACCCGCGAAGCTGACCACCGCGTCCACAGGCACGACCGGCGTCGGAATTCCTTTCTGCAGCACGAGTTCACCGCGGGCAAAAGTGTTGGCCTTGAGCCGGAAGTTGGTGTTGGTGACCAACGCGCCCACGCCGAACGCACGGGAAGCCGTGGAGACCGAGGGGCTGATCAGATAGACGCTGCCGGTGAAGGTTTCACCCGGGTAATTGTCGACATTGAAGGTGACTCGAAGCCGCTTTTCGACAAAGGACGCATGACGCTCGGGGACCTGGAAGATGAACTTCAGCACGAAATCGTTCACCACGCGGAAGAGCGGCGAGCCGACCTTCACGAAATCACCGCGCCCCACAATGCGCTCGGCGACCGCACCGTCGAACGGTGCCTTCACCTTGGAACGTTCGACATTGAGCCGCGCCACCGCCTCCGCCCCGGCGTCGGCCTTCACCTCGGCGTCCCATTGGTCGAGCTGGGAATGCGCCAGGTCGAAGTCCGCGTCCGAGGCAATGCCGCTCTGTCGAAGACGCTGCACCCTCTCGAAATTGTTCCGCGCGTTCGCAAGACTGGCATCGGCCCGCGCCCGCATCCCGGCGGATTGCTCCAGGAGCGCAAGGTACGCCGCCGTATCGATCGACGCGATGTCCTGCTCGTTCCGCAAACGATCACCAAAGTCGACCAGCGTACTCTCCACCTGCCCCTCCACACGCGCGGCGATGACCGCCTCGTCCTTCGCAAACAGCGTGCCAACGATCGAAACCGTGCGATCCCACGCTGCATTGGTGACCATGGTGGCAGTCACCGGAACAGGCTCCGAACCGGCACCCGGCGGCGGCCCCGACGGACCCGGGTGGCATCCGGTGGAAAACACCGCGAGGACGGCGACAATCAGGATGGACGAACGCGTTTTCATTCAGGGATGAGATTTCTTGGCCGGTAGCGGGCGCGGCCGGGCCCCGTCGAGGAAGAGGTCGACCAACCTGCGGGCGAGAACCAGGTCCAAGGTCCCCTGCCCGGTCAGCAATTGGCTGCGGATCCGATGACTGATCGACCCGAGGAACGCGTGGGCGAGATCGTCAGGATCCGCCTTGCGCGCAACGACCCCCGCCTCGCGCGCCTGTCCGAGAAGTTCCCGGACCAACTCGAAGTTCCTTCGTCGCCGGGAAGGATCCATGCACTCGGCCGGCACTTCGCCCGGGGCCGCGAAAAGGCTCGCAAACACAAGGCGCGTCAGGTCCGCCTGGCTGCTCGCGAACCGGAACATGGCATGCGCCACGGCCACCAACTGCTGTTCACCAGGCGGTAGTCCCGCGATTCCCGCCTTCATGAGGCCCAGGCACTCATCGAAGGCGTGGTCGAGAATGGCCCGGAAGAGGCCCGCCTTGCTCTCAAAGTGATAGTACAGGGCCGGCTTCGACACACCCACCTCGCGGAGAATGTCCTGCACGGACGTGCCGGCATACCCCTGCCGCGAAAAGACCCGGATTGCGGCACCGAGAATGGGCCCGCGCGCAGTCCCGTCAGGACCCGACTTCTGGACAGCTGCGCGCTTCAATGTACCGAACGGTAGGTACATCCCCGGCGGAGTCAAGGATCTGAACCTTGGGTCGTCACGCCGGCATACGAATCCATTTTTGTGCTTGAGATAAGGCCGGCGTCCCTGAGGGTCGTTACCGGTGAGAAAACCCTGGTACTCGAGACTTTTTGCTGTGGAGAAAACGGAGCAGGCGGCAGCTCAAGAAATGGACTGGGGGGCAGCGGAGGAGGCGGCGGCCCGGGGCAATCCCTCGGAGCAGTTCGATTTCGCCGAGCGCTGCGTTCGGGAAAGTGAAGAGGAGGGGCGCTGGGCCCGTGCGGCGCCGTGGTATCGCAAGGCTGCCGAGTCGGACCATCCCGGGGCGCAACTGGCGTTTGGTCTGATGTGCCAGCGTGGCGAGGGAGTACCCCAGGACAACGCGGAGGGGATCCGCTGGCTTCGACGAGCCGCGCTCGCGGGCGAAACATCCGCCCAGTATCACCTCGGCGTGACCTATTACCGGGCCAGCCTCTGGAACCTGACCCCCGACGAACTCAATCCGAAGCATGAGGCCTACAAATGGCTCCGCCTCGCCGCCAACCACGGCTACTCCGGGGCCGAAGGCACCTGCGAGATGGCCAGCCTCCGAATGACCCACGACGAGGTCGCCGCCGCCAACCGCGCCTCGGAGGATTTCATTCCTGCGAAACAGCCGCAGTAAGCCTCGCGACCTCCGCCTCGAGCGCCCGCAATCGAATCAGGACATCCGGCAGTCGCTGAAGCGCCAACCACTGGCGCTTCGTCCGGATTTCCGGAAGTGCCGGAATACCCAACACCCGTCCGCCGTCGGGAACGTCCCGCATGACCCCGGACTTCGCCCCGACGACGGATTGGTTCCCCAGGCTCAGGTGGCCTGCGATCCCGGACTGCGCGGCCACGACGCAGTAATTCCCGACCCGCGTGCTCCCCGCAAACCCTGACTGGCCCATGACCAGGCAATGGTTCCCTATCTCCACGTTGTGGGCCACATGGACGAGATTATCCACCTTGGTCCCTGGACCGATCCGCGTCGAGCCGAACGCCGCCCGATCGATCGAGGCGTTGGACCCAATCTCAACGTCCTCGCCGATCACGACGTTCCCCATCTGCGGAATCTTCCTGTGCCGGCCCTGATCCAGGACATATCCGTAACCGTCCGACCCGATCACCGTCCCCGCGTGGATGACGACCCGGTCACCTATCTCGCAGCGCGCCCCTACGACCACGTTCGGGAAAAGCCGGACGTCCTCGCCAAGACGGGCCCCGTCACCCATGTGGTTTCCACCCATGAGCACGGACCGCGCTCCGATGAAGGCCCCACGGCCCACCACGCAATGCGGTCCGACGTAGGAATCCGAGGCAATCACCGCGGTGTCATCCACGACCGCGCCGGGATGGATGCCCGGCACGAAAAGATTCTCAGGCGAAAAATACGGCAGGATCCGGGCCATCGCCGTGCGGGTACAACGCACAAGAATCAGGACTTTTCCCGATGTTATGGACGCATCGGAAACCAGGATCGCCGAGGCGGCACTCCGCTCCGCCTGCGCGAGATAGTCTGCATTTTCAGCGAAGGTGAGATCCCCCGCTATCGCGGTGCACGCGGGGGCAAACCCGCTCAACTCCACCTCGCCGTCGCCCTCGCCAAGAACCCGCCCGCCTGTGTAAACCGCCACCTGGAGGGCTGTCATAGCGGTATATTGGGGAAAACCAGCGTGAGCACCCTAGTTCACCCCGGTCATGCGTTGACGATCCAGATCCCAGACCTTCAACCGCAGGCATCGGACAATCTCCAGCGGAGAGAGGGTCGTCGTCCGCGGCGCCTGCAACTCGGGGATCTTCCGCATCACCTCCGGAAGTCGATAGAATGGAATCTTGGAATTGAGATGATGGATATGATGGTAGCCGATGTTCGCCGTGAACCACGCCATCACGGGACCCAACCTCAAGTAACTCGAGGACTCCATCGCCGCAGCCTCATACGTCCAACCCGCGTTCTCCCGGAATTGAACCCCGGGGAAATTGTGCTGCACATAGAACAGGTAGGAACCTATGGCAAAGGCCACCAGGCTGGGCAGCGTCTGCGCAAGGACCAGCGCCTGCCACCCACCCCACGCCACCAGACCGACTCCAACCAGCACATGCAGAACCAGCGCCACCAGACAATCCCAGTGCCGCCGGGGATTGTTCAGGAACGGATTCAGGCACATCCCGAATAGGAATATAAACCCGTAACCCAACACCAACGTCAACGGATGGCGCATGAACAGATACTTGATCCGGTCGCCGCGCGAACACTTCTGGAAAGCCTCCGAGGTCATGATCGGGAACGATCCGATGTGCGAACCCCGCAGGCGCGAGTTGTGGTTGTGATGATGATTATGTGAGGAGCGCCAGATGCTGCTCGGACTGAGCGCCCACAGACCGAACACGGACATCAGCAAGCCCGCCGGCTTCGAGTGCTCCAGGATCGCGTGATGCTGCTGGTCATGATAGATCACGAACATCCGCAGGGTCAGCAACCCCGTCAGGATACTTGTCCCGAGTCGCACCACCGTGTTCTCAAAGAAAAGCGTCCCCACAAACGCCAACCCCAGAAGCACCACCGTCGACAGCACATGCCACCAACTGCGCCAGGGCTGGTCCGTGGCAAACGGACGGGTCGCCAAAATCAGTTCGCTCCCGGTACGCGGGCTCGCCACAGCAGCCCCGTCCCTCGGAACTTCTCCTTCTTGCGCGGATCTTGGAACAGATGTCCCGTCCGCCGCGGGTGTCTGGATCATGTACCCCCATCCTTAGCCGGATCCTCAGAGAGTGCAAATGGTTCTACAGGGTCCCCGTCAGGACCGTGCATCCACCGATTGACGATATTCCTCCGGCTGTTCCCGGGAGCTCGGGGATGCTGCCGGCAGCCCCACGAGTCCTCCCGACCACATCCAACCGGCCCCCACACGCTGGCGGCCCATGCCCCTGGCGCTACTCTCGCCCTCCCATGAATGGGTTCTTTCCCCGACTGCCCACGCTCCTCTTCGCCCTCTTCGCAGTCGCCGCCGCTCGCATTCCCGCCGAAACCCCACGCTTTCTCTGGATCGAAGGCGAATCAGCCGAGACCACCGCCCCCGCGAAGCGCGCAGGCTGGGGTCGCCCCCAACTCCTCTCCGACGGCAAATGGCTCCACCTCAGCGTCGATGCCGATCACGTGGAAAAAGAAGTCCCCGCCGACGGTTTCGTGCTCCGTTACCCGATAGAGTGCCCGGAAACAGCGCGCTTCGAGCTCTGGGACCGCCTCGGCCTCGAATCCGTGCGCTCGGACTTCGACTGGCGTCTCGATGGCGGGGCGTGGACCAACGTTCCTTCCGACGCCCTCTCCACCGACCTGATGGAGCTCGATTTCTGGTGCGACCTCGGCTGGTTGAAACTCGGCGATGTCGATCTCGCCGCCGGCAAGCACCAGATCGAGATCCGCATCCCCCGCGCCCGGGACGCCAAGGGAAAGTGGAAAGCCCTCGTCCACGCCTCCGACGCCCTGTGCCTCACCCCCGCGCAGTTCCATCCCAACGGAAAATTCAAACCCGGCGACCCGGGCCGCACCGGGGCCGACGAGGCCGCCGCGCGAAACGTATTCCACCTGCCCGAGACTCCCCCGTCCGAACGCTCCTCGATCACGCTCGCCGGCACCTGGGAAATCGCACGCGACGACGAAGCGTTGCCCGGCGAGGTCGCCCTCCCGATTCCCGAGCTCCCCAGCAACCCCATCTGGCGCGCGATCACGGTCCCCGGCGACAAGGCAAGGGAACGCGAGGACCTCATCTTCGCCCACCGCGTATGGTACCGGACCCGGGTCGAGATCCCCGCCCACCTCAAGGACCGGGCATTCCACCTCGAGTTTCCTGGCAACAACCTCAATACAACGGTCTTCGTCAACCGCATCCTGTGCGGGTTCGAGAAGAATCCCTTCGCGCCCTTCCGGGTGGATGTCACTCCCGGCATCGACGCCGGCAAGACCAATGAAATCTGGGTCGGCATTCGCGACGCGTGGTATGGGCGATCCGCCGATCCCACCCGCCCCCTCAAACTCCGCCGCACCTTCAACTATCCACCGCGACTCTTCAGCCAGGGATTCCAGGACCTCGATTATCCGGTATGGAACTGCCCGCAGTCCGGCATCCTCTGCACGCCCAGCCTCGTCGCCGCCGGCGGACCCGTCCATGTCGCCGAAGCCTTCGTCCAACCGTCCGTAGCCCGTCATGAGTTGGTCGCCGACCTTATTCTCTCGAACACCACCGACCGGCCTGCTGCAGGCGAGATCCGATGGGAAGCCATCGACCACTCCACCGGGAAGCCGTCGATATCGTTCACCCCAGCCCCCTTTGAATTGGCCCCGGGCGAAGAACAGACCCTCCGGCTCTCCGGCCCCTGGTCCGATCCGGAGTTGTGGTGGCCGGACTCCCCCCATCTCTACCGGCTGCGCACCACGGTCACGATCGGCGGAAAACCCGTGGACGTCCGGGAGACTGTCTTCGGCTTCCGCGAATGGCAGATTGCCGGGACCAAGTTCCTGCTGAACGGCGTGGTCTGGCATCTCTGGGCCGACCTCGTCGGGGTCGAAAACAGCCCGCAGGCCTGGCTCGAGGCCTACAAGCGGACGGACCAACGCACCTTGCGCATGGGCACGGCAGGCCAGGCCTCCGCAGCAACGCGCTGGCTCGGGCTCGAACCCCAGGACGCCCTCGACTTCTGCGACCGCAATGGCGTCGTCGTCCGCCGCAACACAACGCTCGACGGCGAGACCATCGGGTATCAGTTCTCCGAGCCGGACGCCGAGACGCGCCGCCAGCAGGGCGGGTCCGAACTCAAGCTCGCCCTGATGCGAAACTGGCGCGACCAGTGCGTCGCCCAGGTCCGCGGCGAACGTCATCACCCCTCCATCCAGATCTGGTCCCTGGAGAACGAGTTCGCGTTCATCAATCTCATCAACCTGCTCGGCAACTCGCCCAACATGGACCGGTACGAGGCCGAGATTGCGAAGACCCACGACGCCGTACTCGCTGCCGACCCGACGCGCCCCTCCATGACCGATGGCGGCGGAGCCATGAAGAACCACTCACTCCGCGTCGCCGGCGACCACTACGTCGCCACCCTCGACGCCCGCTACCCCGACCTCGCCTACCAACCGTTCCCGGAAGGCGGCGGTCGTGGGCGGTGGAACTGGGACCAGAAGCGACCCCGCTTCATCGGCGAGGATTTCTTCGCCACCGGAATCAATCCGGCCGACTACGCCGCCTGGGGTGGCGAAGTGGCTTTCCAGGGGAAGGCCGCGACCCGCGACGCCGTGGCCCTTTGCTACCGCATGCTGACCGAGGGATATCGGTGGGGCGGCCACTACGCCGCCTGGCATCTCTGGCTCGGCGGAGAGGGCGGCCCCTCCCAGTGGATCGCCTGCCGGCCACGCGCCGTGTTCACCCGGCAATGGGACTGGACCTTCGCCGCAGGCAGCCGCCAGCCCAGGACTTACGGCATCTTCAACGACACCCAATACCGCGAACCCATCGTCTTCCAGCGCACACTCACAATCGCCGGCAAGGAGCCGGCCTCGAGGCAATCCACACACGACATAGCCCCCGGCACCGCCGAGAAATTCGACGAGGACCTCGTCCTGCCCGCAGTCGGTGCCCGGACTGAAGGTGAGTTGGTTCTGACTCTATCGGCAGGTGGCCATGAGATATTCCGGGATTCGAAACACATTTCCCTACTCCCGGCACCCGACATCGCCGGCATTCCGGGAGACTCACTCACCGTCTGGGATCCCAAGGGCTCGGCCACCCGCTGGCTCAAGTCAGCCGGAACGCCCTTCAACGAGGTGACGACCCTCGAATCCGTCCCGGCTTCCACGCGGGTGCTGGTCGTTGGCAGCGACGCGCTGGACGAACAGGCCAGCACGTCCACCCGCCTCGCCGTGCTCGCCTCCGAGGGACGGGCCGTCGTCGTGCTTGACCAGGATCATCCGCTGAAATTCCAGGCCATCCCCGCGGAACTCGAACTCGCACCGCCCACCCGGAAGAGCGATTTCGGCGCGGATGTCCCAGCCAGCGAAGGCCAAACCGCGTTCCTCGAGGACACCTCGCACCCCGCGCTGCGCGGCCTGAAGGACAAGGATTTCTTCACCTGGGGACCTGGGCGATGGGTCTATCGCAACGCCTATCGAAAACCCGCCCGCGGCGCCAAGAGCCTGATGCAATGCGGCCCTCGTCTCGAACTCTCCACCCTCGTCGAAGTGCCTGTCGGAAAAGGCGTCCTCTTTCTCAGCCAATTGTCCATCGGCCAGGAACTCACCCGCCACGCCGTCCCCCGGCAACTCCTCGCCAATCTCATCCGCGCCGGCTTCGACTACCACCTGGATGTCGCCGAGGTCGCCACCTCGACCGACGACCGGCAACTCGCCGCCGCGGTCGATGCCATCGGCCTGAAGTACCAACGCGCAACGGATGTCCTGTCCGCAATCCGCGACCCCGCGCGAAGCCTCGCCATCGTGTCCGCCTCGCCCGCGGCCCTCGCCCAACTCGCGGGCCACACCAACGACCTGCAATCCTTCTGGAACCGTGGCGGAAACATAGTCCTTTGCGGACTCACTCCGGCCGGGCTCGCCGATTTCAACCGCATCGTCGGCGTGGACCATGTCCTCCGCCCCTTCAAGCGGGAGCGCGTCACCCTGCCCGCCGTGCGCCATCCGCTGACCGCCGGCCTGACCACCGGCGACATCGTCATGCTCTCCGGAAAACGCATCTTCGGCTGGACGGCCGATGAGTACGTCTCGCCCGATGTCTTCTCATACGTCGTGGACCTCGAGGATGTGGCGCCCTTCGCCAAGAGTGACTTCGCGAGTTACGACAACATCGTCAACGGGTTCGTAGGTTCCGACGGCTGGCCGCTGATCGTCGACTTCGATGTGCCCAGGGACGGTCGGCCCTTCGAGATCCACATGGACCTGCCGCACGAGGAGACGCTGCTCGAGTACACCCACGACGCCTCGATGAATTACAACGCCACGACCCGCATCGCATTGCTCTTTGATGATCGCGACCGCGTCGAGTTCGAGCTGCAGCCCAACGGAGACCCACAGACATTCCCCATCACCCCCCCGCGCCGCGCCCGTCGTGTCACCCTGCAATTGCTGTCCTGGCTGGGTGACCCCGCGAAGAAACCCTTGATCGGCATCGACAACATCTATCTCAAGGCCCAGCGAAGCCTCGGATGGAAGAGGACCGTCCACCCCATGCTCAACGTCGGCGGACTGGTCCAATACACCCAAGGCCCCGGCAGCGTGGTGCTCTGCAACCTCAAATTCCAGGAAACCGAGGCCGTCCCGGCAAACGCCACCAAGAAACGCGCCATCCTCGCCGCCGTGCTCCGCAACCTGAAGGCTCCCTTCTCCGGCGGCCCCGTCGTCCTCGCCGGCGGTAACCTCGATTATTCCCCGCTCGACATCCACGCCAAGGCCACCACCTACAAGGACGAGCGCGGCTGGCCCGGCAACAAACAGCATAACCTCAAGTCCCTACCCCCGGGCGAACACCTCTTCGCCGGGGTAAGATATGTGGTCTATGAAATGCCCACCTCGCCCGTGCCCCAGTTGATCATGATCGCCGGCAAGAACGCGCCACCCGGTCTCCCCGATCGCATCGACGCCATCCCCGTCAACACCCGGACCGATGCCCTGTTCTTCCTCCACGCAGCACGCCTCGAACCCCGTCCAAACAACTCCGACACCAGATCCCGCAAGGCGTCAGAGCTCTGCCGCTACGTGGTCCACTACGAAGACGGCCAGTCCGTCGAGGTGCCGGTGATCGCTGGCATCGACATCGACCACCTGATCCAGCGCTCGCCGAAATCACTTCCTGGCGCCCAGCTCGCCTGGACCGCGCGCATCGACAACTCCGAGGACTCCGCAGCCGTCTACTCGCTGCAATGGAACAACCCACGACCCGGCGTCACCGTGAAATCCGTGGATCTTGTTCCCGGCACGGACCGCGACCGCGGCGTCCCCGCCCTGATCGCGATCACCGCAGCCCGCGCCCGGTGATGTGAGGCGGGACGAAAAAGCGACGATTCGTCGTGGCAGCCGACGTAGGGAGGACCATTCATTGGCGTTTGGATCAGGTTTGAGTCTCCTGACGTCGGCCGCCACGGCTTTTTGACGGGCCTGGCAGCCTGAGCCACGAATCCGCACCAGGAACCAGAGAAGTCATCGCGCCTTGCGGCATTCGGCTTCCATCGGCGCGTGGCGGGGCGGTAGGTTCATCGCATTACCCTATGAAGCCTTGGCTCCACCCCCTCGGTTCGAGCGCCTGCCTCGCGCTCATTGCGATGCTCGCCACGGCCGCCGCATCGGAACCAAGGCCCAGCGAAGTCCGGGCCGCGATCACGGATCTCTCCCGGTCCTTCGGCGACCGTTACCCCCACGGGGCACAACACCTCCAGCGCCTCGCCAGGATCGAGGCCGATCTCGCCTCGACGGATGTCGCCAAGCAGGAGCCGGCCCGCTCCGAACTGGGCAGACTCCAACGTCAGGCCCTTCTCGACAGCCCGCTCCTGTCCTCCCACCCACTCCTTTTCGTCGTCCGACGCCAGTACCGCCCCGACCATCACAACACCGCGACCTTCTTCCCGTCCGCCGCCAAGGAGTACAACGACGGCGCGTTCACTCCCGGGGCTGCGCTGAAGAGCCTTGACCCGGCAGGGGAAGGAACGCCGAGGACGCTGCTCGAGACTTCGGACGGAGTCATCCGCGATCCGGAGGTCCACTTCGACGGCAGCCGCATCGTCTTTTCCTACCGCACCAACGCCGCCGACAGTTATCACCTTTACGAGATACACTCCGACGGTACCCGCCTCCGCCAACTGACCTTCGCCAAGGACGTCGACGACCTCGATCCCTTCTATCTCCCGGACGGCGGAATCGCCTTCTCCTCCACCCGCGAGCCCAAGTACTGCATGTGCAACCGGCACATCATGGCGAATCTCTATCGCATGGATGCCGACGGCGCGAACATCCACCAGATAGGGAAGAGCACGCTCTTCGAAGGCCACGGTTCACTGCTGCCGGACGGCCGGATCCTCTACGACCGGTGGGAATACGTGGATCGCAACTTCGGCGACGCCCAGGCCCTCTGGACCGTGAACCCGGACGGCACCGGCCAGGCGGTCTACTGGGGCAACAACACCGCCGCGCCCGGCGCGGTCATCGACGCCCGCGCCGTCCCCGGCACCGACCAGGTGATCGCCGTGTTTGGTTCCTGCCATGACCGGCCGTGGGGAGCCCTGGCACTCATCGACCGAAGCCTCGGGCTCGACGGATCACCCCCCGTTCTCCGCACGTGGCCCGCGGACGCCGCGAAACTCATCCGGCAGTCGGGCTGGGAAATCTTCGACGCCTTCACCCAGGTGAAGCTCAAGTACGAGGATCCCTACCCACTCAGCGCCACCACCCTGCTCGCGTCCCGGATGACCGGTGCCGGCGAACAGATGGGACTCTATCTCCTCGATGTCTTCGGCAACGAGTTGCTCGTCCATTCCGAACCCACCGGCTGCTTCGACCCCATGCCGCTCGCGCCGCATCCCGCCCCCCCGGCCATTCCCGCCCCTCGTGAGTTCTCCCAGCAACCCGGTTTCTTCTATCTCCAGGACGTCTATCAGGGCACCCACATGCAGGGCGTGGCTCGCGGATCGGTGAAATGGCTCCGCGTCGTCGAGAGCCCCGAGAAGCGATTCTGGAACCGCCCGCCCTGGGGCGGCCAGGGCCAGGAGGCCCCGGCCATGAACTGGCACGACTTCAACAACAAACGCATCCTCGGCCAGGTCCCGGTCGCGCCCGACGGCTCGGCCTACTTCGCCGTGCCAGCCGAGAAATTCGTCTACTTCCAACTGCTCGACGCCGACGGAATGATGGTGCAGTCCATGCGCAGCGGCACCCTGGTCCAACCCGGCGAACACACAGGCTGCGTCGGCTGCCACGAAGACCGCCGCTCCGCCCCTCCTCCCACCGCCAGCATCGCCAGCGCCTTGCGCCAACCCCCGGCCACCCTCGACGGCTGGCACGGACCCGCCCGCGAATTCAGCTATCTCGCCGAAGTCCAGCCCGTGCTCAACCGCAACTGCGTCCGCTGCCATGACTACGGCACCGAAGCCGGCCGCGCGTTGAATCTCGCACCCGACCGGGACCTCGTCTTCAACACGTCCTACAACGAGATCTGGCGCCGCAAGTTCGTGAAGGTCGTCGGCGCAGGCCCGTCCGAAACCCAGCCCGCCGGTTCCTGGGGCTCCCACGCCAGCCGCCTCGTCACCCACCTCCGGTCCACCCCTCGCTGCGGCGGAACGCTCACCCCCGAGGACTGGGATCGCCTTGTCACCTGGATCGATCTCAATGCTCCCTACTATCCCACCTACGCCTGCGCCTACCCGGATAACTTCTGCGGCCGCTCCCCCATCGCCGACGCCGAACTCGGGCGGCTCGAGAAACTCACCCGGATCCCGCTCAGACAATACGCAAGCCACTCCGGCAACCGAGGTCCGCAGGTAAGCTTCGAGCGCCCCGATCTGAGCCCCTGCCTCAAGGAACTCACCGACCGATCCACCGCCGATTTCCGCGAGGCGCTCGAAATCATCCAGGCCGGCAGCCGACAACTCGCCAGCCGCCCCGAGGCGGATGCCCCGGGATTCCAGCCAAATCCCACGGACCAATGGCGCCAGGTCAAGTACGAGGCCCGGCGCCAGCAGGAACTCCGCAATCGCGCAGCACTCCGCGACGGGACGCGATCCTTCGAGCGCCCGGAGCCTCTATCGCCGTAGCCAGCAGGAATCCACCTCCCGCCCAACCCGCCCCGAACAACTCAGCCCCACTCTCCCGCCATGATGAATCCCGTGCCCACCCAACTCATTGCCGGCACCCTCGCGCTCATCGCAACCCAGGCCCTCGCCGCCCCTGCCCCCGCCACGATCCGTGATAAAACACTCGTGGCCTGGGTAAGTCCGGCGAATCTCACACAACGCGGCGGCAGCGTCCTGACACTCGACGACACCCGTTCCCATTTCGACGGCATCGTCTTCGGCGAGATCACTCCGAAGCGCTGGATGGCCGGCAGCGACTTCCTCCACCGCACCTCGCAATCCCAGGCCACGTGGCCCGACGAGACCGCCGCCACCCCGGACGCCCTGGTCCAGGTGGCGATCACCTACAAGGACAGGCAGGTCACCCTGTATCACAACGGCAAGGCCTACGCCGACTACACCATGGCCTCCGCCCCGCAGGACTTCGGGACCCAGAGCGCCGCCGTCTTTGGCAAGCGCCACCTGGATCAGGCCGACAGCGCCCAATTTGCCGGCTCCATCGAGGACGCCCGCATCTACGACCTTGCCCTGAGCGCGGAACAGATCGCCGGACTGCTGCCAAACAAGGCATCCGAACCGAGCCCGGTCGCCTGGTGGGATTTTGAGGACGGCCGTGCGGTCGATCGCCTGAACCGGTTCCATTCGAGCAGCCTGGTCGGCGATGCGCGGATCGCCGGCGGCAGGCTTCATCTTGGCGGCGGTGGCGCCCATCTCATCGCCACCGTCAGCCTGCCGGAGACCGGCCAGACCGGGAACGAGGCCGCCACCGCGCGGGCGCTGCGGGAGAAGCTGCTCGGCGATCCCTACCGGCCAGGCTACCACTTCGTCACGCCGGAAGGCAGCTGCATGCCCTTCGACCCGAACGGTGCGATCTATTGGAAGGGGAAATACCATCTCTTCTATATCTTCCAGGACAAGCGGGGCCATAACTGGGGCCACGTCTCGAGCACCGACCTGTTCCACTGGCGCCACCACCCCACCGGACTTGTCACCGGCATGTTCAGCGGCAATTGCTTCGTCAACAAGGACGGCCGCCCCACGATGTGCTATCATCAGGTCGACCAGGGGAACGCCATGGCGGTGGCCATCGACGACGACCTGAACGACTGGAAGAAACTCGACTCCAATCCCATCACCCCCAGGACCAAGCCCGGCGATCCCTTCCACGACAAGTACCGATCGTGGGATCCCTACGGATGGCTCGAGGGTGATACCTACTACGCGATCTTTGGTGGCGAACACCCGGGCATCGTCAAGGCCCCCACGCTCGGCGGGGAATGGAAGTACGTCGGCGACCTCATGGGCAACACGGTGCCCGGGGTCTCGATCAACGAGGACGTGTCCTGCGCGGATTTCTTCAAGATCGGCGACCGACGCATGCTCCTTTGCATCAGTCATCGCCTCGGCTGTCGCTACTATCTCGGCTCCTGGAAGAACGAACAGTTCCACCCTGAATTCCACGAGATGATGAGCTGGGCCGACAACAGCTTCTTCGCGCCCGAAAGCCTCCTCGACGACAGCGGCCGCCGGATCATGTGGGCCTGGATATTCGACAGCCCGGGCTTCAAGATGCGCACCGACTACGGATGGTCGGGCACCATGAGCCTCCCCCGTGTCCTCTCACTCACCGCCGACGGCCGCCTGCGCATGAATCCCCCCGTCGAGATCGAGCGACTCCGCTATGACCCCCGGAAGCTTTCCAACCTGCCCGTCGCAGCCGATACCGAATTGCCCGTGCCCGGAATCTCGGGGAACAGCCTCGAACTCTCGCTGCGGATGAGTTCTTCGAACGCCCGCCAATTCGGGATCAAGATAGCCTGCTCGGCGGGAGGCGAGGAGGAGACCCCCATCTTCTACGATGCCGTCGACAAGAAGCTCAAGATCGACACCATGCGCTCCAGCCTGGGCGATGGCCCGAAGGGCGTGGAGGGCGGCCCCCTGGAGTTGGCGGGCAACGAGGAACTCGAGCTCCGTATCTTCATCGACAAATCCGTCGTGGAGGTCTTCGCCAACCAGGGCCGACAGGCCGTGATGCGGCGGATCTACCCGCGCCGCCCGGACAGCCTGGCGGTGAAGCTTTTCTCCCGTGGCGGCGAGGCCCACGCGACTTCACTCGAAGCCTGGAGACTCGCGCCCTCGAATCCGTACTGAACCCCTATGGAGTGCGGCGGCTCGTCGCCGCTTTCCCTCGCCGGACCTTCGCCCAGAGTCCAGATCCTGAAAGTGTCATTTCACGTCTGACGGCTCGACACAGATGGATCCGATTGTTAGCAGGTGCTTCTCCGTTGGAGAAGTGTGCCCAAGCACGGATAAACAAGCACAAACCAATCCATGAAATACTCCACAACACCTCCCTGGCTTTGCGTCGCCTGCGCCGCGGCATTCGCCGCTGCAATGGTTCCGGCCAACGCCGACTATCCATCCAAGGTCCTGTCTCAGGGCCCGACATTGTACTGGCGGCTGAATGAGAAACCCACCGTTCCCGGCGGCGACCGGGCGATCAATGCCGGCAGCCTCGGTGCCGAGGCCAACGGCTTCTATGTCGGGACCGCGAGCCATCCCACGCCCGGCGCCCTGGTCGGGAACCCCTCGAACTCCGGAGCGGCCTTCGATGCCACCGCCAGCTCCATCGTCAGCATCCCGCACAGTGCCGCTCTCAATCCCAAAGCCGCCTTCTCGGTTGAGTTCTGGGCCAACCCGAACGCCGACACGACCACTGCCGCTCCGACGTGCGTGGTTTCCTCCGGCCAGTTCGCCTCGCCGAGGTCCGGTTGGTTGATCTACCAGATCGACACCGGGTGGAGCTTCCGCATGTACAACCAGAACGGCACCACACCGGCCATCAACATCTCGGGAGGAGCCCCCGCGGTTGTCGGCACGTGGGCCCATGTGATGGCAACCTACGACGGCACCAATGCTGTCCTTTACGTGAACGGTGTCCTCGCGGTCTCAGGCGCCGTGCCGAGTTACGTCCCCAGCGCAGGTGCGCCGATGTACATCGGCGGCCGTGCGGACAATAGCTTTTGGTGGAACGGCATGGCCGACGAGGTCGCGGTCTACGACAAGGCCCTCACCGCCGCCGACGCCGACAAGCACTACAAGAACGGCATCGCCGCCAGCCCGAGCCCGGCTTACAGCGCCCTGGTCCAGTCCTCCGTTCCCATCGCCTACTATCGCCTCGACGAACCAGCCTATACGGCGCCCACCACCCTGCCCGTGGCGAAGAACCTCGGCACCCTCGGAGCAGCCGGCGACGCGTCCTACAACCCGGGCGTCAACGGCCAGGCCGACGGGCCCCGCCCGCCGATCTACGGAGGCTTCGAGTCCGACAACAGCGGCGGCGGATTCAACGGCAACGCGGGCTATGTCGGCTCCAATGCAAACCTCAATGACCTCGCCAAATTCACGCTCATGGGCTGGATCAGGCGCGGCGCCAACCACTCCGGCCGCGGGGGTTACTTCGGACAGAACGACCTCCTCGAATTCGGGGATGCCGACAGCGGCG